>DAORTY010000043.1:0-25738 GCA_035432905.1 Ilumatobacteraceae bacterium | reverse complement strand
TGCCTTCCATGAACTGGATGTCGTCGATCAGCAGCACGTCGATGTCGCGGTAGCGCCGCTTGAAGTTGGCCGTCGTGTTGGTGCGGATCGCGTCGACGTACTCGTTGAGGAAGGTTTCCGTGCTGACGTACCGCACGACGTCGTGCTGATAGTGGTTGTGCACGTAGTGGCCGATGGCATGCAGCAGGTGAGTCTTGCCCAAGCCAGCCGAGCCGTAGATGAACAGCGGGTTGTAGCTACGGCCGGGCGTCTCTGCGACCCGCAGTGCAGCGGCCAGGGCGAACTGGTTACTGGCACCCTTGACGAATGTCTCGAACGTGTAGCGGGGGTTCATCCCGCCGGTGTCAGCCAGGTTGATGGTGCTGCTGTTGCTCCTGCCTGCGGGCAGGTCACTGTGCCCACCCGGCGAGCTGTGCCCCGCCCCGTCGCGGCTGTTGGGTTCCGGTACCCATTCGGGTTGCGGCTCACTATCGACAAGCTGCACCTCGATCACGAACTGCAGGTTGCTGGAACCGATTTCCTCGAGAGCATCCCTGACCAGCGGCAGGTAGCGCGACAGAATGCGGTCGCGTGAGTGTGCGTTCGGGGCACTGACGCGCAGCATGGATGCGTCACTGTCCAGGGCAACGACATCTTGGAAGGTGGAGAACCACACGGCCTCCGACACCTGCGCGCGAAGCAGTTGCGCTACGGCTGTCCACAGCTGTTCATGGTCGCTCACCAGCACCTCCTTCACATCGATCGAGCACTGTCCACATACTTGTCCACACTATGTGGACAAGTTAAAGAACAGAGTTGAGCACGCTAGCAGGCGCGCGCCCACCCCCGGACCGCCGAGTTCTTCCTGCGCGTTCGGTTGCCGCGACGCCGTGCGCACCCCTAGTCTTGTCACTTGGCCATTGGCGTGGCTGGTGTAGTGCGGCGCGCCAAGGCAACTTTCGACCTGCAGACCGCCACCGTAGGGTGGCTCGAGGAGAGCTGCGTGAAGCGCACATTCCAACCCAATAATCGTCGTCGTGCCAAGAAGCACGGCTTCCGCCACCGTATGAGCACCCGGGCAGGCCGCGACATCTTGAAGTCGCGCCGTGCCAAGGGCCGCCACAAGCTTTCGGCTTGATCTGGCGCATCCGAGAGCGCAGCGCGTTCACGCGCATCGCCTCCCAAGGGCGGCGTACTCGGGCCGGAGTGCTGTGGTGCACCTACGTTCTCGATCCTCCAGGCACCGTCACACCGCCGCGTGTGGCGTACGCCCTGGGTCGCGCGCTCGGTCCCGCCGTCGTACGCAACCGTGTTCGCCGGCAACTGCGGGCCATGTTGCAGCAGGCCTCTCGAGAAGCTGGCCTACCAGCGGGGATGTACCTGTTCGGTGTGCAGCCCGCTGCCGCCGGACGGTCGTTCGTCGAACTGCAGTTCGATCTGGAGCAGATTCTCCGCCGCGTTCGCGGTTGATTCGCCTGGTCATCGCCTATCAGAAGGCGATGGAAGGTCGGCCCTCACCATGCCGGTTCAGTCCCTCATGTAGCAGCTATGCCGTCGAAGCCCTCGAGGTTCACGGCAGCGTTCGAGGGTTGTGGTTGACCCTTCGTCGTCTTGTTCGCTGTCGGCCGTTCGGGCCGTCGGGCTGGGACCCAGTGCCGCCGGCTGAACACACCGTC
This sequence comes from Ilumatobacteraceae bacterium, assembly GCA_035432905.1. GTDB lineage: Bacteria > Actinomycetota > Acidimicrobiia > Acidimicrobiales > Ilumatobacteraceae > UBA668. The sequence goes on along the minus strand of DAORTY010000043.1, from coordinate 24,083 downwards.
ACATCCGCACACTCCTCAACTCCAGTTTCCTCACAGGTTTCCTCACGACAGGAAAAGGGTCTCTTCGCATGATCGCCATTCAGTTCTTCGAGCAGCCGGCCAAGCTGCTCGCGTGGTTCTACAGCTTCACGAACAACTACGTCCTGGCCATCTCGATCGTGGCGTTGCTCGTGATGCTGATCACGGCTCCTCTGGTTCTGAAGAGCACCAAGGGCATGCTGGAGATGCAGAAGCTGCAGCCGCAGATGAAGAAGCTGCAGGCAGAGCACCGTAACGACCGTCAAAAGCTCAACGAAGAGATGATGAAGCTCTATCAGGAGCACAAGGTCAACCCTCTGGCCTCGTGTCTGCCGCTGGTGCTGCAGATGCCGGTGTTCATCATCATGTTCCGAATCCTGCATGGCCTCAGCAACAAGGGGCCCAAGGGAACCTTCGAGCCGTTGTATCTCGATCACACCACGAAGCTGTACACGTCGCTGGAGAACAAGACCCAGATGCTGTCGTGGGGGCTCGACTTGTCGCGTCGTCCCTACAACGTCATCGTCAACTCGGGCTTCGGTGAGGGGATCAAGTACGCGCTCTTGGTCCTGGTGCTGGGGGCGTTGTACTTCGTCCAGCAAAAGATGGTTGCCTCTCGCGCGGCGGTGTCGCCGTCGGTGTCGCCGATGCAGCAGAAGTTGATGCAGTACCTGCCGGTGGTGTTCGCCGTGTTCATGGGCTTCTACCTCACCGGCCTGGTGATCTACTACATGGCGCAAGCGATCTTCCGTATCGGGCTCAACGTCTACATCACTCGCCGGTTCTATCACGGTCACGAGTCGCTCGGTCGCCAGGCGCAACGTGCCGGCGAGCACGCGCGTGAAATTGCGAAGAAGGATGGTGGTGGTGGGGGCATGTTCGCCAATGCCAAGCGTGAACTCTCTGCTGCGAAACAACCACCGAAGGCCTCGAGCGCATCGCCGACGCCCACGACCAGCAAGCGTGTGACGCCACCGAAGAACAAGCCAACCCCAAGTTCAGGGCGTCCGGCATCTCGCCCCGCCTCCACCGGGAAGGCGGCGCGCCCTGACGGGTCCGGCCCTTCCCCCAAGAAGAAGTAGCAGGTCAGACAGTATGGAATGGGTCGAAACAATCGGTAAGACAGTTGCCGAAGCGAAGGAAAAGGCGCTCGATCAGTTGGGCGTCCACGAAGAGGACGCTGATTTCGAAGTACTCGAAGAGCCCAAGCAGGGTCTTTTCGGTCGTGTTCGCGGCGAAGCACGGGTCCGCGCCCGGGTTCGCCCGACGCAAGCACGCCAGAAGGTGGATCGACGCGACCGTAAGCGTTCGGAGAAGTCAGACAAGGCGAGTGCTTCCCCCGCTGTCGAGGGCGAACCGGTCGCACGCGCTCCGCGGGCGCCTCGCGCCGCAACGGCCAAGGCCAGCACGCCACCTGTTGCTGCCAAATCAGCGCCAACCAAGCAGACCCGCACCCGTGCCACCACTGACGAGAGCGGTCGTCGCGAGAGCCGTACGACCAAAACCGACACACCGTCGACCGACGGAGACACCAAGGAGCAGCTCGTGGACGCACAGCAGGTAGGCGAAGAAGCCGTTCGATTTATGACGGAACTGGTGTCGGCCTTCGGCCTCACCGGTACTGCTGAGCTGGTGCAAGACGGCGATGACCTGGAGGTTCGCGTGCATGGCCAGGAGTTGGGGCTTCTCGTCGGCCCCCGTGGCACCACCCTGCAGGCCGTACAGGATCTGGCCCGCGTCGCTGCACAGCGCCGTCTCGGTGACCATGAGACCCGGTTGCGTGTCGACGTTGGTGGCTACCGTGAGCGTCGCCGGGTTGCGCTCGGTGCCTTCGCCACGCAAATGGCTAGCGAGGTCACGACCTCTGGTGTTGCTCGCGTACTGGAGCCGATGTCGTCGGCCGATCGCAAGATCATTCACGACACCTTGTCCGGAGTCGAGGGCATCGCCACTCGCTCCGAGGGCGACGACCCGAACCGTCGGGTCATCATTGCCCCGGCGAATGCCTGACGATTCACTACTCCTCACCGCACTGCGCGCTATTCAAGCGCGCGGTGCGATCGGAGAAGCGTCACTCGAACAAGCAATTGTTCACGCGGAACAGTTTGTGGCGGCGCTCCCCGTGGGGGTGAGCACGCTGGTAGATCTCGGCTCTGGTGGAGGACTCCCCGGCTTGGTGATCGCTGTTCGACGCCCAGATATTCACGTGACGCTGGTGGAGCGCCGGCTTTCACGAGCCGACCTGTTGTCCCGTGCTGTTCGATCACTCGATCTGGGTGGCCGCGTGACGGTGGTTGCTGGAGATGTGCGATCGGTCGGCGACGCGAGCCCCCGCAGCTTCGACGCGGTCACCGCCCGCAGCTTTGCCGCACCTTCGATCACGGCGCGCTGGGCGAGTCTTTTGCTGCGTAGTGGTGGACGGTTGGTCGTAAGTGAACCCCCGACCGACGACGACGAGCGCTGGCCGACGGAACTGCTGGCCGCCTCGAACCTTCTCGACCAGGGCCGTGAGCAGGGCGTACGCGTCTTTTTGCGAGGGTAGATCGCCCATGAGTGTTCCACGTGGAACACTCATGCGCTCCCCCGCACATCAGGCAGAAGTTGTTCCACGTGGAACAAGGTGTCCAGTGTCATGGGGCGATACACCAGGTAGCAGGCATTGTCCGCTATCCTTCGGCATCGCCCCCGCCGACATGCGGCTCATTGGGCTTGAGCCTGCAGGAGTTGTTCTGTGCTGACGCCAGCCGCAAGTGCGAGCCGTCCCCTTCCCCGTGTGATCGCCATTGCCAACCAGAAGGGTGGTGTGGGAAAGACGACGACCACCGTCAATCTTGGTGCCTGTCTGGCTGAGCTCGGCTACCGCACCCTCATCGTCGACCTGGATCCGCAGGGGAACGCGTCGACTGGCCTTGGTATCGATAATCGGGGTCTCGAGACGTCGATGTACCACGTGATCATGCACGAGGTGCCGCTGGAGAACTGCGTGGAACCATCGTCGGTGAAGGGCCTGTTCGTTGCCCCGGCCAGCCTTGATCTCGCTGGCGCGGAGATTGAACTCGTTCCTGCGTTCAGCCGCGAGAATCGCCTTCGCAAGGCGATCGCTGATGTGCTCGATGACTACGACTATGTGCTCATCGACTGTCCCCCATCGCTGGGTCTCTTGACGGTCAACGGTCTCAACGCCGCCTCGGAAGTCTTGGTGCCGATCCAGTGCGAGTACTACGCGTTGGAGGGTCTGGGCCAACTGCTGCGCAACGTCGACCTGGTGAAGCGGAACCTCAACCCTCAGTTGGAAGTCAGCACCATCGTGTGCGTGATGTACGACGCACGCACGAAGTTGGCCGAGCAAGTGGTCAAGGAAGTTCGTGAGCACTTCGGTGACAAGGTCTGTCGAACGGTGGTACCCCGTACGGTCCGACTTTCGGAGGCCCCCTCGTTCGGCCAGCCAATCATTCAGTTCGACTCAACCTCACGCGGGGCTACGGCATACCGCGGTGTCGCCAAGGAGGTCAGCGGTGGCCCGTCTCAGCGGACTCGGTAAAGGACTCGGCGCACTCATTCCCGCCGACGCGACATCGGTGGAGGCAGGTGACCAACCGCGCCTGGACGACTTGCCGATTGCCAGCATCGTTCCCAACCCTCATCAGCCACGCGTGCACTTCGATGAGGAGTCACTGACGGAGCTCGCTGCATCGGTTCGTGAGATCGGCGTCCTGCAACCGGTTCTGGTTCGGCCCGGTGAGCAGGAGGGTACGTATGAACTGATTGCGGGTGAGCGCCGCTGGCGGGCCGCCCGCCGTGCAGGTCTGGCCGTAATTCCCGCGATCATACGGATGACCGACGACCTCGGGTCGGTCGAACGAGCGCTGGTGGAGAACCTTCATCGCCAGGACCTCACCGCGCTGGAAGAGGCCTCCGCCTACCAGCAGTTGGTCGAGGACTTCTCGTTGACCCACGAACAGGTGGCCTCGCGCGTCGGAAAGAGCCGATCTGCGGTCACGAACACACTCCGTCTTCTCTCGCTTCCCGCTGCCATCCAGGCACTGCTTGCTGACGCCAGACTGTCTGCCGGCCATGCGAAGGCATTGTTGGGAAGCCCTGATCGGGCGTTTCAGGAGCAACTCGCGCGGCGAGCAGCCACCGAGGGTTGGTCGGTCCGCATGCTCGAGGACGCCGTTCGTCATCGCGGTGCTTCTGGTGAGCCAGCCATCACTGAGCCTGCCACGCCGGGCAAGGTGCACGACGGCGCGGGCCTGACCCCTGCGACACGTCTGCGACCCCCTGGCCTGCTCGAGCTGGAAGAGCTGTTGGCGGAGTACTTGTCCACACGGGTGAACGTCACGATGGGGACGGGCAAAGGAAAGGTCATCATCGAATTCGCTGACCTTGAAGACCTGGAGCGTATTTACCACCAAATGACTACTCCGAGTGGCCAATAACACCCCAATTCCTACTTTGCGTAGAAGTTACCGGGCAAAACCTGCGCATGAGGGTTACGCACATGCGTGGATAAACCTGTGGATAAACCCTTAGGCTGTGCGTAAGATCCAGAGGTCGAGGGCTCGCAGCACGCTGACCGCCAGCCGGGGGGAAGCGTCGGTCACCGTTCGTATCGGCCCGAGCGTCATCAACACTGCTGGCATCCGGGTCTCACGCAGCACCGGCAGTCGCATACCGCCGACGGTCGTGGCCACACCGGGAACGATGTCGATCTCCAGCGCGATCAGTTCAGCCAGCGAACGACCCCCAGCCGATTCGAAGCCTGGAACCTGGTAGTAGTGCGCAACGGAGGTGGTCGCCGTATGGCCCTGGAAGCCGACGTAGACATCGGCGCCAAAGTGATTGGCTGCCACCGCCTGCGCAACGGCATCGGGTTCGTCGAGTGGCATCACCGTGGCGCCGCGCTGACGCAACTCGCGTGCCAGTGTGCGTGTCAGGCCGCTGAGCCCACCGAACTGGCCGATCACGACCCGGCAGTTGGCCATCGATTCAAAGCCGGCGCGCAGGTTCTCGCGATCACGTACGGCACCCACCCCGGGGCCGCTACCGGTCTGGCCGATGACGCGCACGATGATGCGCAGCGTGTCAGGCCCACAGATGCCGTCGGGTACGGTGCCACAGTTGGACTGGAAGTCGGCGAGTGCCCGTGACGTGCGCGGTCCGAATGTCCCGTCGATGCGGCCACAGTCGAACCCAAGGCGCGCCAAACGGCTCTGCAATTCGGCGACATCGTCGCCGCGCAGATGGGGGGAGGTGAGGAGCAACTGTCGGTCGCCGGGCTTCCACGAGGCTTCGACCAATGCTGTCCATGTGTGCTCGTCGCAGATGCCGTTGGCATGCAGGCCGCGCGCCTGCTGAAACGCTCGCGTTGCCTCTTCCGTGGCAGCACAAAAGACGCCGGTCTCGGTACCTGCGGCGGGTGCGAAACCTGCGGCGGCCAGGCGCCGTTGAAGGTCGCGAATTGCATCGCCGCTGTGACCGGGGGTCAGCGGGAAGTAGGTAGAAATTCGCTCAGCTCCTGAAGGAGTTGACCCTTGCCCTTGGCCCCGACGAGGCGCTTTTGCACTTCACCCTGATTGAAGACCAACAGCGTGGGGATGCTCATCACGTTGAAGCGCATGGCGATGTCGGGGTTCTCGTCGACGTTGAGCTTGGCGATCTTCAGGCCAGGTGTCTCTGCGGCGATCTCGCTGAGGATGGGTGCGATCATCTTGCACGGTCCACACCACTCGGCCCAGAAGTCGACAAGAATCGGCACTTCGCTGGAAGCAACCGTCTCGTCGAACGTAGAAGTGGTGAGGGTGACGATGCCATCGGCCATGACTGGTCCTTTCGGTGGGGAGTGTGATTCTACCGCGCTGGCACATGCCCGCACGGCGACTCGTTGCGCAACCGTCAGGAGTGTGACGAGTGACCGACGGCTTCCAGCCAGCGCTCGGTGTCGATTGCCGCTGTGCAGCCCGACCCGGCTGCGGTGATGGCCTGACGATAGGTGTGGTCCTGCACATCGCCGCAGGCGAAGACACCCTCGACGTCGGTGTACGAGGAGCCGGCTTTGGTGATGAGGTAGCCGTTGTCCTCCATCGCCAGCACTCCCTTGAACAGGTCGGTGTTGGGTCGGTGGCCAATGGCGACGAACAGGCCGGTGACCGCCAGCGTGGTGACCTCGCCGGTGATGACGTTGCGAACGACGGCGCCTTCCAGCTTGTGCTCGCCGACCAGCTCGTCGACCACCGTGTTCCAGCGCAGCTCGATCTTGGGGTTGTTGAACGCACGGTCCTGCATGATCTTGCTGGCGCGCAGCTCGTCGCGGCGCACGATGAGGATGACCTTGGAGGCGAATTTGGTGAGGAAGCTGGCTTCCTCCACCGCACTGTCACCGCCACCGACAACGGCGATCTCCTGGCCGCGGAAGAAGAAACCGTCGCACGTTGCACACGTGGACAGGCCGTGGCCGAGCAGGCGTGATTCCGCCTCGAGGCCCAGCATCAAGCTCTGCGCGCCCGTGGAGACGATGATCGAGTCGGCTGTGAACATCGTGTCGCGCACCCACACCTTGAACGGGCGCTCGGTGAAGTCGACGGCGGTGACCTTCTCGGTGAGGAACTGGGCACCGAAGCGAGCGGCCTGCTCACGCATGCGCATCATCAGATCTGGACCCATGATGCCCTCGGGGAAGCCGGGAAAGTTCTCGACTTCGGTGGTGAGCATGAGCTGGCCACCGGGCTGGTCGCTGGTGCTGCTGGGCTCGCCTTCGATGACCAGTGGCGCCAGGTTGGCGCGCGCGGAATAGATGGCGGCGGTGAGCCCGGCGGGGCCGGAACCGATGATGAGTACTGGGTGATGGCTCATGCGGGCTCTTTGGCGTAGCGGGCGCGGAGCGCGAAGAAGCCGACGATCATCAAGATGGCACCGAGCGCCATGTACGAGATCCAGACCGCACGACCATGGCTGACGAAGAAGCCGAGGCCCTCGCGCAACACACCGAGCAGCAAGATGATGACGAGCGGAATCGCGACGAGTGCGGCGATGAGCGCGAGCACCCCGAAGACGACACCACGCGATGCCTTGATGGCGTTGTCGGTGGCTACGGCGCGAACCTTGCCGACCACGCGCTCGACAGTGTCGGCGAGGTCGGGGGCCCAGTTGGGATCGGTGAAGGGGTTGCCCGGCATGGGCTGGAGCCTACCCGCCGTGTTACCAGAGGCTGAGCGCCAGCGAGACGATCGCGCCGTGATACGTGACCATCACTGCCACGCTCATCCATGAGCGTTCACGCACGAACGCACGCCAGCCCAACAGCGAGTCGCTGATGACGAACAGGGTGGCGCCGGCAACCACCCAGCCACGACCCGTTGCCCATCCGCACACGGTCATCGCAGAGATCACCACGAGATACGCGACGACCGGAATACGCAGCGCAGGGTCCTTCGCTGCCGCACCGTTGACGATGCGGCGGCCGACTGTGGCGGCGAGCACTGCCATCAGGGCGAGTGCCGCCGCGCCGAACGCAACGTGTGGCATGCCGTACTGCGCGAACAAGACGATGAACACGACGTGACCGATGAGGAACGACGCCAGACCGAGCACGAAGTTGTCGATCGGTGCCATCAGGGCGATGTCGCCCCACAGGCAGAAGATGAGTGCAATGACAGCGGTGGCAACCCGCCCGGTGGGTGACTCGTTGGCTAGGGCGAGCCCGATGACCAGCATGGTGGTGAGCGGCTTCGCCCATCGCTCGATGCGTTCGGAGTTGATGACGCGCGACCACCAGTTGGCAAGTGCCAACACGGCAGTGGCAGCGAGGAGTGTTATCTGCACGACCGCGGACTACGGCCCGACAACGGTGAGCACGGTGCACTCGTCAGTGATGGCAGAGACCATGCCGGTGACCGTATCGCGAGCCGCGATGGCGAACGTGCCCTGGTACTGAATGTCGGCGAGGAACTCCTGCTGGGCGGTGAGGCAGCCCAAGGCCGCACGCCCATAGGAGACGACATCCAACGGTGCGAGGGTGTCGGCGGTCGTCTCGCCAGCGAGGGCAGTTGTCTCGGGGGAGCCGCCGGTGGGTGGTGCGGAGTCAGCGACCGAGTTGAGGGCAAGGGCCTTCAGCTGTTCAGGACTGTCGACGACGAGGGGCGCTTGGGCACTGCCGTTGATGGAGCCGATGGTGGAGGGTGACATCGCGGTCATCGTGTCCGCTGCCGATTCGGTGGCAGGGTCTGCAGCGGCAACCTTGGAACTCTTCTCGAGGTCGGCGCTCGACGTCGAGTCATCGCCAGAGAACCCGCCCTTGGCAGCAACGCCGATGGCGCCGACCAGCAGCACCGCCGCGGCGACCGACAGCACAGGGCGCGACCAGCGCCGACTGGAGCGCATGGGGATGACCGCGGCAGCGGCGGCTGCTGGCGCGAGGGCCGGTGCATCGAACTCGGCGAAAGCCGCAGCGAAGGCTGCATCACGAGTGTCGGGTGCGACGGGTGCGACGTCGGCAATTCGTGCACGTACGACGGCGAAGGACGCAACGAGCGCCATCAGCTCCGCGGAAGCCTCGACCCGCGCTCGCTCGGCCGGGCTGGCAACACCATCGAGGTATGCGCTGGCCAGCTCGTGCTGTGGATTCAGTTCGTCATTCGGGTCGTGGTCGGTCATTGCGTCTCATCAGGTTCGATTGTTGGACGCTCCGACGCGTGCCGGTGGTTCCCGTCGGCCCGGGAAATTGTGGTGGCCAGCATTCCGCGACCGCGAGCGATGCGACTCTTGACGGTGCCGACGGGCACGTCGAGGATGGCGGCGATCTCGGCGTAGTCCAGGTCCGCAACATCGCGCAGGACCACCGGTACTCGGAAATCCTCGGGGAGCGCGGCGAGCGCGGCATCGATCTGTTCGCGATCGCCGAGTTGTTCGATGCGATCGCCGGCGGTCGGGTCGGCGTGGTCGTGCAGGTCGTGGTCGCGCCGGTCGTCCTGGTGGTCGCGGCCAGCGACCAGGGGTCGTCGTCGGCGCCTGCGAAGTTCATCCAGGCTGGCGTTGGTGGCGATTCGGTATGCCCAGGTGCCGAACGACGCACGACCGTCGAAACGGGTGAGGCTGCGCACCATCGCGATCATTGCGTCCTGTGCGGCATCGGCGGCGTCGGCATCATTGCCGGTGATTCGACGGCACACGCCGAACACGCGGTCGTAGTGCCGTCGCAACAGTTGGTCGAGCGCACCGCGGTCGCCGCTCTGCGCTGCGCGGACAAGCGCAGCATCGTCGAGCGGCACAGCCATCTGGCCAGCGTAGTGCCACACGCCCGCGACGGACGGTGCACGCCAACCCGAGCAACCTATGCGTCAGGCGAAAGTGAGTTCCTCGATGACGCCGCGGTATGGGTTGGCGGTGCAGGCGGGGTCGGAACCCAACTCGTTGAACGACACGAGCACATAGCGCGTCGGTGTGGTGAGGTCAATTGACAGCGTGGCGGCCTCGACGCCGTTGAAGGACTTCACCGGCGAACCCCAGCCGGAGAAGCTGGTCGGTACCGCTCCGTCGGGTGCAGCGAATACCTTGACCTGGTACGGGGCACTGCCGAGGGCGATCGTGAAGGTGCCGGTGCCATTCGATCCGAGGTCCGCCACCAGCCCGACCCCCTGCTTGCCACCGAGGAACTTGGAGGAATAGCACACGGTGGTCCAGGCGGTGCTGAGGTCGCCGTCGATGGCGTTGCCGACGAGTTCGTCGCGCTCCACCTGGTCACCCTCGGGGTCGAACGTGCGCACGGCGACGATTGCCGATGCCGCGGGCGGGGCGGCTTCGGCGACAGTGGTGACGGGGGCGAGAGTGGTGGCAACCGCGAACCCGGATGCGTCATCGTTGCTCATCGTGACCCACAGCACGAGTCCGACGATGAACGCGATCAGGAGAAGCCCACCGACCACGACCATGGACGGCGTGCTCTTCTGCTCGAACTTGCGGTTGGGCTGCTGGCGTGGGCGAGCGGACGACGGCGGAGTTCTGTCGACGCGCACCGGCGCCCCAGCGGCGCGGCCGGGACGCACCGGTTGATAGCCGCTGACCGGTGTGGGGTTGCGTGTGTTGGTCACCGGTGCCGACCGGCGCGCGTTGGGGCTGGTACTGCTGGGCACCGTCGGCGTGGACCCCGTGTTGCGGGTTGTCGGTGTCTGACCGGTGCGGGGTCCGCGTGGTGCCGGTCCGCGTGGTGCCTGTCCGCGTGGTGGAGTGCCACGTGTGCCATCACGCGTGACGTCGCCGGTGAGGTCATGTCGTGGCTGGCCGGCGATACGTTGCAGTTCGTTGCGCACGTCGGCCCCGGTGTCGGGGCGGTCGTCGGGCTTGCGTGACAGCAGCCTGTGGATCAGCGGGGCCAACCCGTACGGCAGCGTCGGGCGCAGCCGGGTGAGGTCGGTTGGGTCTCTGTTGAGGCGGGCGAGCGCGGTGTCGGCATCGGTCTCGCCCAGGAATGGCACTCGCCCAGCGAGGCATTCGTAGAGTACGAGACCAAGCGAGTACAGGTCGGCGCGGCCATCGAGTTTGCGACCGCGGACCTGCTCCGGCGAGAGGTACTTGGCGGTGCCCATCATTACATTGGGGCTGGTGAGATCTTCCTCTGAGCTGCCCAGTCCCTTGGCAATTCCGAAGTCGGTGAGCAACACTCGCCCGTCAGGCGTGATGAGAATGTTGCCCGGTTTGATGTCGCGGTGGACGAGGTTGCACTGGTGCGCGTAGTCGAGTGCAGACGCCATGCACGCGCCGATGTGCATGGTCAGGTCGGGGCTGAGTCGCTTCTGTTCGTCGAGGAGTTGGCGCAGGCTCTTGCCGTTGACCAGTTGCATCACGACGGCTTGGCGCTTCTCGCCGCCAATTGTGTCGTCGACCGCGTCGTACACGGCAACGATGTTGGGATGGCTGAGTTGCGCGACAGCGATGGCCTCGCGACGGAAGCGTTCGGCCACCACCGGGTCGGCTGCGAGTGCGGGCTTCAGCAGCTTGACGGCCACCTGGCGAGTGAGTGAGAGGTCGGTGCCCAGCCAGACTTCTGCCATGCCTCCTTGCGCGAGCTTGCGCTCCAGCCGATAGCGCTGGACGAGAATGGCGGGGGGCAGCGAGGGCGGGCTCGCGCCAGAAGAGGTGGCAGGCATGTCCGCTCGTCGACGATAGTGCCGTGAGCCGTCAGTTACCGGGCAATGCGCTCGCAGACGACTGTTCCCCGGCGACGCAGTAGGCGATGCCGATGGTGCCACGACCGGTGTGACTTCCCACGACCGGGCCGATGTCGCCAACCACGATCTCGCCCGCATAGTGCGGGCGCAACTGCTCGACGAACGCGTCGACGTCGCTGCAATCGGCGTTGAGCACCATCAGGTTCTCCACCGGGCCGGCCTGGACGAGCCGGTCGACGAGGAAGGCGAGTGCCTTGCTGCGCGTGCGCTGCTTGCCGCCCTCCTCCACCTTGCCGTCGCGCACTTCGATGATCGGCTTGATCGAGAGCACCGACGCGAGCATCGCCTTGGCGCCACCGATGCGGCCGCCCTTCTTCAGGTTCTCCAACGTGTCGAGCGCGCCCCACACCTTGGTGCGAGTGGCCAGGTCGCGGGCCCGGTCGACGACTGCCTGGTGGCTGGCTCCACCGGCGGCGAGCCGGGCACAGTCGAGGACGATGGCACCGAGGCCGAGCGTGCACTGCTGGCTGTCGACGACGGTGACAGGGATGACGTCGACGACACCGCGAGCGCCGAGCTCGGCGGACTGCATGGTTGCAGAGAGCGATGCGCTGAGGTTGATCGCGACAACGCTGGTCGCACCGTCTGCCGCCAGGCGGCGGTATGTCGCCTCGAACTGTCCGGGCGCCGGCGCCGCTGTTTCGGGAAGCGTGGCTGATGCGGCGCACTTCGCCCAGAACTCGGCCGGCGTGAGGTCGGCTCGGTCGACGTACTCCTCGCCGTCGATGCGAATGGTCAGAGGGACGATGTCGATCCCGAGCTCATCGGCGACGTGCTGAGGCAGGTCGCACGCGGAGTCGGTGACGATACGGACGCGGTTGGTGCTCACGAGGGCGGAAGAGTACTCGTTGCGGCGTCGGGTGACATCTCCGCTTCGTCCGTCACCAGGTCAGCAGGCTCGACACCCTGGCGGACCGGATGGCGTTCGGCCGCAATGTTTGCGGCTCTGCCGCGACGCCTCCGGCGCAGGTGACGAACCCACCAGGTGAGCACGACCAGCAGAAATGCGCCGGTGAAGAGATTTCCCAGACCGCTGAGGGCGGTGACGCTGGCGGTGAGCTGCACGGGCATGGCAAGGATGTCACCAGACGGTGTGAGCACGGTGAGCGTCGCGGGAAAGTCGCCGTTCGTGCGTGCTTCGATTCGGATGTCGACCGATGTCGACCCTTGCGGAGGGATCAGAACCGACAGGTCGCCGTCAGGGAAGCGAAGCTTTGATGAACTCATGTGGACGCGCACCGTCAACGGGACGTCGCCATGGTTGAAAAGTCGGAACGGCACGGTCGTGGTGCGGCCGGTGAGGGTGAACGGAAAACTGGCGGGCACTTCGACCGCGGCACGAATTGCGTCGAGCTCAGCAGTGATCTGGTTGGCCGTCGCCTCGACCTGGTCGTCGGTGAGGGCGCTGGTGGGTAGACGTCCGATCACCGCGCGCCACTGAGCCAGGCGTGGGTCGCTGTCGAGCAACATGCTGCCGGTGTTCTGAATGGCCTCGGTGAGGTCGGCCACCGTTCTCAGTCGTGCGTCGATACTGCCCTCTACGGCGTCGGGCAAGCGGACGATGACCTCACCACGATCTGGTAGTTCGAGTTGATCCGTGCGCACCCCGAGCGATTCCAACGTCGTGGGTATCAGCCCGGGAGTGTCGTCCAGTAGCGAGGTGATGGCGCGATAGGCGTCGAGGTTCGGAAGTGAGAGATCGCTGGTGGCGAGGGTGACGCCGCGCCGGCTCGGGTTGCCAACGGAGTTGCCGTTGCGGTCGGTCGTGCCGTCGACAATTTCCTGGCGGTACGCGAGCAAATGGGTGACGGTGTAAATGCCGGTGAGAACAGGCGTCGTCGTGCGCCGCTCGAGCACCACGTCGAGTTGGCGGTCGATGAGTGCGGCGTCGAGCGTCAGCCCGGGGGCGATCTCGAACTGCACCAGCTGGCTGGAATCGGTGAAGATTCCCGTCGAGTTCGGCAACGGATCGAAGATCTGCGGGGTCGTCACGATCAGACGGGCACCGAGGTCGCGCAGGAGCACGCCGCCGTCGGCGCTGAGCGGACCATCCACGAACACGACATTGTCCGTCGGAAGATCGGCCATGAAAGCGGTGAGGTCGTCCTCACCATCGCGCAGCCATTGCGTGTACATGCTCTGTTGACCGGACGCTGCGGCGAGCGAGGGGTCCAGCGGGTAGCGCGGTGAGGACAGGACCTCATTGCGAGCCAAGCCCTCAGCGAGCCGCTGTGCGAGGGCGGCGCCCGCCTCACCGGCCTGGGCCGTTGCGAGCAGCAATGCCGGTGGTACGCGGACCGCCACCGGCATCGCGGAGCTGTCCAGCAGATCAGCGAGTTGGGTCAACTCAGTGATGACATCATCGTCGATGACGACGGCGCCCTGGTCGTCCAACACCACCGGTGAGACGGTGGTCATCGCCATCGCCACCGGTAGCGGGACCTCTGCGGGTTCGGTGGCCGACGGGAGTCGGTGAACGAAGGTCAGCAACTCCGCCAGCACGCTGCCGTCGTTGCGAAGCTCGATCGACACCGGGTACAGACCTGGCTGCGCCAGCTGGAGTGCGGGCGCCGTGCGGGTGGTGGTTTCCAGCGTCACGGTTGCAGCGACCTGATCGGCAGCCGGACGAGGCAGGGCAGCGAGCGGGAAGTCGACCGAATCGACACTCTTGGGCAGGTTGCCGGCCCGCACTTCGCTGACGGCGAGGCGGGTGGCGACGGCGCGATAGGCGGTGACGACGAGGGTGGCATCCGGTACGGCTGCCAGATCGATCGACGCTGGCAGTGAGAGGACGAACTCCACGGAACCATCGGCGGCGACACCGTAGGGGGCCTGCGACACGAGCCCCATTCGCGGCGCGAGGGCTGACGCGACACCGCACGGCACGAGCCCAATGACAGCCGCGAATGCCAACAGCGCGGCGACTGCACCCCAACCGCGCGCGATGCACGAGCGGCGCCTCACTGCACGACCAGTTCGTAGACGCGGAGCCGATCGCTCATCCGGCGAAAACCCATCCGCTCGTAGAGCGCCAGTGCGGGGAAGTTGTCGACGGGGGTGTTGACCAGCACTCGCTGTACTCGCCACCGCCCCAGCCACCGCAGTGAATCGAGTACCAGGGCGCGACCGAGACCAGCGCGTTGGTGCTCGGGCTGGACAGCCAGACGTTGCAGAAAGCCCTGATTGGCGTCGCGGCCAGTGATCGCGTAGGCGCTCATCGGTTCGCCGGCACTGCGTGCCCGAAAGCGCGGGGTGGCTGCGCACACGTCGCCGATCGCCTGGGTTTCCAAACTCCAATCCTCGGTGAACGCGGCGACATCGATGTCGCTCGCCGCAGCGTGTTGAGCAGCAACCATTCGCTGTGTCGGCGTGACAGGTGTGGTCGCGACAGTGTCACTGCGCCGCGGGTGACGCGGGTCGGTGTGCTCCAGCAGCACCAGTTCCTGGATGGACCGGAAACCAGCAGACTCGACGCGCAGCGCTGCGGGGGCGGCGAGTGCGGTGGTGCGCACCCTGGTATAGCCGAGCTCCGTCAGTCGATCGGTCCAGTGCGATAGGTCACGAAGGGTGGGAAGCCCCTGCTGGTGGTAGAGCACCAGCTGAGCAGTCTGTGGTTGGAACGACCAGTGTTGCACTCGGCACGAGACGTCGTTGCCGTGCAGGATGAGTGGCGCCGGCGTGCGGCTGCGTGCAACGACGGCGCCATGGCGCGGCGTGCTGTTCCAATGCCTGCTACTCACCGCCTTGACGGTAGCTCCTGGTTGACCGCCGGGAACTTCGCTGCCGCGGCGCGGCCGATAGCGTCGCGTTCGTGACCGTCTTGTTCACCACCCATGCTGCCTACCTCGAGCACCTTGCTGGGCCTCGCCATCCCGAGCGTCCAGAGCGCTTGCACGCCGTGCTCGACGGTGTTCGCCTCGCCGGTCTGACCGACGCGATCCTGCCGCTCGAACCGCTGGCCGCGACTCGGATCGACCTCGAGCGGGTACACCCCGTTGCATACCTGGACCGCATCGAGGGCATTTGTGCTGCCGGCGGTGGCCGCTTGGATGCCGATACGTACGCCAGCGCGGGTTCATGGACCGCAGCCACTCTGGCGGCGGGCGCTGGGCTCACCGCAGTGCGAGCGCTGCAGGAGGGCCGCGGCGACGCCGCATTCTGCGCGGTACGGCCGCCCGGCCACCATGCCACTCGAGACGAGTCGATGGGCTTCTGCTTCGTCAACAACGTGGCCGTCGTCGCGTCCGCGTTGGCCGACCAGGGCGAACGCGTGATGATCTTCGACTACGACGCGCACCACGGCAACGGTACGCAGGCCGTCTTCTACCACGACCCCCGCGTACTCTTCGTGAGTTTGCACCAGTGGCCGCTGTACCCCGGAACCGGTCGTCACACCGAGGTCGGCGAGGGTGCTGCGCGTGGCATGACGGTCAACATTCCGCTGCCACCAGGCGCCACCGGCGACGTCTACCTGACCGCGTTCGACGAACTGGTGGCCCCGATTGCGGATCGGTTTTCGCCGACCTGGATCATCGTCTCGGCGGGTTTCGACGCGCACCGCAACGACCCCATCACAGAACTGGCGCTTGCCGCCGGCGACTACGCGCCCCTGACCAAGCGGGTCTTGTCGCTGGTCCCACCCGGACGGCGGCTGGTGATCTTGGAGGGCGGGTACGACCTCGAGGCACTCACCTTCTCGTCGGCAACGGTGCTGCGCGAGATGGCTGGTGAAACCGGCGCCCCGATCGAGGTGGCCACCAGCGGGGGGCCCGGCGTGGGCGCCGTGCGCCATGCACGCGAGTACTGGGAACGCGAAGGGCTGTTGTGATTCCTGAGCGCTTCCAACCGGTGCTGGCCGAGCTGGCGCCGCTCAGTGACCGTTTCCGAAATGCCGGCTTTCGGTTGTTCCTGGTGGGCGGCACGGTGCGCGACCTGTTGGCCGGCGAGCCTGGTGTGGGTGTCGGTGAGTTGTTCGACTTCGATGCCACCACCGACGCGCGACCCGACGACATCAAACGCCTGCTGCGCGGGTGGGGCGAGGCAATCTGGACGCAGGGCGAGCGGTTCGGAACGATCGGTGCCAAGCGGGCCGGGCCTCATGGCGACCGCATCTACGAGATCACCACTCATCGTGCCGAGGCGTACCAGGACGACTCACGCAAACCCGAGGTCGAGTTCAGCGACGAGATCGAGGCGGACCTCGCCCGTCGCGACTTCACGATCAACGCCATGGCGCTGGAACTGACGTCCGATTCACCCACGCTGGTCGACCCGTTCGGTGGTGCGGTCGATCTCCTCACCCGCACCTTGCGCACCCCACTGGCACCCGAGATCAGCTTCAGTGATGACCCGCTGCGCATGCTGCGTGCCGCGCGTTTCATAGCCCGCCTGCAGGCCACTCCGGTTCCCGAACTCGTCGAGGCAGTGAAGTCGTTGAAGGGCCGGCTCGAGATCGTCTCGGCGGAACGAATTCGCGACGAGTTGGACAAGCTGCTCACGTTGCCGCACCCTTCCGCCGGCTTGTGGTTCGCCATCGACACCGGCCTGGCGGACGAGTTCTTGCCGGAACTGCCGATGATGCGCCTGGAGCAGGACCCGATTCATCGCCACAAGGACGTGCTCACTCACACGCTGGCGGTGATGGAGAACGTTCGTCCGCAGTCGGAGCAACCGCCAGGACGTCCGGAGTTCGATTTTCGCCGGACTCGCCTTGCTGCGCTGTTTCACGATGTCGGTAAGCCGCGCACACGTGGGTACCAAAAAGGTAAGGGCGTCACCTTCCACCACCACGATGCGGTGGGCGCTCGTATGACCCGCAAGCGCCTCGAAGCGCTGCGCTACAGCAATGACGATGTCAACGCGATCACTGAACTGGTGGCCCTACATCTGCGGTTTCACACCTATGCAATGGGCTGGACCGACTCGGCGGTGCGCCGCTACGTGCGCGACGCCGGCCCGTACCTCAACGAACTCAACGTGCTCACCCGTTGCGACTGCACCACCCGCAACGAGAAGAAGGCGCTCATCCTGTCGCGACGGATGGACGACCTCGAGGTCCGCATCGCCGAACTGGCGGCCAGCGAGGAACTGGCTGCAATCCGGCCGGAACTGAACGGCGCACAGGTGATGGCGCAACTCGACCTGACGCCCGGGCGCGACGTCGGTACCGCACTGGTGTTCTTGCTGGAACTGCGGTTGGAGGAAGGCCTGCTCGGCGAGGACCGAGCGAGACAACGCCTTGACGAATGGTGGCGAACCAAACACGCGGAGTGATATCCTCAGCCACCGATGGCGGAGCGGAGGACGGAGGGGGTGTCGGCGTTGATGCATTCGGATCGAATCGACGTTGCTCGTCGTGCGACATGGCAGCCCAGTACCCACTGGGGCAGACGTACCGCAGTCCTGATGACCGCCATGGTCGGCCTGATCTGGATGGTCGCGTTGGTGATCGGGTCGCACGGAATTGATGGCCGACTTCGGACGATGGATGTGACGCTGCTCGTGCTCGCCACGTCCGGGGTGGCGGTTGCATGGAGCCGCGCTCGGTTGGAGACTCGAGGTCATTGGCGGCTGGTGACGTTCGCACTCGGTGGCCTCGCGTTCAGTGAACTGATGCTCAGCGTAAGCACCTCACCCTGGTTGGAGGGGCGTTGGCCGTCGCCTGCGGATGCGGGAGCATTGGTGTTCTCCGGATGCATGGTTGCGTTCCTGATCCGTCACATGCGTGTGGCCGACACGACCACCATCATCGTCCACGTCCTGGACGCGTTGCTGATGTCATTGGCAACCACGTTCCTGCTGTGGGAGCTGGTGATCTCGCCGCGTACCGGCGACATCGGCGATCTGCCGTCCGTCACGCAGGTCCTGGTCGTGCTCTACCCCGCGCTCGATGTGCTGTGCGTCTCGATCCTGCTGTTGCTGTTGCTGGTCGATCGTTCGGCTGCGCGTGTTCTCACGATGTTGGCGATGCTCGCGCTGGCCGTCGGCGACACGGTCGCCAGCGCACACGTGCGACAGGTGACGAGCACCTCGGCCGCTGTTTCGTCGATCGCCTGGATCGTGGGAGTGATGTGCTTGGTCACCGCCGTGACGGTGCCTGCTGGAGCCCGCCTGACGGCTCGTCGACCGACCCTGCCCCGCCTGCTCCTCGTGCACGGTCTGGTCACGGCAGGCATCTGGCTGGCGACGTGGCGGTACCTGATCCACGATGGTCGGGCCAACGGCATCACGGCAGTACTCGGGGCACTGTTGGGTGTGCTCTGGCTGTCGGCCCAGTACGCCAACTTCCGCCAGTCCGCGAGCTGGGCCGAGCAGATGCACGTCAATCTCGACGAGCTGCGCAGCGTGGAAGTGAACCTTCGTCAATTGCTCGACGACTTGCCTGATGCGGTGGTGGTCCTGGACGGTGACGGTCGCATCATCGAACTGAACGCCAACTCGGTGGCCCTCACGGGACGCGGTCGCGACGACCTGCTCGGCCGCAACTTTGTCGAGTTGTTCGACGGGGGTGACGAGGCACGACTGGTCGAGCTGTGGCAGCTGCTGAAACAGGGTCTCGACATGCCCAAGCCGGCGTTGCGGTTCGTGCGGCCCGACGGCTCGGCGTTCATTCTCGAAGCCAATGTCAACATGCCATTACGCGACCCGGATCGCGCGGTGATCGCGCTGCGCAATGTGACCGATCGGGTGGCGGAGGCGCACCGATTGGAGAAGGCTCGCGAGCGCTTCCGCCTCGCGTTCCACGGCGCTCCGACCGGAATGGCATTGTCGACGACCGACGGCGTCCTGATCGACGTCAACGAGTCACTGATGTCCATGCTGGGGCGCACACGCGAGGGGCTGATCGGCCGCACGGTGGAGGAGATCAGTCACCCCGACGACTGGCAACGCAATGCGGCCCAACTTCGTCGGGCAACGGATGATGACAGCGACAACTACCGCATGGAGAAGCGCTACGTGCGTGGCGACGGCGGTGTCGTGTGGGCGCGCACTTGGGTGTCGGTCATGGACGATGGTGAGGGCGGCTCATTGTCGATCGCGCACATCGAGGACGTCACCGAACAACGCCACAACGCAGAGCGTCTGGAGTGGGCGGCGACGCATGACGGGTTGACGGGGCTCCCCGACCGCTTTCGTTTCCTCGAGCGTCTCGGCTCGTACCTCGAGACGGCTCAGCCAGGTTCCATCGCCGTGCTCTTCATCGACATCGACAACTTCAAGGTCATCAACGACAGCCTCGGTCACGACGCCGGTGATCAGTTGCTGCAGGCAATGAGTGAACGGTTGCGATCGGTGGTACGCGACCGCGACATGTTGGGTCGCTTCGGCGGCGACGAATTCATCATCATGCTGCGCGACGTCAGTGGCAGTTACAACCCACTCGTGATCGCCGAGCAGTTGCGTGCAGAGATTGCGCAGCCGTTGGTCATCGATGGCACCGAACTGTTCGTGACCGCGAGCATCGGTATCACCGTGTCCGATCGCAACGGAGTGACAACCACCGAGATGCTGCGCGACGCCGACGCCGCGATGTATCGCGCGAAGGCGCGTGGGCGTGACTGCGTCGAAGTGTTCGCGCCGGGCAGTCACGACGCGACCGTGCTGACCCTGCGCACCACCAACGAACTTCGCCGTGGTTTGGAGCGGGGTGAGATCGTGCCGTACTACCAGCCGATCGTGCAGTTGGGGAACGGCCATCTCGTCGGCTTCGAAGTGCTCGCCCGCTGGCGACACCCCGAGCGCGGGCTGTTGGGTCCGGATCAGTTCTTGCCGATGGCGGAAGAGACCGGGCTCATCGGCGAGGTCGGCGCGGTCGTGTTGCGGTCGTCACTCGCCCAGCTCGGGCTGTGGCGCAACAGCACGCAACGCTTCAACGACCTGTCGGTGTCGGTCAATGTCAGCGTGCGTCAGCTGATGAGTAGCCAACTCGTCGACATCGTCGCCGACGCGCTCTCCGAGGCGGGCGTGTCGGCGGGAGCGCTGTGGTTGGAGATCACCGAGACCGCGTTGATGGCTGACGTGAAGGCAGCAACCGTCGCGTTGCGCGAACTGCGCAGTCTTGGTCTGCACCTCGCCGTCGACGACTTCGGTACCGGCTACTCGTCGTTGACCTACCTCAAGCGTTTCCCCGTCGAGGCCATCAAGGTGGATCGCACGTTCGTCAACGGCCTGGGTATCGACCTGGAGGACTCCACGATCGTGGAGGCCGTGGTCAATCTGGGCCACTCGCTGGGCCTGTCGGTGGTCGCGGAAGGGGTCGAGACGCCGCTGCAGTTGAGCCGCCTACGCGAGATCGGCTGTGATCGTGGCCAGGGCTATCTCTTCGGCCGCCCACGCCCCGCCGAGTTGGTCGAAGCCGAGTATTCACTGGCCTGACTCGTCGGCGTCGTGCAGGCGTTGTCGTCGTGCCGTTGAGGTCTTCAGTCGCCTTGCTTGCGGGCGCGCAGGACGAAGACCGACGGGCACAGCGGCTCGCGGACACGTTGGTCGTTCAATTCATGCACGACGTCGAGACGAAAGTTGCTGCGTTCGAATGCCATGTACAGCTCGGTGAACGTGATGCTGTTT
Source organism: Ilumatobacteraceae bacterium (assembly GCA_035432905.1). Taxonomy (GTDB): domain Bacteria; phylum Actinomycetota; class Acidimicrobiia; order Acidimicrobiales; family Ilumatobacteraceae; genus UBA668. Next base: position 3,276 of record DAORTY010000043.1, on the reverse strand, counting down.
GCACCGTACGCTGCGGTCGCGGTCTGGTCCTGGCCGTCGAACATGGCAGCGACCGGGTGACGCATGGCGACCACGAACGGCGCGCCGGGCTTGAGTACCCGGTGCACCTGACGCAGGAGCCGTGGAAGGTCGTCGACGCCGGCCAGCGTGTGTGCGGCGATGACGAGGTCGACCGACGCGCTGGTGGCGAAGCCGAGGTCGGCCAGCTCACCTTGATGACACTGCACTGTGATCTCCGCGCGCTCGGCTGCTGCGCGCACGGCGGTGATGGCCTGCGGGTTGGGATCGAGTGCCATCGCCTTGGCGCCGGCCAATGCCGCGGTGACCGAGTTCGGGGTGACAGCGCCACCCGACCCGGTGACGCCCAACTCGATCACACGCTTGCCGGTCAGTTCGCCACAGAGGCGCAGCTCGGATTCGTCGGCGACGTTCGCGCCGTACCAAATACTCATACCCACAGTGTGCCGCGTGTCGTGGGGGTGATGGCGGATACGGCACAGCGGTATCGTGGTGCGTCATGACGTTCAGTGCCGAGACGTTCAGCGCAGGAGCCTTGCGCGGTGCGGGCGGGGTGGTCGACCATCGGCTGTCCCGCCGACACTTGATCAACGAGTACCACCGCGGACGGCTACGCCAGGACCAGGTCTGTGACGCCCACCCCGAACTGATCCGCGCTGCGCGCAACGTCGGTACCCCGGCCACGATTGCCTGTCCGATCTGTCGTGAGCAGGAACTCCGGCTGATCACCTACGTGTTCGGTTCGCGGTTGCCGTCGCACGGTCGCTGCGTCAGTACGGCGGCCGAGTTGGCGAAACTCAACGCACGACCCGACGAGCTGACGGCGTACGTCGTGGAGGCGTGCGTGTCGTGCCGCTGGCATCACCTGTTGCGAGTTCTGCCGGTCGGCGCCCGTCGCCCACCGCGGGCACGAGCCACTTCATGACGTTGCTGTTCGTGTACGGCACCCTGCAACCGGGGGAAGTGCGCTGGCAGCATCTGGCGCCGTTCGTGGTGGGCGAGGGGCGAGAGGCATTCGTCGCCGGCGAGCTGTACGACACGGGGCTGGACTACCCGGCCGCGATCTTCGGGGGCGATGCCCACATTCACGGGAGGGTGTACCCGTTGGACGATGGTCAGCTCACCGACGCGCTGGCTCACCTCGACGAGGTGGAGGGTGCGGTGCGTGGGCTGTACGAGCGGGTCAGCGTGGTCACCGGCGAGGGCGAGCACGCGTGGGCATATCAGTGCGGCGAGCAGGCGCTGCTTCGTACACGCATCGAGTCCGGCGACTGGTTGCGGCGTCACTAGAACGGGCTGAGGCCCATTCGATTGCGGAGGGCGATGGCTTCACCGACGTGGCCGTGACCGTGACCGATGACGGGCCACTGCACGAACCACCACAGTTGCTTGCCGGCCCACATGTTGTACAGCCACGGGAACTCGTCGGGGTCGAGGCCGGCTCGGTCGGTGAGTCGGTACGCGGTGTTGGGCTCGACATCGAGTACGAGCGAGCCCAACGGTGAAAGCCACGCCGCGGTGGCGTCGAACACGGCAGTTGCGTAGTGCAGTACGGACTCGGGCGATACCAGCGCCGTCGCCTGCAGGTCCTCCTGCTCGGCAAGTCCAACCCCGGCGCCGGCGGTCTGCAGGCCCAATGTCTCGCGATGTTCGAAGAAGATCGGAGCGTGGTTGCGGATGACCACGTTGACGGCCAGGTCCTGGTGGCGGGCGACGTGGAGCAGCAGGCCAGCGAGCGTGGTGCCGCCACCATCGGCCTGCTCGTGCCAACGGTCGGCGCGTACGAGGCGCACCACGGAGTCGAACAGCTTTGCTCGCATCGATGAAAAGTCGCTGATCATCCATTCATGTAGGTCCACACCCGCAACCTAGCGGTAGGCGCGAACTACCCCGTCACACCCTCCTGGCATGCTGCCCCCATGACCTGTTCATCGCCCGCCTCACATGTACGCCGCTGGCCCGGCCGGGTGGCCGCGATCTACCGCTACACTCGCAAGGTCATATTGGCCCTGCCCCACTACGGGGCCCCGGGAAGCCCCCGGGTCCGAAGGGAGTTGCTACACGCATGATGCGTGCTTACGAATTCATGATCATCCTCGAAGGTGATCTCGACGATGTTGCCGCACAGGCTTGGGTGAAGACCGTCACTGACGGCATCACCAAGGCTGGCGGCACTGTTCACGGCAAGGTTGATTGGTGGGGTCGTCGTCAGTACGCCTACCCGATCAACAAGAAGGAGTACGGCTACTACGCCGTCATGAACGTCATCGCACCCGGTGGCGCTCTCGACGAGCTCGAGCGCTCGCTGCGTATCGCTGACGATGTCGTCCGCCACAAGTTGCTGCGTCTTCCCGATGCCGAGGCGGCTCGCCGCGGCATGACGGTTGCAGCCTGATCCGTACCGGCGTTCTCACGCCTCCAGCCTTCTGCACTAGGAGCAACCACCATGGCCGATAGCACCGTCACCATCGTTGGCAACATCACCCGCGATCCCGAGCTTCGTTTCACCGCCGGCGGGAAGGGCATCGCCAGCTTCGGCGTTGCCGTGAACCGTCGTTGGCAGCAGAACGGCGAGTGGCAGGAGAAGGTCTCCTTCTTCAACGTCACCGCGTGGGACACGCTGGGCGAGAACATCGCTGCCTCGCTCACCAAGGGCACCCGCGTCATCGTCACCGGTCGCCTCGAGCAGCGTGAGTACGAGACCAAAGAGGGCGAGAAGCGCAACGTGGTCGAGATCGTCGCCGACGAGATCGGGCCGTCGCTTCGTTGGGCCCGCGCCGAAGTCGAGCGCGTTGCTCGCGACGGTGGCGTTAACAGCGGTGGCAGCTCCAACTCCGGCGGAGGCGGCTCCAGCAGTGGCAGCCGCGCTCCCGACCCCGTGTACGGCGACGAAGAGCCGTTCTAGAGACATCGAGCCGTTCTAGAGACATCGAGCCGTTCAAGAGACATCGAGCCGTTCAAGTTCAGAACGACGTTCTGACATATTCGAGATTCATGCATCGTACGCGATGTGACTGAAAGACACTGAAACCAAAATGGGTAAAGACAACAACACCAGTAAGAAGACCAAGCCGAGGGCGCCCAAAGATGGGGCCAACCCGAAGAAGTTCAAGAAGAAGACCAGCATCCTGCTGACCGACAAGATCGAGTACATCGATTACAAGGACGTCAACCTGCTGACCCGCTTCGTGAGCGACCGGTCGAAGATCCGCAACCGTCGGGTCACGGGCAACACCGTGCAGCAGCAGCGCGAGATCG
>DAORTY010000042.1:0-25807 GCA_035432905.1 Ilumatobacteraceae bacterium | reverse complement strand
GTCGGCCTCGCGCAGGATCACATGGATACGACAGTCACACAGGTAGGTCGCCGTGCACTCGGGTGACATGGGGCGATGCGTATCCACGTTCACCCCCTCAGGGTGATCAGTGATCACGGTCGTGATGTCGGCCGACAAGGTCACGTTGGGGAGGTTGCGGGGGCGTTCACTGCCGGTGTGGTTCTTGTTGAAGAACGCCGCGATGTCGAACAGGGCGTCGCCTTGACGTTGCGCATGGGTACGCGTCTCGTTGTCGCTGCCTGCGAAGGTCATTGCTGTGTGGATGGCTGTGTCGAACTCGGTGCCTGCCGCCTCATCCAAACTGAATGTCCCGTGCGTCACGTCATCCAAGGAGGTGCCGTAGGTGAGCGTGCACGGCTTGGCCGCCGGTGGAGATTTCTCGGCGAGGACAGCGTTTGCGCGGGTGATCCAGTGATCCACCGCCAGGTTGGTGCGGAGAATGTCCAACCCGGACAACAGCTCGACGAGCTCTGGTTCGCATTCGTCCATGATCGGCGCGTACTTCGACGCGCCGGTGCGTCGGGCGATCACGACCTGCGATGCCGACAAAGAACCCGACAACGCCGCCCGGGCAAAGTGGGTGTGTTCGTCGAGGAACCGCCCGGTCGCCAACAGTTCACCAGCTCGTTGGTTCGTCATTCTCAGATGGGTACGCATCCACGATTTCATCGACACCGTGCCATCAGCCCCGAACGCACCAGTGAGTTCGAGCTGGCGTGCGTGCAGGGCGAGGGCTGCTCCCTGTCGTTCCCATTCGGTGACCGCACACCCGAAATCATCGATACTCAGCAGCGTGGTGGCTGCCTTGACCTCGCAGACTGTCATGTGCGCCATAGTACATGTGTTCGTACACGTTTCCACCCGCAAACCCATACCCGATATAGCTTCCAGCGATATCCGAGCCGTTCGAATCGGCACCGAAGATGCGCTCGGTGGTGAGGCGGCGACACAACTCCCCGGCTGGTGAATCGATCCACTGCCAGAATGAGGGGATGGATGACGTACGACTGACATTCGTTACCGAAGGGCTGATGTCGTCAGAGTTGAGCGGCTTCTTTGTCGGTCGATTCCGCTCGTGGCGGAACTACGAGCGCTTGACCTGAGTGACCCCGTCGGCGGGGTCGGCCCGGGCCGGCTGCGTTCGAAGGAAGTGACCTCGTGCTGACATGCTGTTGGGCAGCGAGCAGGGGGCTTTGATGACTGGTTGGAACTTCGCAGACGTGTACGAGGCAGTTGCGGCCGCTGTACCCGACAGGCCGTGCCAGGTGCAGGGGGAGCGCACCATCACGTGGGGTCAGTTCGATGCGCGTGCCGACGCGCTGGCTGCCGACTTGCTGGCTGCCGGGCTGACGCAGCAGAGCAAAGTTGCGGCCTACCTGTTCAATTGCCCCGAGTACCTGGAGACGTACATCGCCGCGTTCAAGGGTGGCTTCGCGCCGGTCAATACCAACTACCGCTACGGCCACGACGAGATCGTGTACCTCTTCGACAACGCCGATGCGGAAGCCGTCGTGTTCCACGCGGCATTCATCGAACTCCTGGAGACGGTTCGCCACGAACTGCCGCGTGTCCGTCGGTGGTACTGCGTGGCCGACGGCACCGCCGTAACACCCGCGTGGGCGGTCGACTATGAATCCGTCGTGACGAGTCCCGTCGAGGGTCCCGTGCACGGGCCCTGGGGACGCAGCGGTGACGACCTGCTGCTGCTCTACACCGGCGGCACCACCGGCATGCCCAAGGGTGTGATGTGGCGCCAAGACGACCTGTTCACGGTGCTCGGGGCCGGGGGCAACGCAGTCCTCGGGATCGCTCCCGCCGAAACGGTCGAGGAGTTGGTTGCCCGCCTCGACCCTGCCACCCCCGGGTTCGTCCTCCTGTCGGCGTGCCCACTGATGCATGGCACCGGCCAGTTCTCCAGCCTGATCGCGATGAACCTGGGTGGTTGCATCGTGTCGCTTCCGTCGCGCCACTTCGACGTGGGTGAACTGCTCGATGAGGTGCAGCGCAATCGGGTGAACTCGGTGATCATCGTCGGCCAGGCGTTCGCCGGGCCGTTGTTGGAGCACCTCGATGCGCAGCCCGACACGTACGACCTTTCCAGCGTGATCATGATGTCGTCGTCGGGTGTGATGTGGAGCCAGGACAACAAGGAGGGCCTGCTGCGCCACCTACCGCAAGCAGCATTGTTCGACTCGTTCGGTTCATCCGAGGCCGTGGGGATGGGTGCGTCGGTCTCCACCGCCGCCGGCGCGAGCCAGACGGCGCGCTTCCAACTCGGCCCCAACTGCGTGGTGTTCACCGAGGACGGCCAGCGTGTGCAGCCCGGCTCGGGCGAGCGTGGCCTGGTGGCTGTCGGCGGCTCGATTCCGGTGGGCTACTACAAGGACGAGGTCAAGTCGGCGGCAACCTTCCGCATCTTCGAAGAGCGCCGATGGAGCGTGCCAGGTGACTGGGCCGAGGTGGCAGCCGACGGCAGCCTGATCCTTCTGGGTCGAGGCTCGGTGTGCATCAACACCGGCGGCGAGAAGGTTTTCCCCGAGGAGGTCGAGGAGGCCCTCAAGCAGCACGCCAGCGTGCGTGATGCGGTCGCGGTCGGCATCCCCAACACACGTTTCGGGGAGACCATCTGCGCAGTGGTGGAGGCGACCCCGGGCCACACCCCGGTGCTGGAGGAACTGAGCGGCCACGTCAAGTCGCATCTGGCCCACTACAAGGCCCCACGCCATCTGGTGATCGTGGACTCCATCGGTCGAGCACCCAACGGCAAGGTCGACTATCGCCGACTGACTGCGCTGGCAGTTACGCAACTCGGGGCCACCAGTCTCTAGAGTGCACGGTATGGACCGAGCGCCCTCGATGACCGGTGACGATGTGCTGATCGAACCCTCCGTTGCGACCAGCCCCCCGGTGTCGAAGTGTCCCATCGATCACACCGCCATGGCTGCCTGCCCGGCGGGCTTCAGTGGCGACCGTCCACCCGTGCAACGCTCGCGCGCCGACGAGACCGTGCGGCGTCTGTTGCGCATCCGCGAACGGCCCGCAGGTGTGACAACTGCCTCGGCCTACTCCGCGTTCCAGAAGTCGATGCTGATCTCGGCGCTGCGGTGCACTCTCACCTACGTGATTCTGCCGTTCGTGATGCCTGCTGTGGGGTTCGCGAAGGGCGTCGGGCCGGTGATCGGTATCACCATCGGCGTCGTCGCGATGGTCTTCGATGTGTTCTCGATTCGTCGCTTCTTCGCTGTCGACCATCGCTGGCGCTGGCACTTCACGGTCATCGTGTTGTGCGTGATGGCCTTCCTGACCGTGCTGCTGGTCAGAGACGTCATCAACCTCATCAACTGACAGTCAAGTAGCGGTCAGCCGGTAGGCGCGCCCACAGTGGGACGCAAGCCGGGGAACTGGCCCAGCCGTTCGAGTGCGGCGACGGTGCTGCGCATTGCATCGGCCGGGACCGGGTGACTGATCAGGTAGCCCTGCGCCTTGGTGCAGCCCAGATCGCTGAGCACCTGAAGTTGGTGCACGCTCTCGACGCCTTCGGCGACCATGTCGAGACCGAGTGAGCGGCCCATTGCGATGATGGTGCGGACCAGGCTGCGGTCGTTGGGGTTGTCCGCGACGCCGTGCACGAAGGCTCGGTCGATCTTGATTCGTTGCAGTGGGAATTTCTGCAACAGCGAGAGCGACGAATATCCGGTGCCGAAGTCGTCGAGAGCGACACGCACGCCAAGCGATCTCAGCCGCCGCAACGTGGCGAGGGCCAGTTCGGGTTCGCTGATCATCACGCTCTCTGTCACTTCCAACCACAGCAACTGCGCCGCCACACCCGATCGGGTCAGTGCCTCGCTGACGATGGCAGGGAAGTTGGCATCGCTGAGCTGACGCGGTGACACGTTGACCGACATCGTTGCCGAAGGGCTGCAGACGCCCTCGTTGATCCACCGTCGAAGCTGGCTGAGCGCTTCGAGCAGCGCCCACGAACCGATTGGCACGATGGTGCCGGTGTCTTCAGCGATCGGGATGAACTCCGCCGGCGGCACCATCGTGCCGTCGCTCTGCTGCCAGCGCATGAGCGCTTCGAAGCCGACCACGTCACCTGACTGCAGATCGAGAATCGGTTGGTGGAACAGGCGCAGTTCGTGGCGATCGAGTGCTCGGTAGAGCGCGGTCTCGACGGCGAGGCGGTGTGCGACGCGCTCGTGCATACTTTCGTCGTAGACCGCGAGACAGTTCCGCCCAGCGTCCTTCGCGCGATACATCGCCGTGTCTGCGTGACGGACAAGGTCTTCCGGTGAGGTGCTGGAGGTGGAGCTGATCCCGGCAACACCGATGCTGGCCGTGACGAACACGTCACCTTGGCTGATCGCCAGCGGCTCACGGAACACTGCGAGCATGCGCTCGGCGAGCGCCAGCGCGGCGCTGGGCGACTGAGCGGTGGTATCCAGCACGACGTACTCGTCTCCCGACAGACGAGCGACCATGGCGCCAGCGGGCACGAGATTGATGAGGCGCTTCGCGACCGTCACCAGTACTTCGTCGCCGGCGGCGTGCCCCAGCGAGTCGTTGATGTTCTTGAATCGATCGAGGTCGACGAAGAACAGCGTCGGGTGTTGGTCCTGGCTCCACGAGTTGCCCAACAATTCGTTGATGCGTTCCAACAGCACCGTGCGGTTGGGAAGGCCCGTGAGCGGGTCCGTCTGGGCGCCGCGCAACAGCTCGGCTTGCGCCCGACTATTGATGCGAACGGCCATGGCGACCCTGACCGTGACGATTGTTGCAAGAATCAACGCCGACACCGACCGAATGATCTTGTCCGTTCCGTCACTCGGGGCGGTGGCGGCGAGAACCACGACGGGCAGCACCAGCGATGCGATGGTCACGATGAGGCGGCCGGTCAGCTGTCGACTGGGGACGGCAGAGGTCTGGTCGCGTCTGGCGATACTGGGGTGCAGAAAGGCAGCACCCACGGAGAAGCACGCTGCGATGTGTAGAGGTAGCGCGATCCTCTCGGCCCCGTCGGCGAGACGGCCGACGTCGACGAGCGCAGAGATGAGGTTGCCGAGCAGGTTGAACGAGAGGCCGGCGGCCACCAGCCACATAGCGGCCCATCGTGGCGAGTTGCTCAGCAGAATCGCCAACACCAGGAAGAGCACGACCGCTGCGCTGGGCTGATCCATGGCGTAGAGAAACGTCGACCACCGCGTGGTCCTGGCATTGTCGACGATGGGTCGCACGACCATGACCCAACTGATGATCCAGCTTCCCAGCGCGACGATGATGCTGTCGCCCACGAGGCCGGGGTGAGGTCCATGGACACGCACGGCGACGACAAGGCCAGCCATGATGCAGCAGGTGGCCAACAAGCCAAGCGCAATTGCCAGGGGAGTTTCATAGGTGGGGCCATCGCCGGAAACCAGTTGCGCAAGTGCGCCCAGCAGACCCACCACGCCGATCAATCCAGCAACGCGGGCGGGCACCCGGCCCCGCCGCCAGGAGAGGAACATGACGGGTACCAACTGAATGGCGGCAACGATGTAGAGCGCTTCCCGAGCGCCCGCCCACGGAAGTGCAAGCGCGACAACAGTGGCGATGCCGCCCGTCGCCAGATACCACCACGTCAGTAGAGCTGATGCCCGCTTCATGCGCCTCCGCTTCGCGCTGTGGATGACCTACCCACCCGCGACATGTACTGAAGTTTCTATTGTACGCCTGACCAGGTGTTTCGCGCAAGGGGTGATTCGGCACGCGCAGCGCGTAAGGAAGTTCGTCGTTCGAGGAACGACTTCATGCGCCAGGAACGTCGTCGAGTTCGCTACCGTGTCTCCAAATGAGTCCTTTGTCGGGCCCCGCAGAATGACGGCACTGGCCAAGCCGTACTCCGTTGTCGTGCCTGGCGCGCACCTGATGTCGGCGCTCGTCGGCCAACGCGACGTGTATTTGCGCATGGTGGAGGCAGCATTTGCCGACACCTCTGTGGTTGTCCGTGGCAATGAGATTCATGGCGACGGCCCGCAGGCCGAAGCTGTTGGCCGTCTGTTCGAGGAACTGGTCGTGCTGCTGCAGCAGGGCCAACACCTCGACGAGCACACCGTCCGGCGCAGCATCGACATGATGCGTGACAACGAACGGCCCAGCCGTGTGCTGACCGACGAGATCATGCGCGGGGCCAAGGGCAAGCCCATCCGTCCGAAAACCGCCGGGCAGAAGCGTTACGTCGACGCGATCCGCAGCAACGTCATCACGTTCGGTCTTGGCCCGGCCGGTACGGGCAAGAGTTGGCTGGCGGTCGCGATGGCCGTTCACGCGTTGCAGACCAAGAAGGTGCAGCGCATCATCCTCACTCGGCCGGCCGTCGAAGCAGGCGAGCGGTTGGGCTTCCTGCCGGGCGACCTGATGGCCAAGATCGACCCGTACCTACGGCCGCTGTACGACGCTCTCTACGACATGGTCGAGCTGGAGGGTGCGCAGAAGCTGCTGGAACGCCAAGCGGTGGAAGTTGCGCCGCTCGCCTTCATGCGTGGGCGCACGCTCAACGACAGTTTCATCATTCTCGACGAGGCGCAGAACGCCACGCCTGAGCAGATGAAAATGTTCCTCACCCGTATCGGGTTCGGCTCGCAGGTGGTCGTCACGGGCGATACCACGCAGATCGATGTTCCGGACGGTCGCAGCAGCCTGATCGGGCTCGAACGGACACTCAGCGGGATCGAGGGCCTTGCCTTCGTACACCTCAAGACGGGTGACGTTGTGCGGCACCGGATCGTGGCCGACATCGTCGCTGCCTACGAGCGGGCCGACGAGGCCAAGGCTGCAGCGCTGGGTGGCCGACGTGGTTGACCCATCGAGACGGCGGCTCAATGTGCAGCCACGCGTCGGCGGCGACGGCGAGCCAGAAGTGTTCTGCGCCGACGAACAGCTCGCGCTTCCCGTCGATCTCGAGCGGTGGCAGGCACTCGCCACCGAGGTACTGCGCTCCGAAGGAGTACGCGGGCTGTGCGAGCTGTCGCTGCTGTTCGTCACAGAGTTGGAGATGTCCGAGCTCAACGAGTTGCACATGGGCAAGGCGGGGCCGACCGATGTGCTGGCATTCCCCATCGATGCTGCCGAGGCAGAGATGGTGCTCCATGGCCAGCCGCCCAGTCGTGGCCCGGATCGTTCGCCGCCGGACCCCGGTGACATGCCCCTGTTGTTGGGTGACGTGGTGCTGTGTCCGGCCGTGGCTGCCCGCCAGGCCCCCGAGCACGCGGGCACGGTCGACGACGAGATTGCGTTGCTGGTTGTACACGGCATTCTGCACGTGTTGGGTTACGACCACGACGAAACAGCTGCGGCTGACGCCATGCGCGTCCGCGAGCTAGAACTACTGCGGGAACACCACTGGGGTGGCCCCGCGCCGGAAGGCTTCCGGCAGGAGCAACCTGAATGATCGCCGGCCAGTTCACCAACATCGACGTCATGATGGTCGTTGTCATCTTGGTGCTGTTGATCGTGCTCATCTTCGCCTCGGTGGCGGAGATGAGCCTTTCGCGAATGAGCAAACCGCGGGCCACCTCGCTGGCGGACAAGGGTTTGAAGTCAGGCAAGGCGCTGAAGCGGCTGGTCGATCACCCTGAGCGGTGGGTCAACCCGCTGCTGCTCACGGTCAACATCTGCCAGACCGTACAGACGACGCTCACGGCGATTGTGGCCGGCCATATGTTCGGCGCGGGCGGCGTTGCCATCGGTGTGGTGCTCAACGTCGTGGTCTTCTTCGTGCTCGCCGAGGCGGTCCCCAAGACGTACGCGGTGCTCTATCCGCAGCGGGCGGCGATGCTCTCGGCACGGCCGACTGCGCTGATCGTGTCCTTCCCTCCGCTGCAGTGGATCTCGGGGGGTCTGATTCGACTGACCAACGTGATCGTTCGTGGCAAGGGTTTGGAGGCGGGCCCATTCGTGTCCGAGCAGGAACTGCTGGGCATCGTCGAAGTTGCCGCGGAAGACGGCGTCGTTGAGTACGAAGAGCGTGAGCTGATCGAGAGCATCATCGAGTTCGGCGACACGATTGCACGCGAGGTGATGGTCCCGCGACCAGACATTCGCGTGCTGGATCACACGTTGACGGTGACGCAGGCACTCGACATTGCGTTGGAAGAGGGCTATAGCCGGTTGCCGGTGATCAACAGCGACGATGAGGACGACGATGTCTTGGGGTTGGTGTACACCAAGGACCTGATGCGCACCGAGCGCGGCGGTGGTGGGGCAAAGGCGGTCAGCGAGTTGGTGCGACACGCTCATTTCGTACCGGAGAACAAACCGGTCAATCGGCTCATGCGCGAGATGCAGGCCGAGAAGTTCCACATCGCACTCGTCGCCGACGAGTACGGCGCGTTCGTCGGGATGGTCACGCTCGAGGATTGTCTCGAGGAACTGGTCGGCGAAATCATCGACGAGCACGACGATGAAGACGCAGAGGTACAGCGCCTCTCCGATGGCGACTATCTGGTCGACGGCGGTATGTCGGTGGGCGATCTCAACGACCTGCTCGGTACCGAGATTCCTGATGACGACTGGGACACGGTCGGCGGATTTCTGTTCGGCACGCTCGAACACGTCCCCGAGGTCGGCGAAATGATCGCTCACGGCGGCTGGTGCTTTGCAGCAGCCGAGGTCGAGGGGCGCCGTGTCCGGCGAGTGAAGGTCACCATCGAGCAGGATGAGATCCTCGGGTCCGGTCACGCCTGACGCGGCAAGCGTCAGAGAAGCTCGTCGAGATCGTCACGGGCCAGTTCGAGGGGAGTGTCATCGAGGGGCTCGAGTTCGATTTCATCCAGGCGAGCAGGTATCGATGCTGCGAGTGCGTTCGGTGTCATCTGCGCGACCACTGCGACGGTTGCGAGAACGAGTAGTCCGGCCGCCGCGAAGTATGGGGCGCGCAATCCGTACGCGGCTGCCAGCACGCCACCGAAGAGCGCTCCTAGCGGCATCGCTCCGGTGCTGATCCAGCGATAGATGCTGTTGACGCGGCCGAACAGCTGGCTGGGGACGAGTTGTTGGCGTATCGAGACTGCCAGGATGCTCCAGATCGTCGTCGTGAACGCCTGCACGGCAGTGAGCGGGATGGCCACCCCGACCGTGGGGAACAACCCCGTGAGGGTGCTGGTCACAGCCGGGATGATCGCGGCCGCGATCATGGCCGGGCGCCGACCGATGACCTCGATGATCTTGCCGCCGGTCAAACCGGCCAACAGTGCGCCAAGTCCGACCAGCGCCAGCAGTGGGCCGAATGCGCGATCCGAAATGCCGAGTTCGTCCTTGGCGAACAGCACGAATGTTGCCTGGGTGGCAGCGAAGGCAAGATTCATCAGCGCGACGACGAGAACGAGACTGCGCAGCAGTGCATGGTGCGAGAGCCAGCGAACGCCGGCGCGTATGTCGGCAACGATGTTGGCAGCAGCCGTGGGTTCTGTCGGCGCTGTCGCCGCCGGCCGGAATGAGCCACGAATGGTTGCAGCCAGTGTTGCCGCGAGTACGAAGCTGGCCGCGTCGACACCGAACGGGAGCCACACTGCAGCGGCTATCAGCGCTCCGCCCAACGGCATGCCGATGAACGTGTTGGTGGCTACCTCGGTCGCGTAGAAGAACCCGTTCGCGCGTTCGAGCTGCTCTTCCGGAACGATCGCGGGAAGGATCGTCTGCGAGCCGCTGTCGAAAAACACCTCGCCCAACCCGAGGCCGAAGGCCAAGACCCACAGCATCCAGATCTGAACGTCGCCGACGGCCGCGACGAGGGCCAGCACGCCGACCAATGCCGCTCGGAACAGGTCGGCGACGATCAAAACGCGTCGTCGGTCCGAGCGATCGATGATTGCTCCGACGGGCAATGCGAACAGCAGCCACGGAATCGTGAAGAAGGCCGCGATCAGCCCGATGGACACTGGATCGTCGGTGATACGGGTGGCCAGTAGCGGCAGCGCGATGACGAAGACGCCGTCACCCAGATTGGAGACGGCGGCCGCGGTCCACAGCCGCCAGTAGGTGTTGGGCAGCTTGGTTCGGGTCACTCTGGCGGCAGGGTCAGGCGAGCGAACGCGGCTGGTAGGTCTGGGTAGCGCTTCGTGGAGGCGCCGCCGTCGACACGGAACAGCGCGCCGCTGACGAACGACGAATCGTCGCTCGCCAAGAAGGCGGCCATGCCGGCCACATCGTCGGGCTGCGCGAAGCGGCCCAGGGTGGTGTTCTCCACGAATTCCTCGACGACGCCGGGGATCATGAAGAAGGCGCCGGTCGCATTGGTCTCCACCAGTCCGGGGGCAATCGAGTTGACCCGAATGCCACGTGGGCCGAGCTCCATGGCTGCGACCTCGGTGAGCATCACGACGCCTGCCTTCGCCGCGCAGTAGGCGCTCATACCTGAGGATGGTTGTGTCGCGTTGAGCGAAGCAATGGTGATGATGCTGCCGCCGTCGACCATCACTCGAGCGGCCTGTTGCACCGTGAGAAACACTCCCGTGAGGCAAAGGTCGATGATGGCCCTCCACTCGTCGACCGGGTGATCGACAATGCTGGAGAACGTGCCACGCCCGGCGTTGGCAACGGCGATGTGAAGGCCGCCGCGGCGGCTGGCTTCTTCGCCAACGAGAGCCAGGGAGTCGGCTGACGTGACATCGCACCGCATCGGGATAACGGCATCGCCGTGCGTGTCATGAAGGATGGCGAGGCCCGCAGCATCGATGTCGGCCGCCAGAACTATTGCGCCGCTGGTGACGAAGCGTTCGGTGATGCTGCGACCGATGCCGGATGCTGCGCCCGTGACCAATGCCAGTCGACCGGACAGGGACCCCATGCGTGTCGCGTTCATGGGCGGCACCATAGTTGTGTCACCGCACGACCTCCGAGGGGGAGCTGAGCAGGTGTCGTTGCACCTTGCCCAGCGCCGTGCGCGGCAGCGAGTCCACGATGTGGAGTGCCTTCGGCGCGCAGAATGCCGGCATCTTCTCCGTCACCAGGGCGCGGAGTTCGGCGAGTGATGGCGGTGTGGCGCTGGTGACGACGAAGGCCGTGACGCGCTGACCCCACTCCGGATCGGACATGCCGATGATTGCGACCTCGGCAATGCCCGGATGCTGTGCCAGCAGCATTTCGACAGGATCGGGCCAGACATTTTCGCCACCGGTGATGATCAGGTCGCCACGGCGCCCGTCGATGTGCAGCCGGCCGTCGGGCAGCCATCGGCCGAGATCTCCGGTGTGCAACCAGCCATCGGCGTCGATCGGGGTGCTGCCATCGCGGTAGCAACGCAACAACATCGAGCAACGCAACAAGACCTCGGCGTCGTCATCGATGCGCACGTCGACCCCACTGAGCGGCCACCCGTCGTAGACCACGCCGCTGCCCGTCTCGGTCATCCCGTAGGTGGTGTGGACGTGCGGTGGCAACGTTGCGGGAGGCCGTGAGCCGCCGAGCACGACGACTCGGAAGATGGAGGGGTCCACTCGCTGCAATGCAGTCGCCACCAGTGAGACCGCGGTGACGCCGTCGCGAACCGAAGCGGTGACGCGCTGTGCATCGAAGCCGTCGTGAACGACAAGGGGGGTGTCGGTGAGCAGCGCCCGTGTCACCACCGAGAGGCCACCGACGTGGGACAGCGGCAGACAAGCCAGCCACATGTCGTCGGTCGTCATTCGCAGCCGGCGAGTCGTGGCCGATGCTGACGCTGCGACCGCCGCGTGCGTGAGCACGACACCTTTTGCCGCGCCGGTGGAGCCGCTGGTGGCCATCACGAGTGCGTCACCCGGCTCCACGTCGCGACCGTCGTCGAGTGCGTACCGACCGGTGGCATCGACTACTGCGGACGGCGCCATCGCCGCGAGCAGCGCCGACCGCGCCGCCCCGGGGAGTCGCCGGTCCACGGGCAGCACGGCGTTACCCGCATCCCATTCGCGCCGCAGTGCATCGACGAAGGAGGGGCCGCCTGGAAGATCGATCGCAACCAGATGAGGCACGGTGGCGAGACTAGGCGAGAATGGTGGGAATGAACCGATGGCTGCTGGGCGCTCGTCCCCGAACTCTTCCTGCGGCGGTAGTACCCGTTGCCCTTGGCGCGGCTGCGGCCGTCGGTGAGGCCGGCTCGGTCTGGTGGCGGGTCGCTCCCGCACTCGTGGTCAGCCTTTCGTTGCAGGTCGGGGTGAACTACGCCAACGATTACAGCGATGGCGTGCGAGGCACAGATGCCGTTCGCGTTGGTCCCGTGCGCTTGGTCGGCAGCGGGCTGGCCTCGCCATCGTCGGTCAAGAAGGCGGCGTTGGCGGCGTTCGGGGTCGCAGCCATCGCCGGTCTCGCGCTGGCGGCAGTGACCTCGTGGTGGTTGCTGTTGGTCGGCGCGGCGGCACTGCTGGCAGGCTGGGGCTACACCGGTGGCCCCAAGCCCTACGGCTACCTCGGCCTCGGCGAAGTCTTCGTGTTCACGTTCTTCGGCCTGGTGGCAACTGCCGGCACCACGTTTGTCGTGTGTGAAGGTATCGACGCGGTCGCCTGGCTGGCCGGGGGCTCGGCTGGGAGCCTCGCCTGCGCCTTGTTGGTGGTCAACAACCTGCGCGACATTCCCACTGACCGCGAGGTCGGCAAGCGGACGTTGGCGGTGAGGTTGGGTGACGCTCGTACCCGCTGGTTGTACTCAGGACTGCTGTGTGCCGCGTGGGTGCTGCTGGTCGTCATCGCAGCGGTCGACCGTCCGCTGGCGCTGCTCGGCCTCGCTGGGGTGGTGGTTGCCATCCCTGCGCTGCGGGCGGTTCGTGGGGGTGCGAAGGGAGCTGGACTGATTCCGGTGCTGGGTGCTACCGGCAAAGTGCAGTTGGTCACCGGCCTGCTGGCCGCCGCAGGTATTGCTCTGAGCGGCTGAGGTCGTCGGGTGCCGGTTCGTCATCGTGCGAGGCCGATGAGCAGGCGAGCCGCCAGCTCATCGGCGGACATGACTGCTGTCGCGATCGCCGCGGCGACCGCTTCTGGTTGCTGCAGGTGCACCGCGTGAGTTGCGTTCGGAATCAACAGGAACTTCCCGGAGGGTACCGCGTCTGCAATCTGACGCGCGACGTCGGAGAACTTCGCATCGTCAGCGCCGGCCAACGCGAGCACGTCCATGTTCAGCTCGCGTAGACGTGGCCACAGCGAATCCTGCGCGCCGGTGCCGGCCAGACGCAGGCTGGAACCGAGACCTTCGACGGTGTTGCGCAATCGGTCGGCCTGCTGCTCGTCGGTGAGCTGCAACCCCGCGAAGAGCGGCTGTGCCGTCCACTCCTGAAGAAATGCTTCCAGGCCGACTTCCCTCATGTGCGCTTCCAGCAATTCATCGGAGTCGCGACGCTCGGCACGCAGGCCTGCATCGTCGATACCCGGGTTGGCCCCGAGGAGTACCAGTCGCTTCACCAGGTTGGGGTACATGATCGCGAGGTGAAGGCAGGCGCGGCCGCCCAGGCTGTAGCCGACGTAGGTACCGGCGCCGCCGATGGCCGCGAGCATGTCGGCGGTGCGTCGCAGGTCGGCGCGGACCTGGGCGGAGTTGCCGTGGCCCGGCAGATCGACAACGGTGACGAGGAAACCATGCCCTGCGAAGTAGCCGGCGATCGGCTTCCACGAATTGCCGGTCTGCCCGAAACCATGGACGAACGTCATGCGCGGACCGCCTTCCACGCCCAACTGCTCAGCGGCGAGGGGTCCGGACAGCGCCCGCCATGCAGATGCGGTCGACACTTCAGACATTCGTGGTCTCCTCACTTCGGCGCAGTAGCAGCCGACGAATGACGTTGACGAACGTCTCGGGATCCTGAGCGCCAGGAACCGACCAACGGCCGTCGAAAACGAACGTGGGCACTGCGGTGATTTCTGCCTCGGCGGCCACCCGCAGCATCGCCTGCACCTCCGCCACACCGTCGTCGCTGTCGAGGAACGCACGCACGGCGTCGCGTTGCATGCCGACTTCGCTCGCACAGTCGGCCAGTACATCGGGGTCGCCGATGTCGAGCCCATCGACGAAGTAGGCCTTCAACAGACGCTCCTTCAACTCGTACTGCTGACCCGTTCCTTCAGCAAGGTACAGCAGGCGGTGGGCGAGCAGAGTGTTGGCACGCAGGGCCCTGTCCATGTGGAAGGTGAGGCCTTCGCCGGCTGCGATCTCGCTGACGTGATCGATGATCTCGGTGGCCCGTTCGTGGCCGCCGAACTTCTTGGCGTAGGCCTCGATGACCGGCTGGGTCGTGCCGGGTGAAGCCGTCGGGTCGAGCTGATACGGGCGATACACCACCTGCAGGTCGACCTCGTCGCGCAACTGGGCAGCGGCGGTCTCGAACCGTCGCTTGCCGATGTAGCACCACGGACACACCACGTCGGACCATATTTCCACTGTCAGCGAAGGTCGCATGTGGCTCACGATAGGCCCGTATCGTGGCGGACATGACGCACGAGGTCGCTGACATGCAGCCGCACGACATTCAGGCAACGTTCTGCGCCACGCTCGTCGATCAATGGGTGCTACTCGGGCTGCGCCACGCCGTCATCGCACCGGGGTCTCGCAGCACGCCGATGGCACTCGCGCTGGCCGCTCGCGAAGATCTTGCTGTGCAGATCGTGCACGACGAACGAAGCGCCGCGTTCATCGCGTTGGGGATCGGCCTTGCCACCCGAATGCCTGCTGCCCTGCTGTGCACCAGCGGGACCGCCGCCACCCACTTCCATGCAGCTGTGGTGGAAGCCGACCTGTCCGGCGTGCCGATGCTGGTGCTGACTGCAGACAGGCCGCCCGAGTTGCAAGGGATCGGCGCACCGCAGACCATCGATCAGACCGAGCTGTACGGCGGTGTCGTACGCCGATTCATCGACCCGGGTGTTGCCGCCGCCGACGCCTTCGACGAGTGGCGCGACCTGGGCAGCGACTGGTGGATGAGCGCCGTTGGCGCCGATCCCGGCCCGGTGCATGTCAACCTTCCATTCCGCGAGCCGCTGGTTGGCGTCGCCGGCTATTTGCCGCCCGCGGTGGAGGTACCGGCCGCCGACAGCGATGGCTGGTTCATGATGCGGCCCGAGTTGGCCGAGTTGGCCGCGATGCTCGACCAGCCGCACGGCATCATCATCGCTGGTGGCGGTGTGGATGACCCGAGCGCAGTTGGCGCGCTGGCGGCGGCGCTGAGGTGGCCCATACTTGCCGACCCCCGATCGGGCTGTCGGCACCTGCCGCAGGCAGTGACGTGTTTCGACTCGCTACTGCGGTTCACTTCGTTCGCTGGCTCGCATCGCCCAACTGCAGTGCTGCACCTCGGCGAGGCGCCGGCATCGAAGGTGCTCGGCCAGTGGCTGCAGGGTTGTGGTGCCGTCCACGTTCAGGTGCACTCGCTGCAGCGCACCATCGATCCGTTGGGCATCGTGACCGAGCGCGTCTTCGGTCAGCCGTCGACGGTCTGCAACGAACTGGCGTCGCAGGTGTCCGGTGCCGCTGAAAGTGCATGGTTGGACGAATGGACCGGCGCGGATCGCCTGGCCCACGAAGCGATCGGTGCATCGCTCGGCGAATCGCTGTCCGAGCCGGCGGTCGCTCGCGTGCTCAGCGGCGTCGATGCGCAGTTGGTGGTGTCGTCGTCGATGCCTGTCCGCGACATCGAGTGGTTCGGCCGGCCGGGCGTTCGAACTGTGGTGTATTCGAATCGCGGCGCGAACGGGATCGATGGCGTCATCGCCACCGGCATCGGTGTCGCGGTGGGCACCGGTGAACCGACGGTCGTGTACCTCGGCGATGTGGCGTTCTGCCACGACCAGTCGTCGCTCACCGCGCTGGCAGGCCGAGGGTTGCCGTTGACGATCGTGGTCACCGACAATGACGGTGGTGGAATCTTCTCGTTCCTGCCGCAGGCGACCACGCTGCCGGGCGATCGTTTCGAGCAACTGTTCGGCACACCCCATGGCACCGATCTCATCGCGCTGGCGGCAGCGCACGGGCTCGCCGGTGTCACCGTGACCACTGCCGACGAACTGCGGGCCGCGATCGCCGACCCCGTCGTGTCGGTCGTGCGCATCGTCACAGATCGCGCGGAGAACGTACGGGCCCACGAGCGGCTTCACGCTGCGGTCGCTGCCGCGCTCGGTTGACGCTGTCGACCACTGGCGGGTTCAGGGACGCACGATGGCGGAGAGCATCGCCTGCAGCTTGGCCTGCGTCTCGGCCAGTTCGCTGAGCGGTTCGCTGTCCGCGACGATGCCACCACCGGCCACCAGCCGAGCTGTGCGCCGGTCTGCGGAGAGTTCGGCGCAGCGAATGGCGACGGCCCAGGTGCCGTCGCCCACAGCGTTCACCCAGCCGACGGCGCCCCCGTAGTTGCCGCGTAGGAACCCCTCTGCCTCGGCGATGAGGGCCAGCGCTTCGGATTTCGGAAAGCCGCCCAGCGCGGGCGTCGGTGAGAGCGCCCGTACCAGCTCGAGCACGTTGGGGCGAGGCTCGCTGAGCTGGCCCTCGAGCATCGTGGCCAGGTGCTGCACGTTGGCCACACTCAAGACGGAGGCCTCGGGTTCCCAATCCAGGTAGCTGCACCAGGGCAGCAGCGTGTCGTGAATCATGTCGATCACGACCCGGTGCTCGATCTGGTTCTTCGCGCTGGCCAGTAGTTCGGCCGCGGCTCGGTGGTCCGTGTCAGGATCACCGGTGCGTGGCGTGGTACCGGCCAGCGGACGCGACCTGACCGTGTTGCCCTCGACACTGACGAGAAGCTCTGGGGAGGCACCGATGAAACCGTCGACGGAGTAGCGATAGCTGCTGCCAAAGGTGGCCTTCAGGCGCAGTAGCACCGAATGCACGTCGATCGGCTCCGGACTGGTGACGCTCACCTCGCGGGCGATGACTGCCTTGGTGAGGTGCCCGTCGCGCACGGCGTCGCGAGCGGTGACGACGGCTGCGAGGTAGCGCTCGACATCCGTGAGTGGTGCAACCGTGAAGGTCTGCGCGCGAGGGTTCGGGCGCGGCGGCACCGCAAGATCGATGGGAGCGTCGTCGATGGTGGTGACCCACTGGCGACCATCGGCGGCCTTGGCCACCAGCACCTGCGGGATGATGAGCTCGCCTGCCAGGTGAGCCTCGAAGGGTACGACGCCAAGAGCAATGGGCACGACGGCGCCGACGTCATCGCGGTGCTCGATGGCGCGCAGCGCGGCAGCAACTTCGGCGAGCGGCACCCTGGCCGCAACACCGCGGGCAGCGAAGCCGACGCCGTCGCGTACGAAGAGGTAACCATCGCCTCGAGCGACATCGTTCAGATCGAGCTCGCCCTCGTGAACGGCGGCCAACGGACGAGTGTGCGCTCGCATGTCAGTCGCGGGTGCCGACCATCAGCTGGGTCAGTCCGCCGGTCAGTTGGTGGTGCTCGGCATCGGCGAACCCGGCTGTTCGCAGGAGCTCCAACAGCTCTGCACGTGCCGGCAGGTACGCGACGCTCTTGGGAAGGTAGCGGTAGGCGGCGCCGTCGCTGAGCAGCGCGCCGATCTTGGGGACGACCTTGCCGAAGTAGATGTTGTTGCCCCAGCGCACCACGCGGTTGTGCGGCACCCCGACATCGAGCAGCGCGATGCGACCACCGGGCCGTACGACGCGATGCAGCTCGGCGAAGAACATGGGCAGGTCCAGCAGGTTGCGCAGGGCGAAGCCGCAGGTGGCGCCGTCGACGCTTCCATCGGCAAGCGGGAGGCGCAGGATGTCTGCCTGTACGCGCGGGCTGGCGCTGTGATCAGCGGCGAGCATGCCGAAGCTGAGGTCGAACGCGATGGGTCGGTGCCCGTTCTTACGCAACTCGATACACAGGTCGCCCGTGCCGGCAGCGAGGTCGATGACGGTGCTGCCCGCGGCGAGGGAAAGCAGCTTTACGGTCGTGCGCCGCCAGCGAACGTCGAGCCGAAAGGTCATCACTCGATTGACCATGTCGTAGCGCGGTGCAATGGCGTCGAACATCTCGCGGACGGCCTGCACCTTCTCTTCACCTTCGGGCAGCGTGTCGCGGTCCCAGATACGTTCGCTCACACGACAAGGCTATGGCAGCATCGTGGAATGACTGACGAACTGTGGCGCAAGGGTGCACTCGAGCTGGCCGGCATGATCTCGCGCAAGGAGGTGTCCAGCCATGAAGTGGTGGCGGCCCACCTTGCTCGCATCGACGAGGTCAACCCGCACCTCAACGCTGTCGTGCGTCGCTGGGACGACGAGTCACTGGCGGCCGCAGACGTCGCCGATCGTGCGGTCGCGGCCGGCGATTCGCTGGGCGCGTTGCACGGGGTTCCGGTGACGGTCAAGGAGAACATCGATCTTGCGGCCACACCCACGACGCAGGCCATCGCCTTCCTCGCCGATGCGGTGTCGTCCACCGATGCGCCACTGGTGCAGCGCGTTCGCGGTGCCGGCGCCATCCCCATCGGCCGTACCAACCTTCCCGACCTCGGCCTGCGCGTCACCACCGAGTCGTCGCTGCATGGCGTCACGCACAACCCATGGCATCCCACGCGTACCACTGGCGGGTCCAGCGGTGGGGAAGGGTCGGCGTTGGCGAGCGGCATGTCGCCGCTGGGTTTCGGTAACGACATCGGCGGCTCGCTGCGCAACCCGGCCACGTGCTGCGGTATCACCTCCATCAAGCCCACCACCGGTGTCGTGCCGTGGGCAACGGAGATTCCTCCGCAGGACCCAGGTATCGCTGCTCAGCTGATGTTGACGGATGGGCCAATGGCTCGCCACGTCGCCGACGTTCGCGCGGGTTTGCTGACGATCGCGGGCGCTCACGACCGCGACCCGCGTAGCGTGCCAGTCGTGCTGGCCGACCGCGCCGCGGGTCGTGCGTTGCGCGTCTCGGTGTGTGCTGCCCCTCCGGGGGGTTCGACGCACGCCGGGGTTGCGGCCGCAATCCAAGGGGCCGCTGACGCGTTCTCCAATGCGGGTGCACATGTCACCGATGCCGTGCCGGCGTCGTTCGCGCGGGCCGTGGAACTGTGGGGGCTGATCCTCAACGAGGAACTGCGCGTGCAGCGCCCGCTGCTGGAGATGGTGATGGGGGAGGACGGTAAGCGCTTCCTCGGGTTCGCCGACGATGTCTACCCGGCAATCGACGTGGCGACGTTGATGCTCGCGTTCGGTGAGCGCAACGCAGTTGATCGCGAGTGGTACGACTTCCTGACGGACTACGACGTCTTGCTGATGCCGACCTGGACGCAGCCGCCGTTCGAGCTGGGTGCCGACGTCGTGTCGGTGGAGGCCGCTCAGGGCGTGCTCGAGCAGATTCGTGCAGTGCTGCCGGCCAACCTGCTGGGCTTGCCGGCGGCGGTCGTCCCTGTCGGAATGGCAGGCGGCATGCCAGTTGGCGCGCAGCTGATCGGTCGTCGCTTCTCCGATCTCACCTGTCTCAACGCTGCCGAAGTCCTGGAGCAGGCGTTCGGGACCATCACACCGATCGACCCGATCAAGTAGGCGATCGCCGGGCTGCCGCTGGTCAGCCGGCGGCGTCTACGGCTGTCTGCTTCGCCCAGCGGTAGTCGGCTTTGCCCGCAGGGCTGCGCACCACCTCGGTGACGAACACGAATGCCTTGGGCAGCTTGTAGCGCGCGATGTGGTTCTCGGCTTCGGCACGCAGGCCGGCCTCGTCGACCTCGAACCCTTCGCGAACGCGCACGATGGCAACCACTTCGTTGCCCCATCGCTCGCTGGGCCTGCCCGCGACCACGCAGTCATAGACAGCCGGGTGCGCCTTGATGGCGGCCTCGACCTCTTCGGCGAAGATCTTCTCGCCGCCGGAGTTGATGGTGACTGAATCGCGACCGTGCAGCTCGATGATGCCGTCGACGCGCAGCCTGGCGCGGTCGCCGGGCACGGCGTAGCGGATGTCATCGATCACGGGATACGTGCGAGTGGTCTTGGCAGCGTCGCCGAGGTAGCCGAGTGCCAGCCGGCCGCTCTTGGCAAGCCAGCCGAGTTCCTCGTCGCCGGCGGCAAGCTCGCGGGTGAGGTCGTCGCTGAGCACGTGGTTGCCGGGGCTGATCGGGAAGGTGCCCGTCGTGGCGCCGGCGCCGACCGACACCTGCGACAGCTGCCCGCCGGCCTCCGACGAGCCCAACCCATCGACGATCATGAGGGTGGGGAGGTGCTGGAGGAACTGCTCCTTGAGTCCGGCACTCAGCGGTGCGCCGCCCGAGAGCAGCACGGTGAGCGACGACAGGTCGTAGCTGGCCCTGTCCAGTTGGTCGAGCAGCGGGCGACCGAACGCGTCGCCGACGATGAGCAGGAAGTTGAGCTGCTCGTTCTGCACCATCGACCAGATGTCGTCGGGGTCGAGTCGTTCGGTGTTGTGCTGCACGAAGACGGTGCCGCCCGTGTTCCAGGCCCGAAAGCTCATCCAGTGGCCTGCGCCGTGCATGAACGGGGGAGCGAGCAGTGCCTTCAGGCCGCCGGTTGCCTCGGCGACGATGGCGTCGAGGGTTTCGGCCTTGCTGCCACCGAAACACTCCACGTTGGCGTCCGCGTTGCGCCACAGCACACCCTTGGGCATGCCGGTGGTGCCGCCGGTGTAGAGGATGTAGAGGTCGTCGGCGCTCCACTCGACCGCCGGCCGGTCGGGCGAGGCCGCCGTCAACGCCTCCTCGTACCAGACGGCGCCCGGTAGCAGTGGCAGACCAGAGCCGTCGTCGACCTGGAGGATGACCCGCAACCTGGGCAGGTTCGGCAACACTTCGGCCAGCGTGGGGCTGAACTGGCTGTGCACGACGATGGCCGTGGCCTGCGAATCGTCGAGCAGGTACTGCAGCTCTTCGGCCACATAGCGGTAGTTGACGTTGAACGGCGCCACGCGCGCCTTGAACGAGCCGAGCATGGCCTCCAGGTACTCGTTGCCGTTGTGGAGGTAGATGGCCAGGTGATCCTGACCGCTCTCGTGGCCCTGCAGTTGGTTTCGCTCGGTGTGACAGCCCAGCCCCTGCGAGATGAGATGGTTGGCCAGGCGGCGAGTGCGGTCGGTCAGCTCTGCCCACGTCAGCCGACGGTCGCGAAAGACCAGGCAGACCTCGTCGGGTCGGGTGGCGGCGATCGCTTCGTGGACTTCAGCGACCGAGAACTCAGGGGTACTCATGGACCGAACCGTAGGCGCGGTGTGTCGCAGGTCACGCATCGGGTGTGGCCGCGGCCCGGGGTAGGTTGCGACACATGACTACTGATCCGGTTGTGCCCCACGCAGTTGTCGACACGCGAGACGTGGAGAAGGTGCTCTTCGGCATGTTCATGCCGCAGGGTTGGAAGATGGAGCTGTCGTCGATCGACGGTGCGGCAGCGAAGTGGCAGACGGCTGTCGACATCGCCGTACTCATCGAGGATCTCGGCTACGACAGCCTGTGGGTCTACGACCACTTCCACAATGTGCCCAAGCCGGCCAACGAAGCAGTGTTCGAGTGCTGGACCACGATGGCCGCCATCAGCCAGCGCACGTCACGCATTCGCCTCGGGCAGATGGTGGGCTGCAACAGCTACCGCGAGCCCAGCGTGTTGGCGAAGATCACCTCCACCGTCGACGTGATCAGTGGCGGGCGACTGGACTGGGGCATCGGCGCGGGCTGGTACGAGAACGAATACAAGGGCTACGGCTTCGAGTTCCGCCGGCCCAAGGATCGCATTGGCATGTTGGCCGAGACGGTGCAGATCGTGCGCAGCATGTGGACCGAGCCCGAGACATCCTTTGCCGGCAAGTACTACACACTCGAGCGTGCGCAGTGCGACCCCAAGCCGCTGCAGTCTCCACACCCGCCCATCTGGATTGGCGGCGGCGGTGAGCAGCTCACCTTGCGCGCGGTTGCCCGCTACGCGGACTGCTCGAACTTCGGCGGCAAGCCCGACGAGTGGGCGCGCAAGCGCGAAATACTGAAGGGCCACTGTGCGGCTGTGGGGCGCGACGAGTCGACGATTCGCAAGACGTGGAGCCCAGAGGTTTTCGTGCGCAGCACGCAGGCCGAACTCGACGCCGCCGGCAGCCGCAGCTTCTGGGGTGAACCATTGGAAAGCTGGCGCGAGGGCAACCTGGTGGGCACACCCGAGCAGGTGTGCGAGAAGATCCAGCGGTACGTCGACCTCGGCTGCACCGGCTTCACCCCCTGGTGCAGCGACTACCCGAGCACCGAGACCGTCGAGCTCTTCGCCAAAGAAGTCATGCCCAACTTCCGCTGACTCATCCGTCGGCGGGCGCGTCGGTACATCCGCGCGGTCGGATGACGAGTGCGAAGGTGATCAGTCCGCACAGGATGTACAAGGTGGCCTGAACATTGAGCAGCAACCTGATGTTCTCGTGGCTGATCAGCAACCCGACCACGACCGAACCGCCGATGGCGCCGGCGGCACCTGCCGCCGAGGCGAGCCCCTGAAACCGGCCGAGTAGTTCTGGTGGGCACAACCGCTGCGCGGTGCCGGTGGCACCGATCTGCGACGTCATGTTGGGTAGCCCGCTGAGCGCAAACAGGGCTAGGAACAACCAGATCGAGGTGGTTACAAGGCTGACGTTGACGAATACGAACGCGATGAAACCCAATCCGCCGTACCCCCACATCATCAGCGTTGCCGGGTCGACCCTCCTTGCACGGCGACCGACGGCGTACGCCGCCACCAGACCGCCGAACGCGGCCATACCTCGGATGAAGCCGACGGTCGCCTCGTCACCGCGCAAGACCTCGATGACGAACGCGATGAAGAGCACTGGGAACATGGCAAACGACCAGCTGGCCACCGCATGAACGGTGAGGTAGCCCACGAGGCGCGGGTAGCGACGGACCTGCTGCCAGCCGCTTCGAACCCCACTTGCGTCGCCCTCCGGGCCAGTCTCCGTGGCCAGGCTTGGCGTCGGGGTTGTGACGAACCAGGTCGCGCCGGCGACGACCAGAAAGGTTGCGCCGTCGGCAATGACGACCGCGCTCAGCCCACCCGCCGCCACAGCGATGCCTCCCAGCGGAGAGCCGATGAGACGAGCGAAGGAACCCGCCGCGGCATTGGAGGCGTTCGCTTCGTTGAGGTGGTCTGCCGGCACGATGCGAGGCACCATCGCGAACGACGCAGGGTCGTTGACCTCGCGTAGTCCGCCCTGCAACACGGCAACGACGAACGCCGGCCAGAGTCGATCGGCGCTGACGGCGAGAAGCGGCAACAGACACAGTGCTTGCAACACATTTGTCGCGATCACCGTGCGGCGAAGATCCCAACGGTCCACCAGGCTGCCGCCGACTGGACCCCAGGCGATCGACACGAGCAGTTCGATGATCACGATTGCGGCCGTGGTCCGGCCGGAGCCGGTCTCCACGTACACGAATGAGGGCAGCGCGACTGCAAGCAGCCAGTCGCCGACGTTGTTGACGAACCCGCCGCCGAGCACCAGGCGAAAATCTCGCTTGCTCCATGTCCCCTCACCCATGAAGTGGATTCTGACACATGGGAGCAGATCGGTTTCAGCGATTTGAACGCGTGCTTGGCGAGTACGGCTATACGGAGATGATCTCGATCAGGTTCTCGATGCCGGCCAAGTCAGCGGCATTTCGGGTGTACAGCCGGGCACCGTGAGCGTGCGCAGTGGCAGCGATCAGAAGATCCATCGTCCGTGATCGCGGCTGACGTCCGGTAGACAACACTGCGGCTGCAAGTTGTCCGTAGCTGGTCGCAACGTCGTCATCGATGGGAAGGGCATCGAACTTCCGCTGAAGTTCTGAAAGACGTCGCAACCGTTCGGCTCTGACCTTCGGGTCGGCAGTGACCAGTACCCCGAAGTGCAACTCGGCGATTGACGCAGAGCTGATCGCCAGTTCTCCCTCCAAGGGTGCGACGTTCGTCGCGATGAGGACACTGGTATCAAGCACTGCCTTCATGGCCCCGTTCCCATGGGCTGGAGATGGACTGGTCGATCAGGTCTCGATCGCGTTCCCAGCTCGGATCGGCGCGGCCCTCGAAGAGGTCGGCGATGACGTCCCAGCTCTGCCAGCGGGTAGGGGTTGCCGGAGTCAGCCGGGCGGCGAGACGACCTGCAACCGTGATGTCAGAACAGCGAGATCTGCTCGTGGTCCAGCAGTGGGAGAGGCGTCGGTAGCTGGTCCAGGTCGTCGACCATGCCGGCGAGTGCGCTGTGGAACGCCAGCGCCAGCGCCGGTGTGCCGCTGTTGTCCGGCGTATGGAGGAAGACCGTGGGGGTGCGGCCGTCGCGCAACCAGTCGGCGACGATCGGCTGCCAGTGGGCGATTCCGGCGGCGGTGACCTCCGCGTCGTCGGTGCCGATGAACCGCACGATGGGGTGATCGGTCAGCGGCTCGTGCAGCGCGGGCACCCTCGGCTTTTGCTCCCACTCCTCGCGGCCAGCGTCGGTGATCGGTGGATGCGAGAACAGTGATTCGGTGTCCAGCAGTACACGTTCGACGCTGTATCGACCCAGCATCGCATCGAGAGACGCACGCCCGACCCCGGTGAAGAATGCGGCGTGACGAACCTCGACGGACCACCGCCACGCCGTCGAGCGCTGACGCAGTGCCCACTCCAGCGCGCCCAGGTCCTCCGGCCCGAACGAGGCGGGCAGCTGCAGCGTGAAGCCGCCGACGAGTTCTCCCAACGGCTCCATCAGCTGGCAGAACGCCGTCAGTTCGGTGGCGATCCCGCGCAGGCGTCGGTCGTGGGTGATGTGTTTCGGAACCTTGAACACGAAGCGGAAACCGGGCAGCGCCTGGTCGCGCCAACGTGCCACGATCTCCGGTGTCGGTGTGGCGTAGAAGGTCGTGTTGCCTTCCACCGCGTTCAGTAGCCGGCAGTAGGCGTGAAGTTCGCGGCCGGAGGGGGTGTCTACCGGCAGGAAGCGACCGACCCAGGCTCGCTGTGCCCACATCGGGCAGCCGACGTACAGAGTGCGTCGCACGTCAGCGCATCCGGATGATGTTGCCGGTGATCATTCGGGCGTCGTCGCCGCACAGCCACGCGATGACGCGGCCGACCTCGGCCGGTTCGGCCACGTGGAAGTGGTCGTTCGCTGTCGCGGCGAACTCGCGGACCGCGTCGTTGACCCACCCGCTGTCGGTGATGGGCGGGTGGATCATGTTGGCGGTAACGCCGCGGCGGCCCAATTCCATGGCCGCCGACATCGTGTAGTTCTCCAGCGCAGCCTTGGCTGCCCCGTAGGTGACTTCCGAGGGGAAGCCCATCGAACCACCGGAGGTGAGTCCGACGATGCGGCCCCATGTGCCGTCACGCCCGATGAGGCGGCGACTGAACTCGGCAATCATCAGCGCGCCGGCTCGTGCGTCGACGCCGAAGGTCCGGTCGAACAGGGTGCCCGTGACGCCCGGGGTGTTGCGGCCGGCGGGGTCGGTGATCCCAGCGGTGAACGAATCTCCGCTGGTCCATCCGGTGGCGTTGTTGACGAGGATGTCGACGGGCCCGAGCTTGGCCTCGGCCACGTCGAACAGCCGGGCCGGCGTCGAGTCGTCCAACAGGTCGGCTTCGACGGCGACGGCCCGACCGCCCGCGGCGTTGATGCGCGCCGCGACCTCGTCACCGTCTGCCATCCGGTTCTGCTGGTAGCGCTCGGGTGTGTTGGGGTCGTCGACAACCCGCTCGCGCAGGTACGCGAGGAGAACCGCTACACCGTCGGCGGCCAGGCACTCGGCGCCAGCGGCACCAATCCCATGGTTGGCCCCGGTGACGATGGCGACATGGTTCGCTGGCATCTCGGGGACGGGCTATTCGTAGGCGCGGAAGATGACTTCGGCGACGCAGCTGGGCTTGGTGGCGCCTTCGGTC
>DAORTY010000041.1:0-26125 GCA_035432905.1 Ilumatobacteraceae bacterium | reverse complement strand
GGCTTCTTCGCGGACGCGACCCCCTCAACCACCAATCTCTACTGAAACAGCCGGGTTAACGCACCCTTAGCGCGGCGACTTCGAACCTTCACGCCGTCTTCACGTCGAGCATGCTGCGACCAGGCCAGACTGTGGGCATGGCCCGCGGCACACTGCGCATCTACCTCGGCGCGGCGCCCGGCGTCGGCAAGACGTACGCCATGCTCAGCGAGGGGTGCCGCCGTGCCGAACGCGGTGGCGACATTGTCGTCGGCTACGTGGAGACCCACGGCCGCGCGCAAACAGAGCAGCAAGTCGGCGACCTGGAGGTCGTGCCGAGGGTGCAGGTCTCGCACCGTGACTCCACGTTTGCGGAGATGGACGTGGATGCGGTAGTTGCCCGTCGACCGGCAATGGTCCTGGTCGACGAGCTGGCACACACCAATACCCCCGGAATGCGCAACGCCAAGCGTTGGCAGGACGTGGAAGAGCTCCTGGCCGCCGGCATCGACGTGATCTCGACTGTCAACATCCAGCATCTCGAGTCGCTCAACGACGTGGTGCTGCGCATCACGGGCGTCGCCCAACGCGAGACCGTGCCAGATGCATTCGTCCGTTCGGCTGACCAGATCGAGCTGGTCGACATGTCACCAGAGGCACTCCGTCGTCGTATGGCCCACGGCAACGTGTATCAGGCGGAGAAGGTGGACGCTGCACTCGCGAACTACTTCCGGCCCGGCAACCTGGCGGCACTGCGCGAGCTTGCCCTGCTCTGGGTTGCCGATCGCGTGGAGGACAGCCTGCAGGGCTACCTCACCGACCACGGCATCACGGCGACGTGGGAGACACGCGAGCGGGTCGTCGTCGCGCTCACCGGCGCGCCCGGCGGGCATCAGCTGATTCGTCGTGCCGCCCGCATCGCCGGCCGCCTGCGCGGCGACCTCGTCGGAGTACACGTCGCCAATCCTGACGGTCTGTCGTCCACCAGCGGCGAAGGCCTCGAGGACCAGCGCTCACTGCTTGTCGAACTGGGTGGGGTCTATCGTGAGATCGTCGGGCACGAAGTCGCCACCTCGCTCGCCGCCTTCGCACAGGCGGAACAGGCAACGCAGCTGGTCATCGGCGCCAGTCATCGGTCTCGGCTCAGCGAGTTCGCCCGCGGGTCTGTGTCGGGCCAGATACAGCGATCGCTCGTCACTGTCGACGTACACATCATCGCCGCCGAGTCCGGTTTCGACGGCGCCGTGGCCCGGCCGGAGCGCTCCGGTCGTCGCAGCGCCATCCCGCGCCGACGCGAACTCGTTGCGTGGGTGCTGTGCCTGGCAGCGGTGCCACTCCTCACGACGCTGCTGGTCGCACTGGACCCCAACGTCAATCTCAGTACGAACCTTCTGCTCCAACTGGCATTGGTCATGGTGATCGCCGCTGTCGGCGGATTCCGCCCGGGCGTCGTTGCATCAATCGAAGCATCGCTCCTGTCGAACTACTTTCTGACCGATCCGACGCACACGTTCAACATCGGTGACCGCAACAACTTCATCGCACTGCTGGTCTTCATCGCCGTCGCGGTGGGCGTGAGCGTGCTGGTCGACCGCACCGCCAGCCGTTCACGCGAAGCCCTCCGCGCTCGAGCAGACGCCACCGCGTTGGCTCGTTCGACCGGATCGATCATCGCCGCAGCCGACCCGATGCCCGACCTGGTCGACCAACTCCGCACGCTGTTCGGGATGGATGCCGTTGCCGTTCTGCAGCGCTCGCAGGATGCATGGGCGATCGCAGCCTCCTCCGGCCCGAACCCACCTACGAGCCCACAGGGTGGTACCGCCATATCGCTCGACGACAGCGGCGACACACAGTTGGTGCTGCGTGGGCGTATCAACAACGACGACCTCGCCGTGCTGCGCGCATTCGGCGATCAACTCTCACTCGCGATGGAGGCGAAACGACTGCGGCGTGAGGCCGCGACCGTCGAGTCCCTGTCCGAAGCGAACCTGCTGCGCACCGCTCTCCTGCAGTCCGTCTCGCACGACCTCCGTACGCCGTTGGCGTCGATCAAGGCGTCGGTGTCCGGTTTGCTGGAAGGCGACGTCGGGTTCAGCCAGGAGGATCGCATGAGCCTGCTGCGAACCATCGACGAGTCGTCGGATCGCCTCGACCGCGTCGTGGGCAATCTCCTGGACATGAGCAGGCTGCAGGCAGGCGCCACCCATGCCTCGGTCGCGCCGACCGCCACGGAGGAGGTCGTCGCTGCCGCGCTGGACGCACTCGCCGTGCCTGCCGAGCGCGTCTATGTCGACGTCAGCGCAGAACTGCCGCTCGTTCTCACCGACGCGGCGTTGCTCGAACGCGCGCTCGCCAACCTCGTCTCCAACGCACTGGCATGGTCGCCGGCTGGTCGTGAAGTGCGCATCGAGGCGGCCGGCGTCCAGGGCCGTGTCGATGTGCGAGTCATCGACCGTGGCCCCGGCATCGCGCCGGAGGCTCGCGACCGGATGTTCCAACCATTCCAACGGCTTGGCGACACGTCCACCGATGCCGGAGTCGGGCTCGGCCTCGCCATCGCCAAGGGTTTCGTGGAAGTCACCGGCGGCAGCCTGCGAGTGGACGACACGCCCGGCGGCGGCTGCACCTTCACCATCTCGTTGCCGATTGCACCCCGGGGAGACGTATGACCCGCATTCTCGTGGTCGACGACGAAACACAGATCCGCAGGGCGCTCAGCGTCAACCTACGCGCTCGTGGCTACGAGGTCGATCTGGCGGCGAGCGGCGAAGAGGCACTGATGCTCGCTGCGAGCAACCACCCCGACCTGGTGCTCCTCGACATCGGGCTGCCGGGCATTGATGGCATCGAGGTCGTGGAAGGGCTCCGTGGCTGGACCACTGTGCCGGTCATCATGCTGTCCGTTCGCGACACGGAGGACGACAAGGTCCGCGCCCTCGACGCAGGAGCCGACGACTACGTCACCAAGCCGTTCGGCATGAACGAGGTGCTCGCCCGATTGCGTGCCGCACTGCGCCGGCACCAACCGATTCCGGAGGAGCCGATCGTCCACACGAGTGCCTTTCAGCTGGATCTTTCGCAGAAGACCGCCACCGTCGCGGGCGAGACTCGTCACCTGACACCCACCGAGTGGTCGATCGTCGAGGTTCTGGTCCGGCACCCCGGCCGGCTGGTGACGCAGCGGCACCTGCTGCAAGAGGTGTGGGGGCCGCAGTACGAGCGCGAGACCAACTACCTGCGTGTCCACCTGGCCGCGATCCGCAAGAAGCTCGAACCCTCGCCCGCACGCCCTCGCTACTTCGTCACTGATCCCGGTATCGGCTACCGGTTCGAGCCCGAGAGCGACGCCGACTGACCGACGACGAACCAACGATCGGTCACCGCTGTTCGGGCAGGCCTCTGGGCGGTGTCGGGTCGCGGTCGAGCCACTTGTGTGGCGTATCGGGCACTGGTGCCGTCGCCATCGCAATTGCCTCATCGACGGACATCGTCCGTTGCGCCAGCATGCGATGAGCCGGACGTACGAACCCGAACTCGACCGCCTTGTCCATCCATGCCAACATCGGCTCCCAGAAGCCGTCGACGTCGAGCAGCACCACCGGCTTGGCCACGATGCCCAACTGGTTCCAGGTCAGCATCTCGGCGAACTCGTCGACCGTGCCGAACCCGCCCGGCATCACCACGAACCCGTCTGCGAGGTCACTGAGGCGAGCCTTACGATCGTGCATCGTCGGCACCACCTCCAGGCGGGTCAGTTCACGATGCGCGACCTCTGCGCCGACCAGGCCCTCGGTGATAACGCCGATGACCTCGCCACCTGCCAGCATCGCCGCGTCGGCAGTGATGCCCATCAGACCGACCCTGCCGCCACCGAAGACCAGCCCGATACCACGGTTGGCCATCGCCGTTCCGAGACGGGCCGCTACCGCGGCGAATGACGGCGACGTGCCCGTGTTCGAGCCGCAGTAGACGCAGAGCCGAGTGGGTTGGCGCGTCGCTGGGTCGTCGGACATCACGTCAGACTGACACATTCAGAGCCGGGCACGAAAAGGCTTGCGCCGCGGTGGTTCGGTAACCTTCGCCGGATGAGCACCGATCTTGCCGCACCCGACCTTGCTGCTGCCGCCGACGTCATCGAGATCGCCAGCGGCGTTGTCGGAAAAGGTGTTCGCCACCTGGCGGCCAGTGGCGGCCCGGAAGTCCATCAGGTTCTGGCGTACGACCTCGCCCACGCTGCCGCGCAGGTGGCAACCGCACGGGCAATGCTCGACTACGGCGCGAAGGGTGACCTCGAAGCAGCCATCACCTGTGCGTTCACCGCCGACATGGTGCACGACCTGATCACTCGCATCGCCGGCCGCGAGGCGGTCTGGGGAATCGAGATCGCACCGATGCGCAACGCGCACCCGTTCCTGGAGAAGTTCCGCTCGCCCGAGTTCGTCGCCTCACTGGCCCAGCAGCCCGGCTCACGGCACCTCGACGACGAGATGGAGATGGTGACCGACACGTTCCGCAGCTTTGCCGAGAAGGTCATCAAGCCCCATGCCGAGCACGTGCACCGCCACAACGCCGACGTTCCCGAAGAGATCGTCACCGGGTTGGCCGAGATGGGTGCCTTCGGCCTCAGCGTGCCCGCCGAGTACGGCGGTTTCAGCGAGGGTGGCGACGGTGAGTACATGGGAATGGTCGTGGCCACCGAAGAGCTCAGCAAGGCATCGCTGGGCATCGGCGGTTCGCTGATCACTCGTCCCGAGATCCTCACCCGGGCGCTGGTCAAGGGCGGCACCGAAGCCCAGAAGCAGGAGTGGTTGCCGAAGCTGGCGGTCGCCGAAGTGATGCCCGCCGTCGCAGTCACCGAGCCCGACTACGGCAGCGATGTCGCCAGCATCACGGTCAGTGCCACGGCTGCGGCCGGCGCCGACGGCGAGCCCGGCTATGTGATCAACGGCGTCAAGACATGGTGCACCTTCGGTGCCCGCGCCGACGTGCTGGCATTGCTCGCTCGTACCGACCCGGACCGCAGCAAGGGCGCCCGTGGTCTCAGCTTGTTCATCGTGCCCAAGCCACGCGGTGAAGGCCACGGCTTCCAGTTCGATCAACCGGCCATCGCCAGCGGCACCGCCGGGCGCATGGAGGGTCGCGCGATCGACACCCTCGGATACCGTGGCATGCACAGCTACGAGGTGGCGCTCGACAACTGGTGGGTGCCCGCCGACAACCTGGTCGGCGGCGAGGACGGCGTCGGCAAGGGTTTCTACCTGCAGATGGCCGGCTTCGAAAATGGCCGACTGCAGACGGCGGCGCGTGCGGTCGGTGTGATGCAGGCCGCCTACGAGGCTGCGCTGGAGTACGCCCAGAACCGCACGATCTTCGGGCCCTCGCTACTCGACTACCAGCTCACGCAGGTCAAGTTGGGCCGCATGGTCATGCTCATCCAGGCCGGTCGCCAGTTCGCCTACAGCGTTGCCCGCATGATGGCCAAGGGCGAGGGCACGATGGAGGCGGCAATGGTGAAGGCCTACGTGTGCAAAGCAGCCGAGTGGGTGACGCGCGAAGCAATGCAGATCCACGGCGGCATGGGTTACGCCGAGGAGTACACAGTCTCGCGACTGTTCGTCGACGCACGCGTGTTGAGCATCTTCGAGGGTGCCGATGAACTGCTGTGCCTGCGGGTCATCGCCCGTCGGCTGGCTGACGCCTCGAAGGCGTAGTCCGCTGGGCTAGCCGGCGGTTGCAACGATGCTGGTGATCACCGCATTCGCCGGGATCGCCTCCAACACCAGGCTGCGCACGAATGCAATCGCATCCGCCTCGTTGGCCACACCGACGTGCTCGATCAACTCCACGGTCATGCTGCCGTGCTGGTGCGCAGCCACCTCGAAGTGATGGTCGAGTTCCTTCATCAGCACATCTGTCGGTGGCGCCTTGAGCGTCACCACCACTTCCACGTCAAAACCCATACCAGTGTCTAGCAGTCGATTGCCGTGCGCAGTGCCTCGCAGACCTCTGGCCACCTGCCTGCCGCCAACGTTCCCAATTGCTGCGTGAACGCTGACTTTGGCAACGCAGCGAGATTGTCGAACGTGGCGACACACTCACGACGGAGGCCATCGGCAGACCCGAGCGAGAGTTCGCTGCTGATGCCGCGTCGTGTGGTCGTGACCGGAGCAACCACCACAGTTCGAAGGCTGCGAATTGCCTGCTGTCGCGTGAGGACGAGGTACGGCCTGGGCTTCTCGTGAGGGAATTCGCCGAGCCAGATCTCGCCCTGAGCAATCACAGCCACTCCGACCAGTTCTCATCGTCGAGATGAGCGAAGCGCTGATGCGAGAGGTGGGCAATGTCCTCGTCGGTTTGGGGCATGCGGGTGTAGGCCTCGATGTACTGCTCGTCGATCTGGCGTGAACGCTCGATCTTGATCATGGCCTCGATGGCGGAACGCATGGCTTCGGTGCGGTTCGAGAACTGGCAGCGGACCACCAACCAGTCCAGATCGGCCAGCGTCTCATCTGGGAGACGAAGTGCAAGCTGTGTCGACATGCACAGAGCATAGTAGTGTGGTATGCACTTCGTCTACCGGATTAATCTATGTACCGAGACCGCGTAGTTGCCGCCGCCGTACGGGTCGCGTTCCCAGGTTGCATAGCGGTCTACCAGGGCCAATCCAGCATTCGCGCAGTAATCGTCGTACTCGTCCAGCGACAGTGCGCCGGCATCGCTCTCTACGGTGAAGCCCGCGATCAGTAGCCCGCCGGGGTGCAGATGACCAGCGAGAGAGGCCACGATCCGGCCTCGATCCTCGGCCCTACAGAAGATCATCACATTGCCCGGCATCGCGACCACGTCGAACGTGCGGCCCAACGTCATCGACGCGAGATCGGCGTGGTGCCACTCGATCTCGGGCATGTCGGCGCGGGCGTAGGCCAGCAGGTCGCCGTCGAGGTCCGCGCCGACGACCTCGATTCCACGATGGTGCAGTTCGATCGCAACTCGACCCATGCCACAGCCGGCGTCGAGGACCGACGTCGGGTGGTAGCCCTCGATGAGATCGGCTTCCCCGTGGCTTGCCTGCCCAGCCGCCTCCATGCGCGCAAAGCGAGCGTGATACTCCTCCAGGGCGATCGTCTCGCGCCAGTGTGTCCAGCGCGGGCTCACTGGGTCGATCAGCGGGTCGGCCATCAGTCGATGAGTTCCATCAACGACGTCAGCCGCTGGAAGTCCGCTCCCGGATGATCGTCGTAGGGGTCGAGCAGGATGGGGTGGAGCCCCGCGGCCCGTGCACCGCCGACGTCCATCGTCACCGAGTCGCCGACGTACGCGATGCGACTCATTTCGATGCCCTCGAAGTGCGGCAGGGCGAAGTCGAAGATGTGAGGGTCCGGCTTGGCAACGCCCACCACGTGACTGTCGATGATGACGCGCACCGGGGTGTTGGGCCCGTCGCCCACCTGGCAGATGCCGCTGCGGGCGAGCACCTGGGCGATCTGGCCGCTGGCATTGCTGACGACACCCATCGGCATCCCCTGCAGGTGCAGCGCCTGCAGCGCCGCAACACTTTCGGGGATGGCCCAACGCCACGTGTGCGCGTTGCGGGTGTGTTCCAACACACTTGCGGCAAGCTCCACCTCGTGCTCGTCGACGCCCACAGCCTGCACGTAGGCGAGGTTGTAGTCGTGCCAGAACCGTTCGGTTGCACCCGCCGCGCTCTTGGCCGCCATGCCGGCGTAGTGGGCGCGGCGGTGGGCGCCAATCGATGGATCACCCCCGTGATAGGCCAGCAATGGGCCGAGCACGGTTGGGTCGGGCAGCAGAAAGATGCCGCCGGCGTCGAACAGGATTGCGTCAAAGTTCCCTACAGGCACTCAGTGAACCTAACCTTTGGTCGTGCGTAGCCCTCGTGACTTCTTCAAGCCGCTCGCTGTCGGTGCTCCCGAGCCCGTCCGCGAGATCCCCTTCCGCCCCAGCCGTGTCGTCCACTTCTTCGCCCCGCAGAACGAGAAGATGGTGGCGAAGCTCCCTGACATCGTGCCCACGGTCGACATTCTCCTGGGCAACCTGGAAGACGCCATCCCGATGGCCGACAAAGAAGCCGCACGTGCCGGCCTGGTGGAAGTGGGCAAGACGGTCGACTTCGGCACCACCCAGTTCTGGACGCGGATCAACAGCCTCGACTCGCCGTGGGTGCTCGACGATCTCACCACGCTCGTCAGCGAGATCGGCGACAAGCTCGACGTCATCATGGTGCCCAAGGTCGAAGGCCCGGAAGACATCCACTACGTCGACCGCTTGCTGGCGCAACTGGAGGCGCGCGCCGGGCTGAAGAAGCCGCTGCTGATCCACGCCATTCTCGAGACCGCTCGCGGGGTGGGCAACGTAGAGGCCATCTGCGCCGCGTCGCCACGGATGCAGGGCCTGTGTCTCGGTCCGGCAGACCTTGCCGCCAACCGGCGGATGAAGACCACCCGTGTGGGTGGCGGGCACCCCGACTACATCGTGCGCGCGGACCCGCCGATGGGTACCGACGGCCCCGAGTACACCGCAGCTCGCACCACCTACCAACAGGACCTGTGGCACTACACGATCTCGCGGATGGTGGATGCCTGCGCGATGTACGGCCTGCTGCCGTTCTACGGCCCCTTCGGCGACATCAAGGACACCGTCGCCTGCGAAGACCAGTTCCGCAACGCCTACCTGCTGGGTTGCGTTGGTGCCTGGAGCCTGCACCCCGTCCAGATCGAGATTGCCAAGCGGGTGTTCAGCCCGCGGCCGGCCGACGTGGTGCAGGCGCAACGGGTGATCGACGCGATGGGCGACGGCACCGGCGCCGTCATGCTCGACGGCAAGATGGAAGACGATGCATCGGTGAAGCAGTGCAAGGTGGTGGTGCAGTTGGCTCACGAGTTGGCGGCCCGCGACCCGCAGCTCGCTGCCGCGTACGGATTCACATCATGAGCGCGTCGCTGCGTCCTCGCCGTTCCGTTCTGTACATGCCAGCCGCCAACGAGCGGGCGCTGG
Source organism: Ilumatobacteraceae bacterium (assembly GCA_035432905.1). GTDB lineage: Bacteria > Actinomycetota > Acidimicrobiia > Acidimicrobiales > Ilumatobacteraceae > UBA668. The sequence goes on along the minus strand of DAORTY010000041.1, from coordinate 17,128 downwards.
AGAAGGCGAAGACGATCGCTGCCGACGCAATCATCTTCGACCTCGAGGATGCGGTTGCACCTGACGCGAAGGAAGCTGCCCGGTCGAATGCCGTGGCTGCGGCATCGTCGGGTGAGTACGGCGCTCGTGAACTGACGATTCGCTGCAATGGCCTCGATACGCCGTGGGGCGTGGACGACCTCGCGGCCGCCGCCCAGTCGGGAGCTGGCGCGGTCGTGATTCCGAAGGTGTCGTCGGTGGCGTATCTCGACCAGGTCTCCGATCGGCTCGATGCTGCCGGCGCCCACGCCGACATGAAGATCTGGGCGATGATCGAAACGCCGACGGCAATCCTCGACGTTCGCGCCATCGTCGCTCACTGGCGCGTGTCGGTGCTGGTGATGGGTACCAATGACCTGGCGCGAGAGATTCGTTCCGTTCTCGGCGCGGCCGGCCGTCATCCGCTGGTGCCGCATCTGGCGGCTGCGCTACTGGCCGCTCGCGAGGCCGGCAAGGTGATCCTCGACGGCGTGTTCAACGACGTGAAGGACCTCGACGCGTTCCGTGTCGAGTGCGTGCAGGGCTTCGAGATGGGTTTCGACGGCAAGACGCTGATCCACCCCGGCCAGGTCGACATCTGCAACGAGGTGTGGGCGCCGTCGCAGGCTGACATCGACAACGCTCGCGGTCTGATCGCCGCCTTCGACGAAGCCATCGCCGAGGGCAAAGGCGTGGTGACGTACAACGGTCAAATGATCGAGAACCTGCACGTCGCCAACGCGCAACGCATCCTCGCCGTCGCTGACGCAATCGCCGCCCTCGGCTAATCCAGCAAGAGGTCACGCCAGTGACGGCAGCGTCGCTGGGTGGAGCGGCTGATCGTCGACGAGATCACCTGGTACGTGGCTCGCTCATTGCGCCGCACTCGCCCGGCTCGAACCTGGTACGACAGCATGTCGGCAATCACGCGGTGAGGCGGCTTGGAACTCGACGACCACGTGGTCACACCAGCACCGTGGAGCGCATCCACAACCTCCGTCACGGTGACTGGACGTCGGGCGTCCAGCAAGACAGCGAATACTGCACGCCGCAGCGCGAGTCCCGAGATTGTGCGCAGCGCCATCACCAGTACTGGGCACGGCGATGCGCCAGGATCGGCAAAATTGGGCAGCTGTGCACCAAGGCAAGGGTGGGCCGCCGGCCTGGATCCAGGGCACCCTTTCGTGAGTTCACCTCTTTCAGATTTCGCCAGCGTCCATCACGCCCGCCAACGACGCTCGCGTCATGGCAAGCCGGCGCACCGCTGACATCGAAAACGGCTCGGGCCAGGGCGGGGAATGGCACTCGCACGCCTGCAACAGGTCCGAGCCGTTCGATGTGGTGGCCCTCCGTGATCGAGAGGTCCTCCGCAGGTCCACGCCAATTGATGAGATCGGATTGCGACGCGTATGGGGACTCGTTGGCCAGGCCGACATCGTGGGCTACCTCCAACTCGCGGGCGGCACTCTGCAGTCCGAACGGCATCGAGCCGATCATTCACTGGATCGACCTCGGTGTCCTTTCGGACAACCCAGGTGCCCAGAGGTCTATCAGCGTCACGGATTTCATCGTGTTGGGCGAACGAGAGACCGCTTTCGGGTGGACGGCATCTGGCATGACGAGATCGAAATGACGATCCACGCAACTCAAATCTGAAAGAGGTGAACTGGGAGAAGAGGTGCGAGAAGCCCCACGCACGTCTTGCGCCAGTGCCCGCGCTAGGGACGGATGGCGTTGAGGGCCGCCATGGCGGAGCCGCGGGCTCCGGCCATGTCGAGGTCGGACACGACCAGGAACTCGGCGATGTCTCGCTGCTCGACACGCAGCGCCGTGTGCTGTCGAACGATGTCGAGGAACCAGTCGCGGAAGTGCGGTTCGGCCTCCACGACTCCCCCGCCGACGAAGTAGCCATCGGGGTCGGTGAAGTTGGCCGCAATCGTGAACATTCGACCAATGGCCATCGCCTGCTGTTCGAAGATCTTCAGCGCCATTTCGTCACCGCGCTGCGCGTAGTCGCGCACCGCCTTGGCGGCCGCAGCGATCTCGACAGCGGCCAAAGGGTGCGACGGATACTGCGTCAGCCAGTACGGCAGCAGGTTGTTCTGAATACCGCTCAGCGATGCGACACTCTCCAGATCGCCATCGAAGCCGCAGTTGCAGTGCGGCAGCGGCTGACCCGCCTCCAACAGCCCCTGCATCGGGATGTGCACGTGCCCGAACTCGCCGGCCATGCCCGACGCGCCTCGCACGACGGCTCCCATCTCCACGACGCCGCCGCCCAGGCCGGTGCCCACGATCGCCGCGACCGATGATCGCTGAGACGACAGCGACCCATAGTGCCGCTGATGCGCGTAGAGCGCAGCGGCGTTGCCGTCGTTGTTGTAGATCACAGGCAGGTGCAGCGCAGTTTCGACCGCAGCGCGCACATCGAAACCCCACCACTCCCGCTGCGCGAAGTTGGTCGACCCTCGCGTCGAGATCACTCCACCGGCAGATGCCGGGCCTGGTGTGTCGAGACCGACCGCCAACACGGCACGCGCATCGGTGTCGGCCTCCCGCACGACCGCGGCAAAGACGGCCACGATCGCCTCGATTGCCGCCGGTGGACCTTCGGTGACCCTGCTCGGCACCTCGACCATGTGATCGGTCAGAAACGTGCCGTCCTGCGACAAGACGGTGGCGTTGGTCTTGGTTCCACCCACATCGATTCCGACCACGACTGCCATGTGACGACACACTACGGTGATCTTTGTACGGGAACAATGACCACTCTGTACGCCATCGCATGTGACAACTAACATGCACGCATGACCGCGCTCGACACTCACCCCGACGATGCCTACGACAACGACCGCAAGCACGTCTTTCACTCGTGGAGCGCACAGGCCGCGCTGAATCCGGCGGTCGTGACACGCGCCTCGGGCAGCGAGTTCTGGACGCAGGACGGCACCCGCTACCTCGACTTCTCCAGCCAGCTGGTCAACGTCAACATCGGGCATCAGCACCCCAAATTGGTTGCCGCCATCCAGGAGTACGCCGGAACCCTGTGCACCATCGCTCCGTTCCATGCCAACGATGCCCGTAGCGAGGCCGCGCGGCTCATCACCGAGGCCGCTGCTACCAACATCGACAACTGCGACCTCGACATGGTGTTCTTCACCAATGGCGGCGCAGAGGCCACCGAAAACGCGGTTCGCATGGCACGCATCCACACCGGCCGCAACAAGGTCCTCAACCACTACCGCAGCTACCACGGCGCCACCAACGGGGCCATTACGCTCACCGGCGATCCGCGGCGCTGGGCCAGCGAGCCGGGCATGCCCGGCGTGGTGAAGTTCTGGGGGCCGTACCCCTACCGCAGCGCCTTTCACAGCAGCAGTGACGCCCAGGAGTGCGAGCGGGCACTGCAGCACCTCGACGACGTGCTGATGGTGGAGGGTGCACACACCGTTGCCGCCATCCTCGTCGAAACGGTGGTCGGCACCAACGGCATCCTGGTGCCGCCGGACGGCTACCTGGCCGGCATCCGCGAGCGCTGCGACCGCCACGGCATCATGATGATCTGCGACGAGGTGATGGCCGGCTTCGGTCGTTGCGGCGAGTGGTTCGCCTTCCAGAAGTGGGGCGTACAGCCCGACCTGGTCTGCTTCGCCAAGGGCGTCAACTCGGGCTATCTCCCCCTCGGTGGTGTCGTGCTCAGTCGCAAGGTGTCGGACAGTTTCCGCGACAAGGCCTACCCCGGCGGCCTCACGTATTCCGGCCACCCGCTGGCCTGCGCCTCGGCCGTCGCCAGCATCAACATCTTCAAGGAGGAAGGCATCGTCGAGCATGCTCGCATGCTGGGCGAAGACGTGTTGGGGCCAGGCTTGGCGAAGCTGCAGGCCAATCACCCGAGTGTTGGCGACGTGCGCGGGCTGGGCGTGTTCTGGGCACTCGAACTGGTCAAGGACCGCGCCACCCGCGAGGCAATGGTGCCGTACAACGCCGCGGGTGCGGACGCTGCACCGATGACCGAACTTGCTGCCGCCTGCAAGTCGAAGGGGTTGTGGCCGTTCATCCACTTCAACCGCCTGCAGGTCACACCACCGTGTACCACCAGCATCGAGCAGGTGGAGGAAGGCCTCGCGATCCTCGACGAGGCCCTCGATGTCACCGACCGGTACTACACCGGCTGAGGTGCCACGACAGGGCCGGCGCCAACCGTCGCGCACCCCTCTGCCACACTCCCCCAATGGGACGCAACAGCCAACAACGTCGGGCGCACAAACAACGCCAACAAGCATCTCGACAGCGCACGGCAGGTCCGCGCGCCGGTACTGGCGGGGTCGATCACACGCTCGATGAGTTACTGAACCTCACCTGCCATGCAGCGTGGGGGCCCGGGGCCGACAAACCGCTGTTCGCCCGTGCGATGGCGATGCTGCACACGCTGGAGACCGAGGCAGACCCGCTCGATCGACCCAGCACCCGCGTCACTCAGGGGTTACGGCAGCTCACCGAGTCCGCGCTCGATGGCGGATGGCAACCCGCCGACCTCGTGCACGTCGTCCGACGCGAGTGGACCATTCGCGCCAGCCGACTCGCCATTGCCTTCGTCGCGGACCACGCTCGCCGCCTCGATGCGCCGACACGCGCTCCCCACCCATGGCTCGGCCAACTACAGGATCTGGGCGTGGTCGACAGCGACCGCACAGCTGTCGTCGGCGGGCGCGGCGACCTGATCGCCGGGTGGGCACGTGCAGAACGGCAACACCCCGACGACGCACTCACGGTTGCAGTGCAGCTTCTCGCCCAACTGCGTCAGCTACCACGCCTGCCCGTGGCGGTGACGCCGCCGTCACAGTGGGGTGCCACCAACCGCGGTGTCATGCCGACGCCGCGTTCCACGGAAGGCATCGATGCCAAAGCGCTGAAGCTGATCCGGGCGCTGCTCGCCAAGGCGGAGGCCACCACCTTCGAAGCCGAGGCCGATGCCTTCACCGCCAAGGCCCAAGAGATGATGACGCGCCATTCGATCGATGCTGCGGTACTTGCGTCGGCGGCTCTCGGCACTCGCCTCGCTGCCGGCGTCGAGTCGCGGCGGGTGCACATCGACAGCCCGTACGCGGAGGAGAAGGCCAGCTTCCTTTCCGCAATCGCAGATGTGAACGGGGTGCGCTGCATCTGGCTTCCCTACGCCGGCCTGTGCACGGTGATGGGGTTTCCGGTCGACCTGCAGCTCACCGACCTCCTGTTCACCTCGCTGCTGGTGCAGGCCACGAGGGCTTCCGCGGCCGCAACCGCCACCAATCGGCAGCTCAGCACGCCGTCGTTCCGGCGGGCCTTCCTCATCGCCTTCGCCCACCGCATCGCCGAACGGCTCGAGGCCGCACGCAGCCAGGTGGCTACCGCAGCCGCCGCGGAATATGGCGAGTCGCTGCTGCCCGTCCTCGCCCACCGCGAGGCAGCGGTGGAGGCTGCCTACACCGAAGCGTTTCCCAATGTGACCACGATGCGTAGCCGAAACCTCAATGCCGCCGGCTGGCACGCTGGGCGCAGCGCCGCCGACGCCGCCGACATCGGCGCCAGCGCATCCATCACTCGCGGGTAGCACCGGTCTGCGGCACGGTGCGCGCGAAGCTGCAACACTTGCCCGGTGACCGACACCAGCCATCTGCCTCGCTCCGCCCCCAACGACGCCACTGAGCACACCCACCGCGTCACGTCTCAGGGCGTCCCAGCCTTCGACCCAGCCGACTTCGAGCGTGCGTCGCGAGGGCTGATTGCGCAACACCCGACCGGCATCATCGACGGTGACTTCGGGCAGGCCTGGAACATCAACAACTACGACTTCATCCAGCAGGGTTCTCCCAACCCCGACACCGTGCACCCCAGCCTGTGGCGACAAGCCCAACTGAACAACATCCACGGCTTGTTCGAGGTGGCGCCTGGTGTCTGGCAGGCCCGCAGCTACGACATCTCCAACATCACGTTCATCGCCGGCGACACGGGATGGGTCATCATCGACCCGCTCACCACCACCGCCACGGCTCGGGCGTGTCTCGAGTTGGCCAATGCGCACCTCGGCGAACGGCCGGTGACGGCTGTCATCTACACCCACAGCCACCTCGACCATTTCGGCGGTGTGCTCGGCGTGACCAGCCAGGCCGATGTGGATGCCGGCAGGTGCCGGGTGATCGCGCCCGAGCACTTCATGCGCGAGGCAGTCGCCGAGAACCTGCTGGCGGGCCACGCCATGAACCGCCGGGCGCTGTACCAGTTCGGCCCGCTGCTGCCGCCTGGCCCGAAAGGCCACGTGGACTGCGGGCTGGGCAAGGGCACGCCCCTGAGCTCACCGGGTTTGATTGCACCGACCGAGGACATCACGTACACCGGGCAGGAACTGGTCGTCGATGGTATTCGCATCAGCTTCCAGATGACTCCCGAGACCGAGGCGCCAGCGGAGATGAACTTCTTCTTCCCCGATCACGGCTGGCTCTGCATGGCGGAAAATTGCTCGCACAACATGCACAACCTGATCCCCATCCGTGGCGCCCAGGCACGCGATTCACTCGCGTGGAGCACCTACATCGACGATGCCATCGAACTGTTCGGCGACCGTACCGAGATCATGTTCGCATCACACCACTGGCCCCGGTGGGGTACCAACGACGTACGCGAGTTCATGTGCCGCCAGCGCGACCTGTACCGCTGGATTCACGACCAGACTTTGCGGCTGGCCAATCACGGCCATGTCGCCACCGAGATCGCCGAGCTGCTGCAGCCCGCCTCGGAGCACTACGAGGAGAGCCACACCATCGGCTACTACGGCAGCCTGGTTCACAACGTGAAGGCGGTCTACCAGCGCTACCTGAGCTGGTACGACGGCAACCCTTGCCACCTCAACCCGCACCCCCCGGTGGAGGCCGGCCAGCGCTACGTCACGCTGGCGGGTGGAGCCGATGCGTTGCTTGCCACGGCGCGCGTCGCGTATGACGCCGGGGACTACCGCTGGGTCGCAGAGCTGGTCAACCACCTCGTGTTCGCCGACCCCACCAACACTGCGGCTCGTGCGCTGCAGGCCGACGCGCTCGAGCAGATGGGCTATCAGAGCGAGTCGGCGATCTTCCGCAACGCGTACCTGATGGGGGCCCAGGAGCTTCGTCATGGCGGCCCGCCTCGCAGGCCCTCAGCGAATCGCGGACTCGTACGCTCGCTGCCCATCGACCAGCTGTTCGCGCTGGTTGCAATGCGCCTCAAGGCGCACGAGGTGGGCGGCATGACCGTGAACATCAACTTCATGTTCACCGACCTCCAACAGCGCTGGACACTCGGGATGTCACACCGCGCCGTCCACTACCGCGCAGATCGACAGTTGCCCGATGCAGACCTCACGATCACCACGACGCGAGAGACGCTGTCCCAGATCGTGGCAGGCGAAGCCACCATCGACGACGCGGTCCACGCCGGCCAGCTCACAGCGGATGGAGATCTCGGCGCGCTGCACGCGATCGTCGACCACCTCGACACGTTCGTGGGTGGTTTCGCCATCATCGAGCCCTAGAGATCAGGGCCAAGCCCTGGGCCCGTCAGCCGCCGACCATCCAGGTGCCGTTGCTGCGCAGCAGGGCGGCAAGGTCGCCGGGGCCTTTTCGTTCAGAGGCGGCGGCAACTTGGGCCCCCACCATCTGGCCGTAGTCGCCGCGGTCGACATCGCGGAACACACCGAACGGTGTGGCCGAGTGATCGTCGTGCGACAGGCGAGCCAGTGCAAAAGCGAGACCGGGGTCTGCCCGGTTCGCATCGTGGACCAGGATCGCATCCTCGCCCACGTCAGCGACTTCGACGATTCGCAACTGCCCATCGGCGCCCATCACCACACCCTTGTGCCCGTCGACGCCGAAGCGAATCGGCTGCCCATGATGCAGATCGATCATCATCTCGTCGCGGGCTTTCCGGCTGGTGATGTCGTCGAACGCGCCGTCGTTGAACACGTTGCAGTTCTGGAAAATCTCCACGAACGACGCACCCTGGTGAGCGTGTGCCGCCCGGAACGTCTCGATCATGTGCTTGCGGTCGAGGTCGTGGGTACGAGCCACGAACGACGCCTCCGCACCCAACGCCACGGAAAGCGGATTGAACGGGTGGTCGATGGACCCGAACGGTGTGCTCTTGGTGACCTTGCCCGTTTCCGATGTCGGCGAATACTGGCCCTTGGTGAGCCCGTAGATGCGGTTGTTGAACAGCAGGATCGTCAGGTTCACGTTGCGGCGCAGGGCGTGGATGAGATGGTTACCGCCGATCGACAGCGAGTCACCATCGCCGGTGATCACCCACACGTCGAGATCGGGCCGGGCCACAGCAACGCCGGTTGCAATGGCCGGGGCACGCCCGTGGATGCTGTGCATGCCGTATGTGTTCATGTAGTACGGAAAGCGGCTGCTGCAGCCGATGCCGCTGATGAACACAGTGTTCTCCGGCGCGACACCGAGCTCGGGCATCAGCGTCTGCACCGCGTGCATCACGCCATAGTCACCGCAACCGGGGCACCAGCGAACCTCTTGGTCACTCGCCCAGTCCTTCTTGGTAGTGATAGGAACAATTGTGTCGGTCATGACAGCGCCTCCTTGATGGCGGCTTCGAGTTCTGAGGAAGTGAAGGGCAGGCCCTGCACCTTGTTGATCGGCTTCGCATCGATCAGGAAATCGGCGCGGATGATTCGACACAGGTGGCCGAGATTGAGCTCGGGCACCAACACTTTGGGGAACGGCTTCAGTAGTTCACCGAGGTTGGGCGGCAGCGGGTTGAGGTGGGTGAGATGGATCCAGGCCACCTTCACACCGTCACGACGCGTGCGCTGAACGGCGGCGTCGATGGCCGCCCAGGTGGAGCCCCAGCCCAACAGACACACCTCGGCATCTTCGTCACCGACGATGGTTGCCAAGGGAATGTCGGCAGCGATTCCGGCCACCTTGGCAGCACGCAGATGGACCATCTTCTCGTGGTTGGCGGGGGCGTAACTGATGTTGCCGGTGCCGTCTTCCTTTTCGATGCCACCAACACGGTGCATGAGGCCAGGCGTGCCGGGGATGGCCCACGGCCGAGCCAGCGTCTCGGGGTCGCGCAGGTACGGCCAGAACTCGGGCGTGCCGTCGGCGGCGACGTGGTTCATCTCCGTCTGGAACGACACCGAGATGTCGGGCAACGTGTCGAGATCGGGCAGCAGCCACGGCTCGCTGCCGTTGGCCAGGAACCCGTCGCTGAGCAGGATCACCGGCGTGCGGTACTTGAGTGCGATGCGCGCTGCCTCGATGGCAGCGTCGAAGCACTGGGCCGGGCTGTAGGCGGCGACGATCGGCAACGGTGCCTCACCGTGGCGCCCGAACATCGCAATGTTGAGGTCGGCAGCTTCCGTCTTGGTCGGCAAACCTGTCGATGGCCCACCACGCTGAATGTCGATGACCAGCAGCGGCAGCTCCAATGAGATTCCCAGGCTGATGGTTTCGCTCTTCAGTGCCAGCCCTGGGCCGCTGGTGGTCGTGATACCGAGGTGGCCGGAGAAGGCGGCGCCCAACGCCATGCCGACGGCGGCAATCTCGTCCTCCGCCTGCACGGTGCGCACACCGAAATGCTTGTGCTTCGACAGTTCGTGCAAGATGTCGCTGGCAGGTGTGATCGGGTAGCTGCCCAAGAACAGCGGCAGCTTCGCCTGCTGACCAGCAGCCACCAAACCCCAGGCCAACGCGACGTTGCCGCTGATGTTGGTGTACTCACCCGGGGGCAGCTGCGCTGGCTTCACCTGGTAGGGGTGATCGAAGAGCTCGCTGGTCTCGCCGAAGTTGTAGCCGGCCTTGAAGGCAGCGATGTTGCTGGCCTTCACCAGATCCTGGAACTTGCCCTCGATCCACTCCAAGGTTGGCTCGGTAGGACGCGAATACAGCCACGAGACTACGCCCAGCGCGAAGAAGTTCTTCGAGCGTTCCGAATCGCGGGCCTTGACACCCAGCGGCTCGGTGGCCAGCCGGGTGAGCGTCGTCATCGGAATCTCCACCATCCGATAGGCGCTGAGGAAGTCATCGTGCAGCGGGTTGTGGTCGTAACCAGCCTTCTCCAGGTCACGCTCCTCGAACGCGTCGCTGTTGACGATGAGCAAACCGTTCTGCTCCAACCGGTGCAGGTCGGCCTTCAGTGCCGCCGGGTTCATCGCCACCAGCACGTTGGGCGAGTCGCCCGGCGTGGTGATGTCGTGGTCCGAGATGTGGACCTGAAAACTCGAAACCCCATTGACGGTTCCCGCCGGCGCCCGGATTTCGGCCGGATAGTCGGGAAAGGTTGATAGGTCGTTGCCGAACAGCGCGCTCGCCGAGGTGAATCGATCACCGGTGAGCTGCATTCCGTCGCCTGAATCGCCGGCGAACCGGACGACGACATGGGAGATCTGCTCCGTCTGCCGGTCGGTTCGTACATCGACGCTTGTGGGCTTGGTGTCCGTCATGGGCCACCTCCTGGTGCGAGATCGGCCTCGTTGCCGCCCTCACTTCGCACGCTAGCGCGCGGGCCTCAGCGTGAGCGATACGCCCGGCCGCAACGACATGACAGGCGCGACGCGAGAGGGGCGGGCCGCCGTAGCGACCCGCCCCTCGCCGTGTATCGCAACGGCACGTTGGTATTCAGCCCCTGTCAGGCGCCGCCCTCGGTGAGGGTGACGTCGATCGGCGCAAACTTGTCACCGTTGATGTCGACACCCATCGACACCAGCAGCTTGTGCGCTGCAGTGACGATGTCGTTGGTGTAGGCATCGGCGTCGGGAGCCTTGGTCAGCACGGTGCTGCCTTCCAGGTTCTTGGTCTCCTGCGAGATCTTCGCAGTACGGTCCCATGCTGCGGGATCGATGTAGCCAACGCCGCCCTCGGCGGGCCAGATGAGCTTGTTGACTTCGTTCATCTCCCACGTCTGGTGGGTGAGACCCAAGATCGGGCTCAAGTCGGTGACGATGGTTGCGCACTCGGCAGCGTTGTCGCGGCAGAACGCCCAGCCTTGCAACGATGCAGCCACGAAATTGATGGCGGTGGCCCTGTAGTCAGCATCGCCCATACGCTTGCCGTCTGCCCAGATTGCGTCCTGCAACATGCCAACGCCGACGTCCTCGTACGAGATGACGTTGAAATCTTCGGGCTGGTAGAGCTTGCCAGTGTCGGGGTTGATCGTCTCGAGCACCTGTGCGTACTCGTTGTAGGTCATTGCCTCGGCGGCATCGATGTCACCCTCCAGCAGACCGACCATGTCGAACTGCTGCGCCACGTTGTCGACCGAAGCCGGATCAATTCCGGCCTGGGTCATGGCTGCGAAGACCTCGAACTCGTTGCCGTAGCCCCAGTTGCCAACCTTCTTTCCAGCGAAGTCGGCCGGGCTGGTGATGTTCTTGTCCTTGAAACTCACCTGCAGCGTTCCGCTGCGCTGGTACACCTGTGCGATGTCGACGATGTCGGCTCCGGCTTCACGGCTGGCAAGTGCCTTGGGGACCCACGCGATTGCAAAGTCGGCGTCGCCGTTGGCGAGCACGGTCTGCGGCGTGATGTCGACAGCACCTTCCAGAATGGTGACGTCGAGGCACAGGTCCTTGTAGTAGCCGTTCTCCTGGGCGGCGTAGTAGCCACCGAACTGAGCCTGCGTGACCCACTGCATCTGCAGCTTCACGGGCGTCATTTCGGTGCACTCGGCTGCCGCCGCTGTGTCACCTGTCGTGTCGCTCGGGGCCGTTGTCTCTGCCGGGGCAGTTGTCTCGTCGGGCGCCTTCGTCTCCTGCGGCGCCGTTGACTCGGCTGGTGCCTTCGTGTCCGTGGTGGTCTTGTCGTCGCCGCAGGCTGCGGCCACGATCGAGAGTGCCACCAAGGCTGCGATCACACCCTTGTTTCGTTGCTTCCTCATTGTTGCTCCTCCCCTTTCGGAATGATTCCTCTAGGCCTGTTCGGGTGGGTCATGAACCCTCCCGATTTCGGTTGCGGCCGCCCGGTGAGACGACCGCCTCCACGACAATTGCAATCACGTAGAACCCCAACCCCAAAAGGCAGGCACCGGTGACGTATGCCCAGCCAACGGCGTTCTTCGAGTTGGCGATATTGCTGGCGATTCTGCTCCCGAGACCATTCTGTGCCCCACCAAAGTACTCCGACACGTAGGCATAGATGACCGCCAGCGGCGCCGAGATGCGCAGCGCGGTGAACAGGAATGGAACGGCATTGGGAATGCGCACCTTGCGCATGATCGCCCAATCGCTCGCGGCGTAGCTACGCATCAGCTCGGAGTGCACCGGCTCGACCTGACGCAGGCCCTTGGCAACATTGACGAGCACGACGAAGAACACGACCAACGTCACCATCAGCCGGCGCGGCACCTCGCTGGTGCTCGAGAACATGTTGTTGAAGACCGAGACCAGCACGAACGCAGGGATCGCGTTGATGGCGATGGAGAGTGGAGTGACCAACTCGTCGGCGAGGCGGAAACGGCTGAGTAGGAACGACATCAATACACCGGCGATCGTGCCGACGACCAAACCGACCGCAGCGTTGGTCCCCGAGACCTGCATGGCTTCCCACACGTTGTTCCAGTTGGTCGTGAGCGCCTTCCAGACATCGGTGGGAGCGACAAGGAAGTACGGCTGCATATCGAAGCCGCGCACCACCAGCTGCCACGCCGACAACATCAGCGCGCCGAGGACGGCCGGCGGCCACAGCGCGTGCAGCACAGGACCGAAGCGAGTCGTCACCGGTCGTCAACTCCCTGCGGGCCGTGGCCGGTGGTGCCGTACTCGGCACCGCGTAGGGCCTCACGCACCTCAGTGATCTTGCCGAAGAAGTCACGCGACTCACGGGTGTCAGGGTCGCGGTCCGCACCCAGCGGCACGTCGATGATGTCGGTGACGCGGCCCGGCCGCGGCGACATGACGACGACCCGCGTGGACAGGTATACAGCCTCGGGAATCGAGTGGGTGACGAAGATGACCGTGGTCTTGGTCTCCGCACAGATGCGCAGCAGCTCGCCTTGCATGTGCTCACGAGTCATCTCGTCGAGGGCCCCGAACGGTTCGTCCATCAACAGGATCGAGGGGTGCGCCGCCAGTGCACGAGCGATGGCAATCCGTTGCTGCATGCCACCGCTGAGCTGCCACGGCATGTGGTCGGCGAAGTCGGGGAGCTTGACCAGTTCCAGCATCTCCCGGGCCCGCGCACGACGCTTGGCGCGGTCCCAGCCCTTCAACTCCAGCGGCAGTTCGATGTTCTTCGTCACGGTGCGCCAGTCGAACAGCCCGGCCTGCTGGAATGCCATGCCGTAGTCCTGCTCGAGACGAGCCTGCTTGGCGGGCTTGCCGTTGACGGTCACCGACCCGCTCGTCGGCTCGGTGAGGTTGGCGATCAGACGCAACAGGGTGCTCTTGCCGCAGCCCGATGGACCGATGAGCGAGATGAACTCACCCGGCTCGATCGACAGGTCGATGTCGACGAGCGCGTCGACCTGACCGGCTTTCCCAACGTTGAAGATCTTGCCCAGACCAACGACCTCTACTGCACTCACGCAACGTCCTCCATCACGACATGATCTCTTTCGGTCGGTTCCGCATGAAGAAGGTGTCAGCAACCGCGATCAACGCAGCCATGATCAAACCCAGAACTGCCGCACCGATGATCGCGGTGTAGACGATGGCAGGGTCGCTCGTGGTAGCCCTGGCGAATTCGATGACCAGTCGGCCGATGCCGCCACGCAGGCCGATGGAGATCTCCGACACGACCACGCCGATCACGGCACCCGCCGCGCCCAGCTTGAGCCCCGGCACGATGTACGGCACCGCCGACGGGAAGCGCAGCGTGAAGAGCGTGCGATGCCACGGCGCCGCCAGGCTGTCCATCAGTTCGAGAGATGCCGGGCTGGGTGATTGCAACCCGCGCAGCGTGTTGACCGCGATCGGGAAGAACGACAAGAACGCGCCGAGGACCGCTGCCGACATCCAGCGCGGCCACTCCCAGCCGAACAGCTCCAGCTTGCCGCTCCAACTGGCGATCAGCGGTGCGAGCGCGATCAACGGAACGGTTTGGGAGATGACGAGGTACGGCAGGATTGCGCGCTCGGCAAATCGGAAGCGGGTCATCACGACGGCGAGTGACACGCCCGCGATCAACCCCATCGCAAAGCCGGCCAGCACCAGGCGCAGCGAGAACCACACCGCATCGAGGACCACCGAGAAAACCGTCTCTTCAGCACGGCGGCCGACCGGATCGCCGAAGCGGCTGAACATCTCGCTGACATGGGGCATCACTCGATCCTTGGCCCGCGGCAGGATCTTCCAACCGAACACCTCACCACCGTCTTGGGGACCGAACTTCTTGTAGAGCTCCCAGCCGGCTGCCACGAGCGTGAGGGCGATGAAGAACATGAGCGCGCGACGGGCACGCAGAAGCCACACCCGGAGCGAACGGGAGTTGGTGGGCGCGGTCTGGGAACTCATGACGTTGTCAGCGTCACGATCTGGCCTTCACGTGCTCGGCAACAGCCGGCATGACCTTCTCCCCGTATGCCTGCAGCGTGTGGTCCTTGTCGTCATGCTGCAAATAGATCGCGAACTGGTCGACACCGAGGTTTCTCAGCTGCTGCATGCGTTCGATGTGTGTCTCCACCGGGCCCACGATGCAGAACCTGTCGACGATCTCGTCGGGCACGAACGTGGTGTGGGTATTGCCGGTCTGGCCGTGCTCGTTGTAGTCGTAGCCCTGACGGTTCTTGATGTAGTCGGTGAGCGCCTTGGGCACGGGTGCGTCGTCGCCGTAGCGGGCAACGATGTCCGCCACGTGGTTGCCCACCATGCCACCGAACCAGCGCACCTGCTCACGCCCGTACGCCAGCCCGGCCTCGGTGCCATCGGTGACGTACGCGGGCGCCGCGACACAGATGGTGATGTCGTCGGGGTTGCGCCCCGCAGCCGCGGCGGCGTCTCGAACAGCCTTGATGGTCCACTCGGCGATCGAGAGATCCGCGAGCTGCAGGATGAAACCGTCGCCGACCTCACCCGCCAGCGCCAGCGCCTTGGGGCCGTACGCCGCGACCCACATCTCGAGGCGGCTCTTCGCCGCCCACGGCAGCCGCAGATCGCCGCCCTTGTATTCCACCGAGCGGCCGTTGGCCATCTCACGAATCACGTGGATGCTGTCGCGCAGCGTTGCCAGGTTGGTGGGTGCACCGTTGGTCACGCGCACGGCACTGTCACCACGACCAATCCCACACACGGTTCGGTTGCCGAACATCTCGTTGAGGGTCGCGTAGAGGCTGGCCGTCACCGTCCAGTCACGAGTGGCAGGGTTGGTGACCATCGGCCCAACGGTGACATTGCGCGTCTCGGCCAGGATCTGGCTGTAGATGACGTACGGCTCTTGCCACAGGATGTGGCTGTCGAAGGTCCATACGTACTCGAATCCGTAGGACTCTGCCCGTTTGGCAAGGTCGATCACGCGCCGCGACGGCGGCGTGGTTTGCAAGACGACTCCGAACTGCATCACTAGCTCCTCTCGTGTACCTGGGGGGTTTGTGGCGGCTACTGGTCGGGGAATTGGCGACGTTAGCGGTTCTGCGGGAAGCCGAGGTCGACCTTGCTGGTGCGTGGGTCGGGCCAACGCTTGGTGACGACCTTGGAACGTGTGTAGAAGTTGATGCCGTCGGGTCCGTAGATGTGGGTGTCGCCGAACAGGCTGTTCTTCCAGCCACCGAAGCTGTAGTAGCTGACCGGCACCGGGACCGGCACGTTGACGCCCACCATGCCGACCTCCACGTCGAACTCGAACTGGCGGGCAGCGCCGCCGTCACGGGTGAAGATGGCGGTGCCGTTGCCGTAGGGGTTGGCGTTGATCAGCGCCAACCCGTCGTCGTAGCCGTGCACGCGGGTCACGTTCAGCACGGGCCCGAAGATCTCGTCCTCGTAGCACTTCATCCCCGGCGTGACGTTGTCGATCAGGCTCGGGTTCAAGAAGAAGCCCGTTGGGGGGAGGTTGACCGTACCGTCGACCACAACCGTCGCGCCCTCAGCGGGCGCCGCATCGACGTAGCCCTTGACCTTGTCGCGATGCTCGCCGGTGATCAGCGGACCCATCTCGCTGCCATCCTGGCTGGCGGGACCGACCTTGATGGCCGGAATGCGATCCTTGATCTTGGCCACCAGATCGTCGGCGATGGACTCGCTGGCAAGCACCACCGACACCGCCATGCAGCGCTCGCCGGCGCTGCCGTAGGCGGCGCTGACGGCGGCGTCCGCGGCCATGTCGAGATCGGCGTCAGCCAACACCAGCATGTGGTTCTTCGCGCCGCCGAGTGCCTGCACCCGCTTGCCGTTCTTGGTTCCGGTCTCGTAGATGTAGCGAGCGATGGGCGTACTGCCGACGAAGCTGATGGCCTGCACATCGGGGTGTTCCAGCAACCGATCGACGGCCACCTTGTCGCCGTTGATGACGTTGAAGCAGCCGTCGGGCAGACCGGCCTGCTTCAGCAGTTCACCGATGAACATGCTGGCCGACGGGTCCTTCTCACTGGGCTTGAGCACGAAGGTGTTACCGCACGCGAGGGCGTTGGCGAACATCCACATCGGTACCATCGCCGGGAAGTTGAACGGCGTGATGCCCGCCACGACACCGAGCGGCTGCTTGATGCTGTAGACGTCCAGGTTCGTGGACGCCTGCTCGCTGTAGCCACCCTTCATCAGGTGTGGGATGCCACAGGCAAACTCGATGTTCTCCAACCCGCGAGCCACCTCACCGAGCGCATCGCTGAGCACCTTGCCGTGTTCCTTGGTGAGCAGCGTCGCGATCTCTTTGCGGTTTGCGTCAACCAACTCGCGCACGCGGAACATGACCTCGGCGCGGCGCGACAGGTTGGTGGACCGCCATGCCGGGAACGCAGCCCGGGCCTTCGCCACAGCCAGGTCGACCTCAGCTACAGAAGCGAGGTCCACCGATGAGGCCTGCTCGCCGGTAGCGGGGTCGTACACGATCCCGGAACGACCCGAGGTGCCCTCGACGACCTGGCCGTCGATCCAATGCGAAATGCGATTCATGTTCTTCCTTTGTGACGAGATGAGGGGAGGCGTTTAGACGAG
>DAORTY010000040.1:0-26248 GCA_035432905.1 Ilumatobacteraceae bacterium | reverse complement strand
CGCCGCTCGCTCTGGCTCAGCTTCTCGGCGAGAACGGAGGCGTCGTCGGTGACTCGAGCGACCGATAGCCAGGCAGTGAACTCCAGCAAATCGAAGCGCTCGCCCGCCGCCTCTCGAATCCAATCGAACTTCTCGTCGATCGCTGCCGCCAACGCGTCTCGGCCGGCAGTGGCGCTGGCCGCCGCACTCGGGAGCGAGGGGTTGACCCCGATGATGTCGGCGGTGGTCGCGGCAAACGTGAGCAGCCGCTTGCCGCCACCCGCAATGATGATCGGGGGACCTCCCTCGCGGAACGGCTTGGGCGTTCCATCGAGATCGTTGATCTGGTAGTGCTCACCCTGAAACGACGCAGGAGCATTCCCGAACAGCAGCTTCAGTACCCGCGTGTGCTCGATCAACCGGCTGACTCGAACGCCAGGCGCGTCCATTGCGATGCCAGAGCGGTCGTAATCGGTTTCCTGGTAACCGGCGCCGAGTCCTACTTCGAGGCGGCCACGCGACAGCACGTCGATGGAGGCGAGCTCGCGAGCGAGCACCGCCGGGTGGCGAAAGTCGCAGGCCAGCACCATCGGGCCAACCTTCAATTTCGTGGTCGCCATTGCAGCTGTGGCCATCGCAGTGATCGGCCCGTACCCCTCATGAAAGTGGTCGGGTACGAACAGCGTCGAGTAGCCGAGCGCTTCGACCTCCTTGGCCGAATCTGCCCATGAGAGCCCGTCGAACGGCGCCATCATCTCGACGCCGAAGCGGAACGGATGGGTCATTCGGGTCCCACCTCGTGCATTGCGTCCATCCGGTCGAACAAGCCGATGCGCAACCGACTGCTGTCGTTCGTACGCCCACCAGCGCCGTACATCGCGCCGCTCTTGGGCATCGGCGACGGTGGGTTCTTGGCGTACTCGACCGCCGCGGCAAGGTCCACGGTGAACGCCTCGGCGATGCCCTCCTGGGTGTTCGGGCGCGTGATGCAGAAATGCAACGCAGGGGGAACCTGCAGGCCGTTCATACGCCAGCCGCGATCAGCAAGACCATCGTTGACGTGGAAGATGTCGATGCCGCTGTCGGGGCTGGCCTTGAACGCCACGTTGAACAACGAGTCGCCGATCATTTCCAGCTCGGGATGGGAGCGCACCGCAGCCTTGACCGCGTCGGCGGTTCGGAAGATGTCGGCTGCGATTGCCCGATATCCGGCCTTGCCCATGTGGAGCATCGAGGCCCACGTGGCGGCGATCAGCCCGCCGCTGCGGCTGCCGCCCATGCTCGGCGAGGCGTACATCCCGCCGGGCCAGCCTTCCTGCATGAAGTACTGCTCGCGACGCAGCGACTTGGGCCGGAACAGCAACACCGAGCTGCCCTTCAGCGCGTATCCGTACTTGTGGGTATCGGCCGAGATGGACGTGACCCCGGGAACACGGAAGTCGAACGGCGGCAATGGATAGCCGAGGTCTTGTGCCCAGGCGATGATGAACCCACCGAGGCATCCGTCCACGTGCAGCCCGATGCCGTGCTCGAGCGCCAGCTGGCCGAGCGCGGGAATGGGGTCGATGAGGCCATGGGGGTAGGTGCCGGCCGAGCCGATGAGTGCGACGGTGTTGGGACCGATGTGATCGCGGACGAAGTCGAGGTCGACGAGGTACTCGTCGGTGACCGGTGCCTTCACCACCTTGATACCGAAGTAGTGGAATGCCTTGTCGAACGCGGGGTGCGCAGTCACCGGCATGATGACTTCGGGGTGCTCGATGCCCTTCACGTTGCGACCCCATTCGCGATACGTGAGCATCGCGGTGACCAAGCTCTCCGTGCCGCCGGAGGTGATCAGGCCACCGACGCCATCGGGGCCCTCGGTGTCGCCGTGCATCATGTCGGCGGTCATCGCGATGATCTCGGCCTCCATCTTCGTTGCGCTCGGGTACATGTCGCGCTGCAGCACGTTCGAGTGGGCGTAGAACGCGTACGCCTCGACCAGAAAGGCGTAGTGATCGTGATCACCGCTGTAGATACTGCCGCTGACTCGGCCGCTGTCACCCTTGGCGTCCTCCTCGGTGGACATCTCGCGCAGCTCGCGCAGGATCTCTTCGCGGCTCACGCCCTGCTCGGGCATCGCCGAGTGCACCTCGTACCGATCGGCGTAGGGGTGCATGGGCGAGACGATCTTGCCGGCGGTGTTTGGGGTGGTACTCATGGTGGAACCTCGTTGCTATGAGTTGAGCGCGTCGTAGAACGGCGCGGCACGGTCGTGAAAGTCGATGAACTGGGGAAGAAGTCGTTGATACACCGCATGCGCCGCCGGATCCGGGTCGTGAACCTCGGCGCTGGGCAGCATTGCCCGGCTCTCGTCGAGCGTGATTCGACCGTCGGCGATCATCGCCACGAGTGCCGCACCGCGCGCGTTGGTCGAGGATGAGTCGGCCAGACGACGGACCGGGATGCCGAAGCAGTCGGCGAGACATTGACCCCACAGCGGTGAACCGGCCCCGCCGCCGCCGAAGCCGACCTCGTCATACGTGGCGCCGGCCAGCGCCGAGAAGTGAGGCAGCAGCCATGCGGCGTTCAGCGCGACACCTTCGACCACGGCCCGAGCCATGTCGGCGCGGTTGCTGCCCAGCCCGAGATTCACGAACGCGGCGCGCGTGCGAGCGTGATAGCTGGGGGCGAGCGAGCCGATCAGCCACGGCAGGAACATGACCCCGTTGGCACCACGCGGTGCCGTGGCCGCAACGGAGAGCACACGTTCGAACGCATCGGGCGGAGCCGGCTCGCCGAGGCCGTCGTCGGGGTAGATGATGTTGTTGACGAGTACGTCGAGTGCTTTGCCACCAACGCCGTTCTCGGCCACGAGGAAGTAGCTGCCGGAAAGCGGACTGGGAGCGGAGGTCAGGCCGTGAGCGAGGTCGTGTCGCTTGTCGGGGAGGTGCGTGGCCATCACGGTGGTGGTGCCGATGATCAGGCCGCAGCGGCTGCTGTCGGTGGCACCGGTTCCGATCGCAGAGGTCACCGAGTCGATCGTTGCGTCGGCAACGACGGCGAGAGGGGAGATGCCCAGATGCTCAGCTGCAGCCGACGTGATCGTGCCACGGGGTTGCCCCATCGGCACGAGACGCGGCAGTTTGTCGATGTCCAGTGCCGACATGGCCAGCAGTTCGTCGCTGTATTCCGTGGAGCCCCACGTGCGATTGTCGACCGACAACATGGGGAACATGGTGTTCTGTGTCGCTGTCACGTGACCGGTGAGGCGGGCGGCGATTGCGTCCATCGGCTCGAGGAACGCGGCCGCTGCCGCGTACACCTCGGGCCACAGGTCGCGGATGACGGCGACATGACCGATGTCATCATTTCCCGACGGGGCCATCCCGTGCAGTTCGATCCACCGCGCGCGGTTCGCTGCCGTGGCCACCGACCGGTGGTGCCGGCGGCCGCGACCGTCCATCCACATGACCGTGTTGGCGAGCGGCAGCCCGGCGGCGTCAACCGCAACCGTCGAGGTGTACTGGCTGGTGACGGCCACAGTGCCGATGTCTGCGGGCTGTAGCCCCGATGCAGCCACGGCGCGTCGGCCACAGCGGCCGATTGCCGCCCACCATCCATGCGCGTCCTGCTCGACGCCGCCATCGTCGGTGAAGATCAGCGGCAAAACCTCGCCGGCGCCGGCGAGCACGCTACCGGAGTCATCGATGACGGCAACCTTGACGCCCGTGGTACCGAGGTCGATGGCGAGTACTGCGCTGGCTCGGCTGGTCATGTCGGCACTCCGTCGAGGGGTGCCGAGCCCAGGCTGGGGAAGTGGCAGGCGACGCTGTGCGCTGGGTCCCCCTTACGAGTGACCAGCAAGGGTTCCTCGTCGGCACATCGTTGCTCTGCGCGCCAACAGCGAGTTCGGAACCGGCAACCCGATGGTGGGTCGATGGCGCTGGGTAGCTCGCCCTGCAGCACGATTCGCTGGCGGTGTTGCTGAACTGCGGGATCCGGTATCGGGACCGCGGAGAGCAAGGCCTGCGTGTACGGATGTTGTGGTGACTCGTAGACCTGATCGGATGGGCCAACCTCGACGATCTTTCCGAGGTACATCACGGCGACTCGATCGGCGAGCTGTCGCACCACAGCGAGGTCGTGCGCAATGAAGACGTAAGAGAGCCCAAGCCGCTCGCGTAGGTCGATGAGGAGCTTCATGATCTCCGCCTGGATGCTGACATCGAGGGCCGAAACGGGCTCGTCCAGCACCAACAACGCCGGTGAGATGGCGAGAGCGCGTGCGATCCCGATGCGCTGACGCTGTCCGCCGGAGAACTGGTGTGGGTAGCGATCGAGGTGCTCGGGGAGCAGTTGCACCAGTGCCAGCAGTTCCTCGACCCGTGCGCTGACGACATCGGCGGGTTCGCCGTGCACCTGCAACGGTTCGGCCAGTAGCCGTCGAACCGTCATGCGCGGGTGGAGCGATGCCTGGGGGTCCTGAAACACGATCTGCATGTGGCGTCGCATGCGGCGAAGTGCATCGCGACCCAAGCCGAGGAGGTCCTCACCGCGAAACTGCACTGAACCGCTTGTGGGCTCGACGAGACGGAGAATGCAGCGACCGGTCGTGGACTTGCCGCAACCGGACTCACCGACGAGTGCGAGGGTCTCGCCCGGTTGTAGGTCGAAGCTGACACCACTCACGGCATGGACCACCCCCGCCCGTCCGCGGTCGCGAATCTTGAACTCCTTCACCAGGTTCCGAACCGAAAGGATGGGGGTGTCGGTCACGCGAACACCGAGCATGCGATCATCGTGTCGCCATGTGGGGCCAACTCGGGTTCGGCCTCGGAACAACTGTCGACAGCGAACCTACAACGCGGAGCAAAGGGGCACCCCGGCGGGAGTGACTGCGGGCTCGCCGGGACGCCGGGGATCGCGGCGCGCACCTCGTGGCGGGCATCCAGCCGAGGCAGGCACTCCAACAGGCCGCGCGTGTACGGATGCCCGGGGTCAGCGAACAAGGCTGTAACGCTGCCTCGCTCGACGACTCTGCCTGCGTACATCACCGCAACCCGGTCGGCCTCGCCGGCGACGACACCCAGGTCGTGGGTGATCAAGACGAGCGCCAGATGGTGCTCTCGGCGTAGGTTGCCGAGCAGGTCCATGATCTGCGCCTGCACAGTGACATCGAGTGCAGTGGTGGGCTCGTCGGCGATGAGAACCTCGGGATCGTTCGAGATGGCCATGGCGATCATGACTCGCTGACGCATGCCGCCGGACAACTCATGCGGGTAGGCATGGACTCGCTTCGCGGGTTGCGAAATAGCGACCTGGTCGAGCAGGTCTACCGCACGCGCGAGCGCGGCCTTCTTCGACAGGTCAGGTTGATGTGCTCGCATCACCAGTGACATCTGTCGACCGATCGTCAGAACCGGGTTGAGGGACGTCATCGGGTCCTGGAAGATCATCGAGACCTTGTTTCCACGTATCCGGCGCAACGCGGAGGACTGCATTCCAACCATCTCAGTCCCGCGGAAAGTGGCGGATCCGCTGACCGTCGCGTTGGGCAGCAGACCGAGCATTGCCATCATCGTGACGCTCTTGCCGGAACCTGATTCGCCGACGATCGCCAGTGACTCTCCGGGCAAGATGTCGAGATCGAGACCCCGAACGGCGGGCACAGGGCCGAATGGTGTGGAGAAGGTGACGCGGAGGTCGCGCACCGACAAGATGGGATCGGTCATCGACCCTGTTCCTTGACATCGAGGCTGTCCCTCAGCGCGTCGCCGACGAAGTTGAATGCCATCACGACGACAAGAATGGCGAGACCCGGCGCCGCGGCAATCCACCACTGGTAGAAGTTGGTGGCGCCCTCGGTGATCATCGCCCCCCACTCCGGTGACGGTGGCCGTGCGCCCAGGCCGATGAAGCTGAGTGACGCAGTCAGCAGCACGACCTGTCCGAAGTCCATCGTGCCGTTGACGAGCACGGGGGTGTACGACATCGGCAGGATGTAGCGACGCAGGATGAGCCAGCGCGAGGCACCGATGGCGTGGGCCGACTCGACGAAGTCGCGTTCGCGCACGGCGATCACCTGTGCGCGTAAGAGCCGGGCATAGATCGGCCACCACACCAGCACCATGGCGATCAAGGCGTTGCGAATGCCCGGTCCGAGCGAGGCCGTGATTGCCATGGCAAGCAGGATCGGCGGGAAAGCCATGGTGATGTCGACCAGCCTCATGAGGATGGCATCGATCCATCCACCGAAGAAACCGGCTGCGGCGCCGACAATGGTGCCGACGATGACGGATGAGATGATGACGATTGCGGCAACGGGGAGCGAGATGCGAGCGCCCCACAACGTGCGAGTGAAGACGTCGCGGCCAAGCGCGTCGGTTCCCATCAGGTGTGACCAACTTGGCTCCTGCAGTCGTGTCGCGACCGGCTTGAGTGGGTCGAACGGCGTCCACAACGGCAATGTGAGCGCGACCACCGTCCAGAGGACGAGCACGATGACACCGATCAATGCCGGTCCGCGCAGCCACGGTGGTCGAAGGCGCCGCCTGCGGGCTCTGGGTGCAACGAAGAGCTCGGTCATGAGAGCCGAATTCTCGGGTCGGCGAACGCATAGGCGATGTCGGTGATCAGATTGGTGACGAGGAAGGCCACGCCACCGAGAATGGTGACGCCGATGATTGCGGGGAAGTCGAGGTTGCGGGACGCTTCCACCGCGTAGCTGCCCACCCCTGGCCACGAGAAGACCGTCTCGGTGAGGACCGCACCGGTGAGGAGAAAGGCGAACGTGAAGGCCACGATGGTGATGGTGGGGAGCAGCGCGTTACGCATCGCGTGAGTGTTGACGACCGTGCGTTCGCGGAGGCCCATCGCCCGGCTGACTCGGACATACTCCATGGAGAATTCATCCAGCAAGCTCGCCCGTACCAGGCGCGAGACAATACCAACGACACCCCAGCCGAGGACTGCGGCAGGGAGAATGAGGTGAGTCGAGGCCTCCCAGAACAGCGAGATGTTGCCGTGCAACAACGAGTCGATGGTGTAGAAGCCGGTGATCCGTCCAGGTGGAGTTGATCGCGGTTCGAGCCGGCCGGGGCCGGGAAACCAGCCGAGTCGGGCATAGAGCACGTACAACACCAGCAGTCCAGACCAGAAGGCCGGCAACGAGGACCCGATCAACGCGAAGAAGCGGGCGATGTGATCGACGAACTTGTTGTGCTTCCTTGCGGCGGCGATGCCAAGTCCGATCCCGATGAGCGAGCCACCGATCAGTGCAGTGAAGGTCAGTTCCAGTGTTGCCGGCAGCCGATCGACCAGATCGTCCAGTACCGGCTGACGGGTGGTGAACGATGTTCCCATTTCACCCTTGACAAGATTCGTCATGTAGGTCCCGTACTGGACGAGCACCGTGTCGTCGAGACCCCATCGAGTCTTCGCCGCGGCCACGACCTCAGGGTTGCTGAGGTTCCGCTCGCCGACGATTGACACCAGCGGGTCCGCCGGCGTCAATCGTGAGACGACGAAGACGAGTGAGGCGATTCCGAGGAGGAGCAGCGGCATGACCGCGATGCGTCGAATCAGATATCGCTTCACCTGTTGACGATCAGGTTCGACCGAGCTTGGACAAGTCGAGGTTGCAACAGGCGCTGTAGGCCATGCCGGTGATGTCTGAGCGGCTGGCCAGGAACAGATCCGGGTTGACGATCGGGATGATCACATTGTCGGCGATCATCGACTTGGCGAGCTGCTCATACAAGGCTGCCCGCGCGGCGCTGTCCTGGGTGGCGAGCGCCTGACCCAGAAGGTCGGCCTGCTCGGCATTCGGAGCACTCTTGGACCAGCCCTGCCACTGCGTTCCCTCGGCCATACCGAAATACTGGACGTACTGGCTGGAGTCGGTGTGGTCGGGCGCGAAGTAGAGCATGGTGACGGGGATGCCGTCGCTGCCGATCTTGTCTGCCCACACCGCAATCTCTACCGGGTTCAGCTCGAGGTTGATTCCGACCTCCTTGAGATCGGTTTGGACCTGCTGCATTGCAGTACTGAAGTCGACGCCGTACACGTTGAACGACGGGTAGGTGGCGTCGAGCGTGATGTTGCTGACACCAGCAGTGGCGAGGAGTTCCTTTGCCTTGGCCAGGTCCTGGGTCGGCTTGGTCAGATTTGCCGTGCCGGCGAAGCCGTTGGGAATCGGTGACGGCTGTGACTGCCCGGCGCCGCCGGCGGTCACTTGAATCAGGTTGTCGTAGTTCAGCGCCAGACGGATTGCCTCGCGCACGTCCGGCGTGAGTGCTGCTCCACCGGTGGCGTTCTCGCTGAGGGCCAGGTACACGAAGTTGAAGCTCGGCACCTCCTTCACCGTCACGTCGCCGCTGTTCAAGCCGGCGGCGACATCAGCGGAGAGCTGCATCGCAATGTCGACGGCGCCCTGTTCGAGTTGCTGGCGCTGCGTCACAGCTGTCGGGGTCTCTTTCATGATGACCTCGGGGAATCCGGCCGGCGTGCCCCAATATGCGTCGTTGCGAATGAGGCGGAGCTCATTGCCGGCGCTGTAGGCCTTGAGCGCGAAGGCGCCGCTGCCGGCCGAGTTGGCGAGGAACCAGGTCTCGGCCTTGTCGGTCGCAGGGTCGAGTGTTGCGCCGTTGGCCATCGCCACCTTGCTGTTGATGATGCCGAGATACGGGCTGTTCACCTGGGCAAGAAACGCGGAGTTGGCAGCGTTGAGGGTGACCTTGACCACGCCCGGGTCGGTGGCGTCGATTGTGTCGATGCTGCCGGCGAGATATGACGCCGAGCCCTGCAGGCCCTTCAACCGTTCCCACGAGAACTTCACATCCGCACTGGTCACTTTGCTGCCGTCGGCGAACTTTGCGTCCGGGTCAAGAGTAAAGGTGAACTCGGTTTGCTCGGCGTTGCCTTCCCATGATGTGGCGAGGTGGGGTACGAGCGTCTGATTGTCGCTGCTGTCGAGTCCGATGAGGGTCTCGTACACGGCGGTCATATAGATCTGGCATGTGTCGCAGTAGGCCAGCGACGGATCGAGCGAGTTGATGTCCATGCCGCGAGCGATGACGAGCGCGGTGCTGCTGCCGGTGCTCGGGCCACCGTCGACCGACGTGACATTGGTCGAGGTTGCGGCGGGGTCGGACCCACACGCGGCAAGCACCATGGCGGTAGCGATCGCGATGACGGAAGTTCGCCTCGCAAATCGACGGCGCTGGGTGCTCTGAGACTTCGAGACATAGACCATAACAGGACCTCCCCAGGTCAGCCACCGGCCAGCGGCTTGGTGCACTCACTGCAGTTAATACGGTGACTCATCCGTCGTCAAGGGGATCTTGAGACGATGACGGATTGCCGGTGGCGGTCTTCCTACACTGGTGGCAGTGGATGAGGCGCAGCAGTGAACCAACGCGAACGTCAGCGGCAAGAGACGCGCCGAACGCTCGCAGAGCACGCGTTGCGGTTGTTCAGTCTGAATGGTTTCGATGAGACGACGGTAGAAGAGATCGCGGCGGCGGCCGGCGTGAGCCAACGAACGTTCTTTCTGCATTTTTCGACCAAGGCAGCTGCGGCGTTTCCGGATCACGAGGAACGTGTTCGAGACTTCGTCGGTCGGCTCGGAGATGGCCAAACCAACGGCAATCCCTTACTCCACCTATGTGAAGTATTATCGAGCGGGCTTGACACGAGCTCGCCGACTCGTCGGACTCGCTATCAGTTGCTCGCCCAGGTGAGTGCGCTTCGAGACGAGGACGCGCGTACCGATCGCGACTACGAGGAGGTCGTGGCGACATTCCTGATGCGAGCCTGGGGGGAGTCGACCCAGGCCCGGGTCCGTGCTCACGCGATTGCCAACGCCGCACTCGGTGTCTGCCGCGCCTCGCTCATCGGCTGGGGTGAGGAGGGCATTGATCCGCGCGAGGTGTGCTTCGAGATCCTTCACAGGATGATCGGGTCACCGTTCGACGCTCCGCTGCACTCACTGCAGTAGAAGCAGCGCATCGAGTCGGCGGGTGACCTTGGGCTGCGCGGGTAGGGACTTTCGGCCCTAATGGGTGTGGTGAACCACTAACATCCTGGTCGCATGCACACAGACATGCCACAAGAGTCGAACAAACGCGACAACCTTTTTGCCATCGCCGTCGGCGTCTCGCTGACCGCCCTGCTCGTTGCCGTCGTCGGTTTCGGGTTCGGTATGCGGGCAATCGACAAGAGCGAAGAGAAGTCGGTCGCCGGCGGCACCAGTGGTGCGAGCGGGGGACCCTCATCAGCTTCGGTGTCGCTGAAGGAGTTCTCGATCGATGATGCGTCCGTGGCAGTGGGTGGAATGCTGCAGATCAAGAACGCCGGTTCGGTACCCCACAACCTCATCATCGACGGCACCGACGTGAAGACGGGTGACCTCGGTTCCGGCGACTCAGAAGCGCTGATGTTGGGCGGCGTCGCTCCCGGCACCTACACGGTGTACTGCAACATTCCCGGCCACCGTGATGCAGGGATGGAAGCGCAACTGACGGTGGGCGGCGACGGCCCGGTTGCCGGCGGAACCGACCACTCCGAAGAGCACATGGATTACCAGGCGATGACCGACGCGATGCTGTCGACGATGTCCAAGTTCCCGACGGTGACCGAGGGTGTCGGCAACCCGACGCTGGAGCCCACCGAAGTGCTCGCCGACGGCACCAAGGTGTTCGATCTGGTCGCCGCCATCACCCCGTGGGAGGTTTCGCCCGGCAAGATCGTCCAGGCATGGAGCTACAACGGCGTCGTGCCGGGTCCGTCGATCTACCTCGAGATTGGCGACAAGGTCGAGTTCCGGATGAAGAACGACCTGCCGCTCGCGACCGACATGCACCTGCACGGCCTCAACATGGACTTCGAGTTCGACGGTGTCGCCCCGATCACGCAACCCGTCGTCAACCCTGGTGAGACGTTCGTCTACAAGTACACCGCTGACGAAGTGGCGGTGGCGATGTACCACCCGCACTTCCACTCGCAGGTCAGTATGCCCAACGGCATGTTCGGCACGATCTTCGTCGGACAGGTGCCGTTGCCACTCGGTAAGACGGTTGGTGGCGTGGATGTTCCTGCGGACGTCAAGATCACGCAGGAGTTTCCGATGGTGGTCAATGACTCGGGTGTCATCGGCTACAGCTTGAACGGCAAGAGCTTCCCGGCGACTGCCCCGATCTTTGCCAACGATGGTGACTGGGTGCTGTTCCACTACTTCAACGAAGGTAGCCAGAGCCATCCGATGCACCTGCACCGGTTCGACCAGATCGTGGTCGCCAAGGACGGTTTCCCGCTCGACAATCCCTACCTCGCCGACGTGGTGAACGTTGCGCCTGGTGAGCGTTACTCGGTTCTGGTCCACCTCGACAAGCCCGGTACCTGGATCTGGCACTGCCACATCCTTCCCCACGTCGAGAGCGACACCGGCATGTTCGGAATGGTCACTGCCATCGTCGTCAAGTAGCGGCCGACCGCACGTCAGCTAGTCAAAGCCGAGCACGGCGCCGAGGTCGCGAATAGCGGCCTCGGCGCTGGTGACTTTTATGGTCGTCATCCCCATCGCTGCCGCCGGCTTGAGGTTGATACCCAAGTCGTCGAGGAAGACACAGTCGGTCGGTTCGACCTGGAGCAACTCGCAGGCGATCTCGTAGAAGCGTGGCTCCGGCTTCCGACAGCCCACCTTGCTGCTCTCGACCACTGCATCGAAGCGGGCCATGATCGCGCCAACCTCGGCGGCACGTTCTGCACTGCCGAAGGTACCGGTCACGTTGTTGGTCAGGCAGGCAACCTTGTAGCCGGCGGCTTTCACTCGATCGAGCAGCGCAACCATCTCGGGACGCACCTCGCCCGAGAGGAGGCCCAGCACGGCGGCGCCGGGTACTCGGTGGCCGAGCGCCTCGGATTCATCGGCGAAGAGTGCATCGAACTCGGCACCTTGGACGTCGCTGCGCTCGAGCTTGGCCCACGCGTTGTCGTGCGGGTTGGTGGCGTTGACGGATCGAATGAAATCGGCGGGTAGACCGTGAAGCGCTTCGTAGTGGTTGAACGCTTCGAACGGGCTGCTCAGGATGACTCCACCGAAATCCCAGAGGACTGCTTTCTTCATACAGCCTTTCTAGATCACCGCATCGTAGGCTGGCCGAGTTATGCCACATCATGTCGTCGTCGACGGTTCGAACCTTGCTACCGAAGGTCGTTCTGCCCCAAGTCTCAAACAGCTCAACGAAGCGGTGCTCGCCTACATGGCGGAGGACCCGACGGCATTGATCACTGTCGTGGTCGACG
This sequence comes from Ilumatobacteraceae bacterium, assembly GCA_035432905.1. Classification (GTDB taxonomy): domain Bacteria; phylum Actinomycetota; class Acidimicrobiia; order Acidimicrobiales; family Ilumatobacteraceae; genus UBA668. Next base: position 13,981 of record DAORTY010000040.1, on the reverse strand, counting down.
CCACCTTCGGCCATCGCATCGACCCCAAGGAGGTCGCCGAGTTCGACGATGCGGTCAGCAACAACGAACTGGTCGCTCCACCGGCGGGTGCGATCGGTCGCGGCGACGCATTCGTTCTCAGTATCGCCCACAAGGTCAACGCCAACATCCTCACCAACGACAGCTATCAAGAGTTCCACGCACAGTACGACTGGCTGTTCGACGAAGGTCGCCTCATCGGCGGCAAGCCGGTGCCGCACATCGGCTGGGTTTTCGTCAATCGCCTCCCCGTCCGCGGCCCGTTGAGCCGCAAGGTGACTTCGGAAGCAAAGCGCAAGGGCAACGGCGTCGCTTCCGATGCCGGTCGTGGCCGCGGTCGTGGTCGTTCGTCGGCCGATGAAGGCACGGTACGAGTCGGTAGCCCGGAGGCCAGCTTGCCGATGCCGGTACCGAAGTCACCCCCGCCGCGCCGCGTGGCGGTGGTCGAGGCTGTGGAGGTTCCCGAGAAGCCAGCGCGTGGCCGCGGAGGCCGCGGTCGCAAGGGTGAGGCTGAGCGGGCACCGAAGCCGGTTGCCGACGTTGCCGCCGCACCTGCCGCTGGCTCGACCGTGAATGACCTGTTGTCGTTCCTGACGTTCATCGAGCGGCATCCAGCTGGCACCAGCGTGAATGCAATCGTCGATCACTACTCATCACACGGTGCATACGTTCGCATCGGAGACGTGGTCGGCTACGTCCCGCTGCGGTTGATGGCAGAGCCTGCACCGCGCAGCGCGCGTGAGTTCATGAAGGTCGGCGAGTCGGTCACGCTGATCGTGGAGAGCTTCGTACCGACCAAGCGCAGCGTCGACCTGGCCGTACCCGGCATGGGCACGGCCAAGGAACTGGGCGAAGCCGTTCCTGCAAAGGCTGCCAAGGTGCCGAAGAAGGCTTCCAAGAAGGTGTCGAAGTCTGCGGCACCCGACGAGGTCGTGCAGGCAGCGGACAAGGCCCCGAAGCCTTCGAAGGCAGGCAAGTCGACCACGGCGGACGTGAAGAAGTTGGTCGCCCCGCCGGTCGTGGAGGTGCTGGTACCCAAGGCTGCAAAGGCACCCGCCACGAAGACAACTGGTGCCATCGCGATCGTCGCCCCGAAGGCTGCAGTTGTGAAGAAAGCACCAGCGGCGAAGGCTGCGGTCGCCAAGAAGTCACCGGCGCCGAAGGCCGCCCCCGCGAAGAAGACTCCGGCCCCCAAACCGTCAGCACCGAAGACGCCGGCATCGAAGGCTCCGGCATCGAAGGCGCCGGTGCCAGTGGTAGTGGCCAAGAAGGCGCCGGCGAAAAAGGTGCCCGCCAAGAAGGCTGCCGCTGCTCCTGCCGTCGCGGCACCTCCGGCGCGGCGTGGGCGCGCCAAGGCCTGATTGGCTACGGTCGTGCCGTGCGCATCGCTACCTGGAACGTCAACTCACTGAAAGCACGCCTCCCTCGCGTGGAGGAGTGGCTGGCCGACGTGCAACCCGACGTGTTGTGCATGCAGGAGACCAAGCTGGCCGATGACGCCTTTCCGGCCCTCACATTTGCGGCGCTCGGCTACGAGAGCGCACATCACGGGCAGGGCCAATGGAACGGTGTCGCCATCCTGTCCAAGGTTGGCCTCACCGATGTCGTGGCCAACTTCGCCGATGGTGGCGAGCCCGATCCCGATGCCCGCATCATCACCGCCGTGTGTGCCGGGGTGCGCATCAGCAGCGTGTACGTGCCCAATGGACGCGCGCTGGACCACGAGCACTACCAGTACAAGTTGCGCTGGATGGCACAACTTCGCCGACATGTCGCTGCGCTCAGCTCACCCGACGAGCAAGTGGTGGTGACCGGTGACTTCAACATCGCACCCACTGACCTCGATGTACATGACCCGAAGAAGTTGGTGGGTGCAACGCACGTCAGCGAGCCCGAGAGGGCCGAGCTGGCAGCGCTGGAAGCATGGGGTTTCACCGATCTGTTCCGCCAACACCACACCGAGGGCAAGCTCTACAGCTGGTGGGACTACCGCGCCGGCGACTTTCATCAGGGGCGTGGGATGCGCATCGACCTGGTGCTCGGTACCGCCTCGGTGGCAGCCCGCTGCGAGTTCGCGATCGTCGACCGCAATGCACGCAAGGGCACCTCGCCGTCGGATCACGCTCCCGTGATCGTGGATCTCACATGATGTTCGGCGGGGACCAAACTGAGCGCCTCGCCGGCGACGCGCGTGCGGAGTTGGCGACAGCCTGTCGAATGATCATCGACGAGCTCGCATCCAGCACTGCTCGGTCCGAGGCGTTTGCTCAGGCCCGCGATCTGGTGCAGAACGCAGTGGCCATTCTCGCTGCCGCCGACCATGGGCGCGTGTATGAGGTGGGTGAAGGTTCACTGGCCAATTTCGATGACCACATTTTCATCGACCACAGCCCGGTCGTGGGCCCGTTGAACCCACTTGCACCGCCAATCGTCATGCAGTTCGATGGCAAAACGGCCATCGGCGAGGTCACGTTCGGTTCTGCGTACGAAGGGCCGCCGGGCTGTGTGCACGGGGGCTACATCGCTGCCGCCTTCGATGAGATCCTGGGGCTTTCACAAGGAATGTCCGGCCAACCGGGGATGACTGCTCGTCTCATGGTGAACTACCGCTCGCCCACGCCGCTGCTGGCGCCGTTGCGCTTCGTAGGTGGTGTCGACCACATCGAAGGCCGCAAGATCTTCGTCAAGGGAGAACTGCGCACCGTCGCTGACGACCGCCTGTGCGCCGAAGCAGACGCGCTCTTCATCTCGATGAAGCCGGAGTTCTTCCAGCGCATGGTCAGCGACCGTGTCGAGCCCTAGCCCACGCGTGTAGGCAGCGGCCGCAACCGCAGCGCAGCCGTCTCAGTGATACCCAAGCGCTGGGCCAGTTCTGAGACATTCGCTGGCGGTAGGTCGGCAAACGAACGCAATACCTTGTCGCTACAGACCGCCTGGTCTGGCTGCCCCGAGACACGCGCGATCGCGGATCGCCACTCTCGAAACGGGACCATCGGATCAGCCGGTAGTCGGGTGCGGATCGGTGGCGGCGCGGGGACATCATCAGCTGAGCTGTCGATGACCGCTTGCAGCCATCGGCTGGGTGCGACTGTTTTGCGCTGGCGCTGCGCACAGTGCGTGATCAGCAGGTTCTGCGCAGCGCGAGTGATGGCGACGTAGAACAGGCGCGCTTCCTCTGCCAGTTGTGTCGGCGACGACGACGAGCCGTGTGGCACGAGGCCTTCCTCGGCGCCGGTGATCACGACCCCCCACCACTCGCGGCCCTTTGCCGCGTGAAAGGTGACAAGGGCGACGGCATCGCGAAAATCGGTGGGTTCAAGATCGTCGAAGGGGTCGCGTCTCTCCACCCAGCTGCGAAACGATCCAGGCTCGCCGGAGGTGAGGTAGCGGTCTGCCTCCTCGGCGACACGGCGGGTGAGCTCGTCGCCGTCGACGAACGTGGCGTCAACCCAGATCGCGAGCTGCTCGCGGCTGGTGCAGCGGTAGGCCGCCTTCAGCGCAACGTCGAGCGGAGAACGACCGTTGCTGCGTTCGGTATCGATACCGAACGTGGCGAGCGTCTGCTGGAGGACGGTCAGCTGCTCGTTGGTGCGTGCAAGCACCGCCAACTCGCGCCCGCGGTGGTGGTGGAGTAGACCGCGTAGGTGGCGGGCGACGACTTCGGCTTCCTCGATGTCGTCGGCCACCTGTCGTACTGCAACGGTGGCGGCGCCGGGCTGGCGGCTCTCGCTGTTGTCAGTTTGCCCGCTGGCGGCGAGGGCGGCGGCGCCTGCGCGGACCACCTGCGGCGAGCAGCGGTAGTTGGAGGTGAGCGCGACGACGGTGACGCCGGGGTAACGCACCTCCACCTCAGCGAGCGTGGTGGGGTCGGCGCCGTTCCAACCATAGATGGCCTGGCGCGGGTCGCCCACCAGGCACAGGTCGAGTCGGCCGGCACGAAGTGCCTCGAGCATGGCGTGTTGCAACGGGTTGAGGTCTTGCGCCTCGTCGACGAACAGGTGGCGATAGCGCCAGCGAACGCCATCAGCCCACGCCGCGTCCGTGCGCAGGGCCTCGATGGTGTGCACCAACAGATCGTCGAAGTCGATGACCCCGCGCCGTCGCTTGAGCCGCTCGTACGCAGCAGCGAAGTCGGCAAACCGTGTTGGCGCAATGGCAGTGCGCCGACGAGTGATGCGCACGGCGCCCTCGTACCGATCCGGTGGCACCATACGCGCCCTGGACCAGTCGAGATCGGCGAGTGCCGCATACGGCTCTACCTGCAGTTTCAGTTCGCTGAGCACCTCGCGGGCCAACCGAATGCGGTCGTTGGCGACCTGTGGAGGAGCGTGGTTGGCAGCCAGCGCCCGATCGCGTAGCAAACGCAGCGCGACGCCGTGAAATGTGCCCGCCTCGATGGGCTCGCGAATCTCCAGCGTACGTAGCCGCCGTTTCAGCTCTGCGGCGGCGTCACGGGTGAAGGTGAGTGCCAGTACGTGCTGCGACATCGCCGTGCCGTGCGCCACGCGATACGCAATGCGCCGCGTGAGCACGGTGGTCTTGCCCGAACCCGCTGCCGCAACGATGGCGAGCGGCGCCGCCGTGGTGGTGACGGCCTCGCGCTGTTCTGCATCGAGGCCGTGCAACATTGGGTCGGCAGGCACAGCCGTCACGATAGAGGGTGGGTGTGATGCAGTTACCCCCGGCACTTCCGAGCGAGCACTACAGTGCGGAACATGACGTACCCGAAGAAGAACCTCAACAGCAATGAGACCATTGCGCTCGACATGCATCCGCACTGGTGGTACTTCGCGCAGCCCGCCGCTGCACTGGTCGGCAGCATCGTCATCGGCATCGTGGTGCTCTCCAAGACAGAGGCGGGCAAGACGACCGGCAAGGCCGCGCGCCTCGTCACGGTTGCACTCCTGATCCTCACGGCCCTGTGGCTGATCGGTCGCTTTCTGAAGTGGCTGACCACCAACTTCGTCATCACGTCGCAGCGCATCATTTTCCGCCAGGGTGTGGTGGCGAAGAGCGGCATCGAGATTCCTCTCGAGCGCGTCAACAACGTCAACTTCAATCAGGGCGTGTTCGAGCGGATCTTGGGCGCCGGCGACCTGCTCATCGAGTCGGGTGGCGAGGACGGCCAGCAGCGCTTCACCGACATCCGCCACCCGGACAAGGTGCAGAACCTGGTGCACGCGCAGGTCGAGACGCTGGTGCAGCAACGTGCGGGTTACAGGGGGCCGGCAGTGGTCGCCGGTACCGACGTGGCGGACCAGTTGGAGCGACTGGAGGGCTTGCTGCAGCGCGGCACCATCACAGACGAGGAGTTCGCCGCTCAGAAGGCGAAACTGCTCGGCTGACGCTCGTGTGGCTAGGGCCGCCCGGCGTGGCCTGCGGCGACCCGTGTCGTGAGGATCTTCCCGCTGCGGTGCACGCTGGCCTCGGCGGCCAATGAATACTGCGCCGTGATCATGAACAGGGTGCGGCCGTCCTCGCCGCCGAGCATGCAGGCAAAGCAGCGCTGCCCTGTGTCGACGACCGCCAGGACGTCTCCACCTTCACGGATTCGTACGCAGTGCGGACCACTTGCGTCGGCGATCCACACTGCCCCTTCATCGTCCAGACAGATGCCATCGGGGACATGTCTGCCCGTTTCGGCCCAGACGCGCTGGTTCGTCAACACGCCGTCCGCGGCGACGTCGAACGCACTGAGGCGGCGAGCCATGCTCTCGGCCACGATCATCGTGCGGCCGTCGGGAGTGAGCACGCTGCCGTTCGGGAAACGAAGTCCGGTAGCAGCCGCGTGCACGCTGCCGTCGGGATCGACGCGGGCGATCGTGGCGCCCTCGTAGGCGGCCAGGGCACCGGCGAAGTCGCCGGAGGTCTCCGCCGCATCGAGGTCGAACCCGAAGTTGCCGACGTAGGCGCGGCCGACCTCGTCGACGATCATGTCGTTGCAGTGAAACGTCGCGATCTCTGACAGATCGGCGTGCACCACGACCATGGCGTCGGGCTCGAGGCGAAGGAGCAGGCGGTCTGTCATGGACACGATGAGCATCCGTCCATCGGGTAGCCACCCCAGCCCGCTGGGCCGCCCGGCCACCGGTACCTTCGTTTCAACTGTGCCGGCGAGGTCCACCGTTTTCACCGCATGGTCGAAGAAGTCGCTGAACCACAACTTGCCCTGGTGCCATCGCGGGCCTTCGCCGAAGTGCAGCCCGTCTGCCAGAAGTTCGACGCTCATCCAGTTCTCCCACCGCCGTTGACTGCGGCCAGAGTACCGCTCAGTAGCAAACGCTCACGAAGTGACCGAGATCGAAGCGCCCGCCACCGCACGCACGACCCAACCTTCGTTCAGTGCTCCCGGTTCGGTGAGCGCGACGAGGCAACCCCCGAACCCTCCGCCCGTCATCCGAGCGCCGAACACCCCAGGGATCGCGCACACTTCGGCGACCGCCGCGTCCATGGCGCGGGTGGACGTCTTGTACAGATCGCGCAGACTCGCGTGGCTCTGCACCATCAATCTGCCCGCCTCGCGTAGGTCGCCGGAGGTGATGGCATCGGCAAAGTCGATGACCCGCCGGTTCTCGCTGGTGACGTGCACGGCGCGCGCTCGCACGACCGGATCGGTGATCGTTCGTGCCTGTGCGGCAGTGGTGTGGCGCAACGGCCCAATGATCTGTTCTGCAGCCGCGCACTCGGCGACGCGCTCCGCGTACGGACTACCGATGAGAGTGCGGTGCTCGATGAACTGCACCACGATCTCCACGCCACGTGGAATGGCAATCGGCTGCACCGTGAGGTCGCTGCAGTCGATGAGCAGCGCGTGGCCGGCCACCCCGGCAGCTATGGCCAGTTGGTCCATGATCCCGCTGGGGACGCCTGACGCACGATTCTCGGCGCGCTGACAGAGCTGTGCCAACTCCAGTGGGGTTCCTGTGAAGCCGATTGCGAGAGCGACAGCGATCTCGAGTGCCGCGCTGCTGGACAGACCGGCGCCAATGGGTATGTCGGTAGTGACGCGCCCTTGGAACCCGTGCGGATTCGGCATTTCGGAGATCACCCCTGCCACGTACTTGCCCCATGCCGGCTCGGCATCCTGAGGGCGTTCGATGTGCAGCGCCAGATCGACCGGTTGCTCCTCGTCGAGCGACGACAGTTGCACCCGGTCGGCCGTGCGGTTGCCCTTGATCTCCGTGTAGCGATCGATCGCCATCGGCAGCACGAGGCCACCGGTGTAGTCGGTGTGATCGCCGATCAGATTGACGCGGCCGGGAGCGAGAACGTGAACACCCATTGTCACCACTACACCAAGCTCAGCGCAGCGCTGAAGCGCGCTGCTGCATCGAGATTGAAGGGGGCACGCAGCGCAATGTTCACCTGATCGGCGCCTGCCTCGACGTACTGCCCGATGCGGTCCATGATCTCGTCGTGGCTGCCAGTGAGCACGCCCGGGCGAACTTGCTCGCTGATCGCGCCGAACTGCTGTTGCAGGCTCTCCTCGGTGTAGGCCAGCCCGACGTTGATGGCGCGCTTGATCTCCTTGGGATCGCGGCCGACGGCTGCACAATGCTCGTCGAGGACGGCGTTCTTGTGTGCGAACACATCCGGGGCGATGAACGGGACGTTCCAGCCGTCGGAGTACTTGGCAGCGATCTTCAGCGTTCGCTTCTCGCCACCACCACCGATCCAGATCGGCAGCTTCGACTGGATGGGCCGTGGCTCGTTGCGTGCGTTCGTCAGCGTGAAGTGTTGCCCCTCGAAGTTGGTCACGTCGTCGTGCAGCAGGCCGCGAAGGCACTGGATGCCTTCCTCCAACTGGTCGAGGCGGGTCTTGGCAGGCGGGAAGGGGATGCCGTACGCCTCGTATTCGACCTTGGCCCAGCCGGCGCCGATGCCCATGTCGGCACGGCCGCCGCTGAGTTGGTCGATGGTGGTGATCGCCTTGGCCAGTACGGCGGGGTGGCGATAGCCAATGCTGTACACCAGGGACCCGACACGGACCTTGCTGGTGGTGCAGGCCAGCGCGGCGTGCATCGCGACAGCCTCTAGACACGCTGCATCATCGGGTTTGCCGGTGGCCCCGTAGAAATGATCCCACACGCTGATCCAGCCAAAGCCGAGATCTTCGATCTGGCGCCAGACATCCTGCAACTCGGCAGCGGTGGTGTGCTGCAGTCCGACATGGACTCCGAAGACAGTCATGTCACGAAGGTAGCCTGCGCGTATGCCCCGCGCTCTCGTCCACACCGGTATGGAACTCGAATACGACACGTTCGGCTCGTCCGGTGACCCCGCGCTGCTACTGATCATGGGTTTCACCGCGCAGATGACGGCGTGGGAGCCGGCGTTCTGCCAGCTCCTCGCCGACGGTGGCCGTTACGTGATCCGCTTCGACAACCGCGACTGTGGCCTGTCCACCAAACTCGACGGCCAGGTGCCAGATCCGGCCGGTGCGATGACGGCCGCGTTCACCGGCACCGAATCGCCGCCGCAGCCGTACCTGTTGTCCGACATGGCCGATGATGCTGTCGGGCTGCTCGACGCGCTGGGGATCGAGAAGGCGCACATCCTCGGTGCCTCGATGGGCGGCATGATCGCACAGACCATCGCCATCGATCACCCCGACCGCGTGCTGACGCTGACGTCGGTGATGAGCACCCCTGGAGAGATCGAGGTTGGTCAGCCGTCCGAGGAGGCGATGATCGCGATCATGTCACCGCCGGCTGCGAACCGCGAGGAGTACATCGCGACCTCGCCGCGCTACATGGTCTGGCAGTCCAAGAAGTACCGCAACGAAGCTCGCACGAAGGAGCTTGCCGCTCGCGACTACGACCGGTCGTCGTATCCCGAAGGTGCTCCTCGCCAGATGGCCGCGATCTATGCCAGCGGCAGTCGCACGGAGGGGCTCAAGGCGTTGGACGTACCCACGCTCGTCATTCACGGCCGCGACGATCAGCTGATCACGCCATCGGCGGGCTTTCGCACAGCGGAGTTGGTACCCGGCGCCCACCTGCTGTTCGTCGCCGACATGGGCCACGACATGCCCGAGCCGCTATGGCCGCTGATCACCGACGTGGTCCTCAGCCACACGTCTCGCGTGTAACCGCTGCTCAGCACAACCGACGAATCTTCAGCCCGGCCAGCGACGAGGGTCATTCGTTGCAGCTGCGGCGGATGTAGATGACGGATCCGCCTTGGATCTGAAGCCAGTCCAGTTCGCCGGTGATGCCGCCGTCCCTGGTCTCGGCCCCAACGTTGCAGAGGTCGTCCACCGCTTCGGTCACGAGCGACGATGATTTGGGCACCGTGCGCTGGCGGCCGTTGCGGTTCACCGGCCAGAACGACTCGTCGAAGTAGTCGGTACAGGTTGCGGCCGCGTCGCTTGTCAGACACTCGTCGATGAGCGTCTGCGCAGCTGTGCCGCGATATGCGCACACCAGGTCGACCTGCATCTGGCTGTTCCCGTCGGCGGTGATGATCCCCAGCCACCACCCATCGGGAATGACTTCCCCGACGGTGGTGTCGGCCCCACACCCGCTACCTCTGGCGGCTTCACCACCCATTCGAAGCACTGACGTGAAACCTTCGAACGGCCACCCAGCCACCGCCACGCTCGTGGAGGTCGCATCAACGACGATGGTGGTGGTCGCGGTGAGGTCGACCGTGGTGGTGGGTGCGAGAACGGTGGACGCGGTGGTGACCCCCGGTAGCGGCACGAGTTGGCGCGATTGTTCGGTCTGCGTACGGCACGCCGCCAGGGCCAACGCGGCAACCACCAGTACACGAATCCCAACGTGTCGCATTGCCCGATAGTACCTGTGTGCCCGTTGCTGCGGAGGTCGTTGCGACGGTTCGACCCTGATGCCCTCGATGGCGACACGCGCAGCGAGACGTACTAGAAAAGCGGACATGTCTGGACCGCTCACTGGGTATCGAATCATTGAAATCGCCGGCATCGGGCCCGGCCCGTTCGCCGCCATGATGTTGGCCGACATGGGAGCCGAGGTGATCCGCGTCGAGCGGGCGCAGTCCGTGCGCGGGTCGGCCCCCGACACGGCGCACTGGGATGTGCTCTTGCGCGGCCGACGCAACATCGCGCTCGACCTGAAGAACCCTGAGGGCGTGGCGACCCTGCTCGACCTGGTGGACAAGGCCGACGGTCTGATCGAGGGCTTCCGGCCCGGTGTGATGGAGCGCCTCGGGATCGGCCCCGATGTGTGTCTCGCCCGCAACCCGAAGCTGGTCTACGGTCGCATGACGGGTTGGGGGCAGGATGGCCCGTACGCCCAGTCCGCCGGGCACGACATCAACTACATCGCGCTCGCCGGCTCGCTGGCCCACTTCGGTCGCGGCGGTCAGATTCCGGTACCGCCGCTCAACATGGTCGGCGACTTCGGCGGCGGCGGCATGTTCTTGGCCTTCGGTGTGGTCTGCGCCCTGCTGGAGACTCAGCGCAGCGGTCAGGGCCAGGTGGTCGACACTGCGATGGTGGATGGTGCGGCCAGCTTGATGAGCATGTTCTGGGCGATGAAGACGATCGGGATGTTCGACGAGAACGCGCCCGGTACCAACCTGCTGGACACCGGTGCTCATTTCTACGACGTGTTCCAGTGCGCCGACGGCAAGCACGTGTCGCTGGGTTCCATCGAGCCGCAGTTCTACGCCGAGTTGATGCGGCTCACCGGCCTGGCCGGCGATGCCGAGTTCGCGCAGCAGATGGACAAGGCACAGTGGCCGCACCTCAAGGACCGCTTGCGCGTCGTGATGCTGACCAAGACGCGCGACGAGTGGTGTGCACTGATGGAGCACACCGATGTGTGCTTCGCCCCGGTGCTCACGATGAGCGAGGCAGCGCAACACCCGCACAACGTCGCTCGCGGCACGTTCGTCGAGGTTGCCGGGACGACGCAGCCGGCACCAGCGCCGCGCTTCTCGCGCACGGTGCCCCAGATCGATTCGCCGCCGGCACATGCTGGGCAGCACTCACGTCAGATCCTGGCCGACTGGGGTTTCGACAGCGATCGCATCGAGTCGCTCGTCGCAAGTGGCGCTGTAGCGTCGTCCTGATGGGCACGCTGGTCTGTTTTCACGCACACCCCGACGACGAGAGCATCAGTACCGGGGGCTCCATGGCTCGTGCCGTGGCTGAGGGCCACCGGGTCGTATTGGTGGTTGCCACCAACGGCGACTACGGCGAATCGCCCGACGATCTCGCTGACGGGGAAACACTCGTCGATCGTCGTCGCGCCGAGACTCGTGCCTCGGTCGCTGCGCTGGGTGTTCACCGCCTCGAGTGGCTGGACTACATGGACAGTGGGATGACCGGGTGGGAGCAGAACCAGAACACGCGCTCGTTCCTGCAGGCGCCGCTGGACGAGGCCGCCGGCAGATTGGCCGCAATCCTGTCGGAGGAATCGGCCGATGTGTTGACGACGTACGACTGGCACGGCAACTACGGGCACCCCGACCACATCAAGGTCCACACGGTGGGGTATCGCGCGGCGGAGCTGGCGGGCACGCCGGCGGTGTTCGAGTCGACGATGAACCGCGACGAGATGAAGCGTTTCTTCGACATGGCACGCGAGCAGGGGCAGGCCAGCGGCCCCGACGGTGACGACTGGGACCCGGACGCGCCCGCCGACGACGGGAATCCGTTCGGCACGCCGGAGGCCGAGTTGACCCATCGGGTCGATGTCAGTGCCTTCGTCGACGTCAAGCGGGCGTCGATTCGTTGTCACAGGAGCCAGATCACCGACGCCGGTTTCTTCAGTTCCATGCCCGACGAACAGTTCGCAATCGCGTTCGGCACCGAGTGGTACACCCGCAAAGACGCTTCGCATCCTGTGCGCGACGGCTGGCTGTTCGAATGATTGGGCAATTTCGGTGACTCGCGTCTACCTGGTCCGTCACGGTCGCGCTGCTGCTGGGTGGAACACGGACCCGGACCCGGGCCTCGATGCGCTCGGCCGTCAGCAGGCGGACGAGATGACCGCCCGTCTTGCACCGCTGGGCCCGTTGGATCTGGTCTCCAGCCCCTTGCTGCGATGTCAGCAGACTGCCGCCGGTCTGGCAACGGCGTGGAACCTGGCGCCGCGCATCGAGCCGGGTGTTGCCGAGATCCCATCGCCCGAGGGCGTGGCCATGGCAGACCGTGTCGAGTGGTTACGACTGGCGATGGCCGGCACATGGTCCGCAATGGGTCCCCGGTACACGTCCTTTCGTGATGGTGTGGCGGCGGCGGTGCTGGCGTGGCCCAACGACACCGTGGTCGCCAGCCACTTCGTTGCCATCAATGCCGTGATCGGGGCTGCTCTGGGCGACGACCGAATGGTCATCCGCAGTCTCGACAATTGTTCTGTCACGGTCATCGACGTTGTCGACGGTGTGCTGCACCTGGTCGAGGGTGGACACGAAGCTGACACCCTGATTCGGTAGATGTGCTGGCAGACTCTGTCGATGATGTCAGGGCGAACACTGGTGGGACTGGTCTGCATGATGGCGGTCGTCGCCGCGGGCTGCAGCGACGAGAGCAGCAGCGCCGGCAGCACCACGACGGTTTCGACTACCACGACGACCATCCCCGCAACCACGACCACTGTCGCGCCGACCACCACGTCGACCACGTCCACCACCACCACGTCGACGACGATGCCCCCGGCAACGACAACGACGATCGCAAAGGTCAAGGGGCTGCCGCTGTCCGCCTCCGGTCTGGGCGACGCACTGTTCGACGCTGACGCCGACGGGGTTGTCGACTACGTGAATTCCATCCTCGGTATCCCCACCACGGACTCGGGATGGGTCGACGCCACAGCAAATGGCATCGGATGTCCGGGAACCGTGATCCGCTTCGTCGACTGGAACGACCTGTCGCTGTTCTTCACCGACGACCTCACCGCCATCGATCACTTCGCCGCATACACGTATGGGCCGGCGTTCGGCGCCAACATCTCGCCATATGGTCTGGCCACCGATGCCGGTATTGGTGTCGGCTCGTCAGTTGCGGAACTGCGTGCCGCCTATCCCACCGTCAATATTGCCCCCGAAGACGAGTTCTCCGGGCCCAGCTTCCAGATCGAGGCAGGCCTGCGTGGTGTGCTCACCGGCACCGATGACGCTGACGTGATCTTGTCGTTCGTGGGCGGCGTCGGCTGCGGAGAATAGGTTCTCGCGCATGATGGCCAGCGGGTTGGCAACATTCAGAGACATCCACGAGACCTGGGCGTGGGTGGTGGTCATCAGTAACGCCCTCGCCGGGCTGTGGGCGCTGGCCGCCCACCGGTGGACGGCCGTGCGCGGTCGGGCACTGTGGTGGTTCATCGGCGCAGCCCAAGTGACGGTTGTCGTGCAGGCCTTCCTCGGCGCGATCATGGTCGGCAAGTACAAGGTGCCGCTGCCGCAGTTCCACGCGTTCTACGGCTTCTTCGCCATCATCGCGATCGCGATCATCTACAGCTATCGCATCCAGATGCGCCATCGCCTCTACCTGCTGTACGCCGGCGGAAGCCTCTTCATCATGGGTCTTGCCATCCGAGCAATGCTGCTCGCCCCCTGAGTCGGCGTTCATCTGCGGCAGTACCGCATCTCAGCGCCGACTCAGAGGTCGCTGGCCCGAAATGACTACAGGGCGTCGGAGAGCCGCTGCAACTGGTGGGTGAGCTCGGCGGGGAGCTGGTCGCCGAACTGGGCCAGGTGTGCCTCGAACTGTGGCAGTGCAGCCTTCCAACCCTCGACATCCACCGAGAGCAGTGCGGCCATGTCGGCGTCGCTGACGTCGAGGCCGTCGGTATCGAGGCTGCCCGGGGCAGGCAGGTAACCGATGGCGGTCTTCACTGCGTCGGCCGTGCCGTCGATGCGCTCGAAGACCCACTTGAGCACGCGGGAGTTCTCGCCGAAGCCTGGCCACAGGTAGCGGCCGTTGTCGTCGCGGCGGAACCAGTTGACGAAGAAGATCTTCGGCAGGTTGGCGGCGTCG
>DAORTY010000039.1:0-26371 GCA_035432905.1 Ilumatobacteraceae bacterium | reverse complement strand
CACCACCAACCCAAAAACCACCGGACCCATCAACCCAAAGCCCTTACTGAAACAGGCGGGCTAGGCCGCGGTTTTCCGAGGTCAGCGTGTGACACGAACGAAGCCTGGACAGGTCGCGGCGCAGGGAGCAACCAGTGGCCGTGAGGAGCGCCGTGTTGCCGTTCGGGTCAGGGGAGGGAGTAGCTGCTGACGGCCACGGTCAGGGTCCCGTCGGTGGGGTCGTCATTGAAAACGAAGACGAGGTCCTTTGTCGCATCGCCCGCCAGGAAGTCGATGGTCTGGTCGGCGGTCGTCGTCTCGCCATCGATCGCGAGCGTTGCGGTGACTTGCACGTTGGCGGCGGTCTTGTCACCGTGATTCGACACCTCGACGGTGACGTGGAAGCTGCTGGCTTCCACCCGGTACGGAAGCCGGACTTCGGCCTGTGGCGCGGGAGGGGACGACGTACCGAACAGCTGGGCGACGATCAACCCGATCACCGCCACCAGCACCACACACGACGCGATGAACGTCGTCCACTCGGCCGTGGTGCGACCATCGTCCTTGCGCGTGTCCTTCTTGCTCATATCGCGAGCCTTCCTGCGGCGCCGCCGATGGTCGCGGGGAAGCCGAGCACGATGACCCGAGCCAGTCCGTCTTGCCATGGGTGCAGGCCGCGCTGAAAGAACCAGAGCAGCACGGCAGAGATCAGCAGGGACAGCAGATAGCACGCGATGGTCTCGCTCGCTGGCCGTTGGAACACGCCCTCGTGAGCCTGCCGTTGGTCCTGCTTGGCGAAGCCGGCCACGAACACGACTGCGTACGAGGCTGCGAGCGAGGCGGCGATGACCACGAGCAGCCACGCTGGACTCATTGCGCTGGCCAGCATCGGAACCTCGTCGGTGGCGGCAATGCTGAGACCGATGAACGTGGCGCCGATCGCAGTCGCACCGAGATCAGCGACCGTCGCGTGAAGACCCTCGTCGTTCGAGGAAGGACCGGAGTCGTCTGCGTCGTCAGCATCGGTGCGGCCGCCGCGAAGGAGAGTGGTGGCGAGCGCGACGCCGAGGCAGAACGGCATCGCCTCGTACAGCACCTTGCCCAGCGCCTCTGTCGGCGGAGTGTCGATGGTGATTTCGCGCAGCATTGCCAGCACCACGGCCGTCACGACGATGCCGATGGCGAGTGTCTCGACAGTGTCGGCGACGACGTCGCGGAGTCGAACGCCCGACCGCTGCCGGAATCCGCTGGTCAGGTTGAGCAGGAAGACCGGAATGCTGGAGATCGCCACGACCGCCAGCAGCTGCCCGGGTTCGCTGTGCGACCCGATCCACCACATCTCCATCGTGTAGAGCAGCGGAACTCCGAAGAGCAGACCGCCGGACACCCCACGCACCACTTCCACCATTTCGCGTTGCCACGGACCGGCGTCGTCCGTCGACATGGGCGCGGAAGAAGTCGCCGTCATTTCGTTCGTCACAGAGGCGTGGGTACCCGGCTCGGCCGCATCTCAACCAAGAAGCCTGCGTTGCCCACAACGCAAGCAGCAGGGCGGGCGCTGGCCCCGACCGGCTTCTGGGTGCGCCCCGTGGGTTTCGAACCCAGAACCTGCAGAATCCGCGGCAACCCCTGCCGAATCCGCCGACGACGCGGCGGCTCGGTCCTGTGCGGCGCCGCGCGGTGTTTGCTGACGTGGAACGATTCCGGGGTGACTGGTGTCAGGTCCAGGATGTGGAACCAGAGTCGTCCGTGGTGAGGCGCCCGATCGACCCGCTGCTCTCGTCGGCCGGCGTCGAGCATGTGGAAGACGTGGATGCGCTGTATCGCAAGCACCGCCTTCGACTACTCGGACTCGCGACCGCGATCACACTCGACCGTGAGCTCGCCGAGGAGGTCATCCACGACGTGTTCGTCGGGCTGCAACGGCACCGAGCATCGATCGAGAACCCGGCCGGGTACTTGCAGCGCTCGGTGATCAATCGCAGTATCAATGTGATCCGCCGTCGCCGAACAGCCGCCGCTTCGAGCGCCGTCGCAGCGCCCGCAGCGAGTACGCCCGAGATCGACGAGACCTGGGTGGCGGTGGTTCGCCTCCCGCCCAAGCAGCGGGCAGTGATCGTGCTCCGATTCTGGGAGGACATGACCGTCGACGCGATAGCGGACGCGCTCGGTGTGCCGAGCGGTTCCGTCAAGTCGACGTTGCATCGCGCACTCAAGCGTTTGAAGGAGGAGATCGCATGACCATCGACTCGGCCGACGAGGAACTCGAGGAGCGACTCCGGGTCGCGCTCGACGAGATGATCCCGAAGATGATGGGCCGTAGCCGACAGGACGGCGTTGAACACGACGAGTCTGCAGATTCGGTTCTGGTGCATCCCGTTCCTCTATCGAGACCGCTTCGCCGGGTTCGTGCTGCAGCACTGCTCTTGGGCGCTGCAGCGGTGGTCGGTCTGCTCGTCATCGCCACCCGCGGTCGAGGCGAGGTGGTGCCCATCAGCAACACCTCCGTCGCGCCATCGCCGTCCACTCCGATCGAGGCGACTACGACTACGCCTGCGCCCACCATGTCACCTGTCACAACCGCCGGCGAAGTCACCCCACCCCGCTTACTGCCAACGGCGATGCCTGCCGGGTTCGACGACATCGCTGACGACTACCTGACAGACACCGAGGGCGCCGGCGCCTCGAGCACCACCACACGGTTGTTCGCCGGCCCCGGTGAACAACCGACCATCGTGATGTTGGTCAGCGAGGCGAGCGTCCAACCCGGAAACTCCGCTGGAACCGACGGACTCCGCAACATGACAGAGCAGGCGTCTTGGCCCGCATTTCGGCTCGACGTCGTGCGGCCATCTGGTCGCCATGACTTCATCGCTTCTGGGGGTCTCACTGCCGAGCAGGTACAGGCCATTTCCGACTCGCTCGCGGATGTCGACGTCCTTTCCGACACGAGTGTGAGTTTGCCGTTCGATCTCACCGAGATCGCCTTTCACCACACCCCATCAAACGCGCATGGCATCACGTGGAACGGGAACACAGATCAGCAGATCACGATGTACGTCGAGCAAAGCTGGGGAATCGACGCGTTCGGTGTGGGGATTTCTTACCCGATCACGGCATACGAAACACCGGCCGGCCGGGTGTTCGCGGTGACCGACCCGACCGACGACGGGTATGTGCAGGCCGGCCTCGTCGTCGATGGTCAGGTGATCAACTTCGAGGCTCGAAACGTCCCGATCGATGAAGTGGTGGCGATGGCCGCCTCAGTCGCGACTGTGTCTGATGTGACATGGGCATCGCGAGTACCCGACTGAGCCGCCCACGGTAGGTGGGGACCTTCGCTCGTCGCTCGACCCTCTGGCTTTTACCTACCCTACGGCTGGCTCATCAGTGGGCGACTGGGCATTGAAGACTTCGCCCGCTGAACGGGCGGGCGCTCGTCCACGCCCAGCTGCGCCACGCCCGCCTCACCCGACACGTGACCGTCCCGGTCTCCGCGGGGCTGCTGACCGACATCGATGCCTACTTCGCCGCGCTGGGCGCATACCGTGGCGGCGATCCGGTCCCGATCGTCGAACGGTTCGCCGACGCCACCTTCGCTGCGCTCGCCAACGGCCGGCAGCTCGTCGCTGACCTGCACCGTGTCCGCGCCGCCCGCACCGGTCGCCGCCAGCGGGCCGGCCCCTGAAGCTCGCACGACTCATGCTCAACCGAGCGGACCCTGGCTGAACACGTAGATCTGTGGACATTCCGGTGATCGAGCGAGGCTGGCCGGGGCTTCTCGTCGAGCCTGAACTTCCAGGATCAGCCGTGAGCGGGTGGAGTTCCTCCGCCGACACCCGCCTTCATGCCACGGCCGACGATGGAAGAGACCTGGATTCCGATGCTCCATGCGTGGGGCGGGAGGTTCGGCCGTCGGACGCGCGACCGTGCGACGATGTCGGTGTGAGACGATCCACCACGATCTGCCGGCGTTCCGAGGTTGCGGATGTGCTCGACCAGGAGCCGCAATGGCCCGACGCGGACTGGCTGCCCGGATCGTTGCCGGAACTCGAAAACAACCTTCAGGGCGACCGGAGCGTCAGAGTTAGCGATGATGCAAGCGGCGAGCGCAGATGATCAGGCCGAGAGCCCGAACTGCGAGGTGAGCGACGTCGCTGCTGGTGGGGCTCACTGGGACTTCGATTCGCTCTACGAGGCGAAGTACTCCGACATGGTTCGGCTCGCCTTCTTTCTGACCGGCTCGATGTCACAAGCTGAGGAGGCCACGCAGGACTCATTCGTTCGTCTCTACGAGCAATGGTCCAAGGTTGCCAATCACCCCGCGTACTTGCGGATGTCCGTGGTGAACCGTTGCCGTTCATGGCATCGATCACGCTTCATTGCGAATCGTCGGGAGTCTCGCCTTGCTCGGCCCGACAGCTATCACGATCGGCCCGACGAGATCACAGATGCCTTGGCCAAGCTGCCGCGTCGACGGCGCGAAGTCATCGTGCTGCGCTTCTACGAAGGACTCGCATTGACCGACATCGCCAGCGTGCTTGGGGTCTCCGAAGGCACCGTCAAGTCGACCCTTCATCACGGCCTCAACGAACTCAAGGGAGTCCTCCATGAATGACCTCGAAGAACAAGTGACCGAACGCTTCAATGTCGCTGCGCGAGCGCTGGAGATCACCCCGCCACCCACTTGCGTCATCGTCGAGCGCGTTGCCCGGCGGCGCCGCCGCCGACTCGCCGTTCGCGGCGCCGCCGGCATCACAACCGCAGTCCTGATGGTCGGCGGCCTCGTACTCATCACCACACGCGGCGACGGAAGCCCGTCAACGTCAGGGAGCGAACCACAACAGTCCGACTCCATCAGCAGCCAACCTCTGCCGGGCCCGACCGCTGGAACCTCGCTCGACATCACCAACACGACTGCCGCCACCGATCAATGGTCCCGCTTGCCCGACAACGAGCTCACCGCCAGGTCCGAGCACCTAGTCGTGGCGACCGACACCGGGTTGTTCGTGTGGGGCGGCTACGACGCGCAGTCGGACTTGACCGACGGCGCGTACTACGACGACACCACCCGGATATGGCGAACACTTCCACCGGCGCCGCTGGCGAGCGACCGCGGAGACGCACTCGGAGTCTGGACCGGAACCGAGGTCGTGGTCATCAACGGCATCAGCGGAAACGTCAAGTCCGCTGCGTTGAACCCGGGCACGTTCACCTGGCGGACCCTCTCGGACCCACCCGTCGACAATGCAGCCAATGGCTCCAGCCAGGCGGTATTCGTCGACGGGACAGTTCTGCTCTTCTCCGTGTTCGAAGACGGCGCCGCCGCCCAGAACCAAGTCGCCCGGCTCAACTTGCAGAGCGGCTACTGGACGGTTGTTCCTTCTCCACCGGTGTCGCTGCGATCGGGAGTTGGGGTGGTCGCCGCCGGATCAGAAGCAATCGTCGTCGGACAGTCCAACAGCGCCTACGGATGCAACGTGCTCCACGTCCTCGCCTACTCACCATCAGCCAACTCGTGGCGCGAACTGTCAGCGGGTCCGGTTGCGACCCGCGCTGACACTGTCACGGCGTGGACGGGATCGGAGCTGTTCATCGGTGGGGGCGAGTCGTGTGACAACGGCGTCGCAACGGGCGACCTTCTCAACCAAGCCAGCTTGCTGGATCCGAGCACCGGGGCGTGGCGCTCAGCGTCCCCAGCCCCCGTCGGCTTCTACTCCTCCTATCGATACCCGGACATCTGGACTGGCACTTCGGTCGCCACCATTGCACCTGACGGCTCGCCGCTGCTCTACAACCCGACGACCGACACGTGGCACCTCGGACCGAAGATCAATGGAACTCAGCCCATCCTCCCGAATCAGACGCCCATCGTCGACGTCAACGGCACCGTCGTCGTCTCCGGCGGACTGATCAGTCAGGCGGGTCAGACCCAGCACTTCCGAGGCACCTACGCCTACACCATCCCGGACGGCTTCTGACGCCCCGGTGGACGAGCGACGTGGGCGGAGCCCCCGCCGCCCGCATCGGGCTACGCTCACTGGTATGGCACAGCGAGTTTGGACTGCATCGGAGCTCGAGCAGCTCTCGCCTGCGGCACAGGATGCGATCTACGCTGCCGGGATCGTTCGCGATCTCGCTGACGTGCCGCCGGAGTTCCTTGCTCGGGTGCGTGCTCGTCTGGAAGACCACATCGCCGGCACCGAGTCGCCGGCTCAGTGACGACTGAGCGGCGGGCCGTTCGAGCTACCGCGACGTTCTTCGAGGACCTGGATCGTCAGCTCAGTGCTGAACGTGGTCCCGATGGCCAGCCATCGACGAACGACTTCCAGGTCTTCGACCTGTTTCGCATCGTCGAAACCTTCGCCACGCAATTCGACGAACACGGGATCGCGGAGATTGCGGATGTCCCCCAGGCAGTGTTGGCCGAGTTCTCGACCCGTACCGCGGCGGTGGCCCGCCGGATCGACGACAAGCCTGACCGGTTCATCGAAACGATGGGCCGTGAGCCGGCAGCGAGGGAGCGGTGGCGGTTGGAACGCAAAGCCGCCACCGACAGCCGCCCAGCCAAGACCCACGCCGCCGATGCCCAAGCCCTCCACGACGGATGGGCCGCGCAGACACGGCAGCTTGGCCTTGAACCCGCCGCCGTGGTCGAGCACGCGATCGGTGAGGTCGCCGGCCTGGCTGTCGTGGACTGAGCAACACAGGGGCTTGTGCGAGCAGGCCAGAGGCACTAATAAAGTGCCTCTGACCTGCTCCTTCGTGGTGCGCCCCCTGGGTTTCGAACCCAGAACCTGCGGATTAAGAGTCCGTTGCTCTGCCGTTGAGCTAGAGGCGCAGTGGCAGGCAGTGTAGGGGGAGCGGAGCGCGCCCCCTACCTGCTTACCGTGGGGTGATCGACGGGGCTCGAACCCGCGACCCTCAGGATCACAACCTGATGCTCTACCAGCTGAGCTACGACCACCATGAAGGCATGAAGTGTGCCACACGCGTCGCAAAATTCCACCATCACTATTCGGTGCCTCGCAGGTCACATCCTGTGTGCGGTGCCGTCAACAACGATCTGGTCACGACGGATTCCGTGGTGAGCTAAGCTCATAGGAACGAAATCCGGAGGACATCAGTCATGAGCACAACGGAAAGCATTTCCACGCGTGAGCTTGCCGAGCGGGCCAAGGCCATCACGCAGCGAGAGCTGCAGGTGTACATCGCCCGCACCAAAGGTTCGCAGGCCGCCACTGAGCGGGCTCGCAAAGTATTGCCGTTGGGCGTGCCCAGCAGCTTCCAGGCGTACGACCCGCACCCGATCGTGGTCCGCAGGGCACAGGACAGCTGGATGGAAGACGTGGACGGGAACCGCTACGTCGACTTCGACATGGGCTACGGGGCGTTGTTCTCGGGCCACTGTCACCCCGCCGTGCGCCGCGCGGTCGAGCAACAACTGGACAACGGCACGCTGTACGTCACCCCGTGCGAGATGAACGCCGAGGTGGCCGAACTGCTCGCAGAGCGGTACGGCCTGCCGATGTGGCGCTTCACCAACTCGGGTACGGAAGCCACCATGGATGCCATTCGCGTGGCCCGCGGTGTGACAGGGCGAGAGAAGATCGTGAAGGTCGAAGGTGGATATCACGGGCACCACGACGAAGTGATGATCTCGATGAAGCCACCGCTCGACATGGCGGGGCCCGCCGACTCACCGACTCCTGTTCCCGGTACCGCCGGTATCACAGCCGCCGTGCTCGGCGACACCATCGTCATTCCGTACAACGATGCAGAAGCGCTCGAACGTGTGCTGCGCAATCGAGACGTGGCCTGTTTCATCGTCGAGCCGGTCATGGAGAACATCGGTATCTGCAAGCCGCAGCCGGGCTATCTCGAGGCGGTGCGTGAGATCACCCGTCGTTACGGCACGATGCTCATCTTCGACGAGGTCAAGACGGGTATCACTTCCGGGTACGGAGGAGCGACCACCCACTTCGGGATACAGCCCGATCTGGTCACCCTCGCCAAGAGCATCGGCGGCGGCCTGCCGGTCGGTGCGTTCGGTGGCACACAGGAATGCATGGATCAGATCACCATCGGCAGGGTTCTGCATCTGGGCACCTACAACGGCAACCCGTTGTGCATGGCAGCGATCAAGGCCGTGCTCACCGAGGTGTGTACCCGCGAAGCGATCGATGAGGCAATTGCCCGCAATCGCCGTCTGCTCGATGCATGCGATCGCATCATCGCGGAGGCGAACCTTCCGGCGCACACAGTGCAATTCGGTGCCAAGGGATGCATCACCTGGGCACGCGAGCCCATCCGCAACTACCGCGATTACAAGGCCACCGACTTCGACCTTGCCTTTGCTCAGTGGATCCACGGCATCAACCGTGGTGTGTTGTTGCCACCCGGGCTCGACGAGCAGTGGCTCATTTCGGTGCTGCACACCGATGACGATGCAATGCGCTACGCCACGGTGTTCGGCGAGTTCGTCGACGAACTCACCGCCTGACCCCCAACTCGCCGTTCAGACCATGTCGGCCGGGCGTAGCTCCAGACCGAGAGCAACCCGGCCGGCGAGTTCGGTGGTGCGGTCCCAATCGAAGATGACGTGGCCCTTGAGGGTCTCCACGTCGCGCTGCAATCGCTGAAACGGTGAGCCCGAGAAGTACATCGACGCACCGCCGCAGTCGCCGATCGTGGAGATGATGTTGCGTGCTGATCGCACAGTATGGGCAGCGGCCAGGCGAAGGTCGATGCGCTCGTCGAGTGTGATCGGATGGGCGTCGTCGACGTCCATGAGTCGCGCAATGGCCCGGTCCCAGTTGGCGCGCATCGCCGCCAGCTCTGCGATGATCGCTCCCAGCCGGGCCTGCATGACGGGTTGATCCTTGGCTCTGTCACCGATCGAGTGAGCCAACACGCGACCCGTCATGCGTTGGCGGTAGAGCTCGACCGCTGCTTCGGCGGCACCGACTGCGGGAGCGGCGGCCATCAGCGCGAGTACCTGTGGCACGGGCAGACCCGCCATGCCGTTACCTTCGAGGTGGTCGCCGCCGAACATGAGGGCCGCAGAGGGAATGGTGCGATGCGACGGAACGAACACGTCGTCGACCACGACTGCGTTACTACCAGTTGCACGCATACCCGAGGTGTGCCAGACGTCGTCGACGCGGACGTCGGCGACGGGCAGCACGAGAAAGTGTGTCGCCAACACGGGTGCCATTTGGACCGCATGAACCATCACCCATTCGCCGTGCTGCACGCCCGTGGCCCATTCCCAGCGGCCCGTGACTCGTAGGCCGCCATCCACGGCGTCGACGGTGCCGGTGGGGGCGAGCGGCGCTGGAGTTAGCGCCCAGGGTTGCTCGCGAGTGAAGAACTCGGCGCGGGCAGCCGCGGGGAACTTGGTGAGGAGCCAGCTGTGCATCACCAGGAACGAGATCGTCCATGCCGATGCCGGGCAGCCCTGGGCGAGAAGGCGCGTACTGTTCGCCAGGGTGTGGAGGCCTAACCCGTGGCCGCCGAGTGAGGTCGGCACGACCATCCGCCACAGGTCGGCCTCAGTGACGTCGCTGATGGTCGCGGCAGGCAGTTCGCGCAGCGCCTCGGCTTCGTCGGCTCGAAGGCCGAGCGACCGTGAGAGTGCCGAGCTCCGCGAGAGCACGTCGTCGGGGCGCAGGTTGCTCTGTGTGGTCATCGGGGCGCTAGCTCCAGCGGCGCTCTTCGCTGTACCGGTAGGTGTTGACCGGGGTGCTCCAGCGCCGCCGACGGCGCATCATGCCCGTGCCAGCCAGAAGTGCGAGCGCACTGCCGACAAGCATCAACTCCAACCCGATCAGCAGCGGGAGCGAATCGTCCGCAAGGCGCGCCGGTATGTGTGTCCACACGCTGTCACTCAGCGCTGGCACGAGGAACTTGGGAACGAGGTAGCCGAGTATCAGTGCCAGCAGCGCAAGCAACAAGAGGCCGAGGGCCAGGCTGTGGAGCAACGCACTGCGCTCGGGATGCGCCGTGAAACCGAGGAAGGCGAATGCGAGGGTACCGATGAGCGCGATGGGCAGCAGCCAGTCGAGGGTGTGGTTGGCAATGACCAGCGCAGTGACCTCTGGCACGGGCAGGATCAGCGTCGGTAGTGCCGCCGCCCGCTCGTCGCGCACGATCCCAACGAGTTGGGCTCCGGTGATCTTGACCGGTCCTTTTTGGTCACCGATCATGTGGGCATGTGCATCGTGAATGATGCCGGCGAGCAACTTCTGCCCTTCTGGCAGGCCGGCGACGGCCGTGACGTTGGCGCGGATGGTTGCAGGGTCGACCAGGCCGTTCAACTGTGTGACCACGCTGTCGGAGATGAAATCGATCAGTTCCGTCCTGAGTTCCGAGTCACCCAGGATCACATCGGCGGCGTCGGCTGAGTTGCCGGGATCGAACGCGGAGCGCTGGAGGAGGAAGCCCGCGATCGACAGGCTCGCACAGGCATAGGCAAGGCCGAACAGCAAGCCGGCAAGGGTTCGTCGCACCGGGAGAGTATTTCGGATTCCAGCCACGAGTTCTATACCATAGGGGGTATGAATCGTCCATTGCCGCCAGCTATGAAGATGTTTCGGCGTGCAGTCGTCCTCAAATGCCCGTACTGCGGGAGCCGCCGTACATTCGTTCACCGCTGGATCCTGCGCTATGACCGGTGCCGCACCTGCGGTATCAGGTGGCGCCGCGAGGTTGGGTTCGAACTGGGTTCCATCTCGCTGAATGCTGTGATCACGTTCGCGGTGCTGGGTATTGGCATGGTGGTCGCCTTCATCGCAACCGCTCCGGACTTTCCTGTGACGGCACTCACCCTCGGGTTCATCGGCGGGGCCATCGTGATTCCAGTGCTGATGTTCCCGTTCACCAACACGGTCTGGCTGGCGGTCGACCTGCTTTCGCACCCACCGACCGAGCAGGAATTGATCGAAGCCGGCATCGCTGTGGCCGAGCAGCAATTTCTTGCCGAGGATGCTTGATCGAACGACTGTTCGTAGTTACACTCCTGTTGTTCGAACACACGTACCACTACTCGTAGTACCACTCGTACGGTCAACAACAGGGATGCAGCACCCTTCCCGGGAACTCTGTCACACCCTTTTCGTACGGTGCCACTCACCACCGCAGCGTTCACACACGTTGCTGCGGTACCCAATCGGGGCCGGCAACGGTCCTCACCAACGACACCCACACGGGTATGGCAGGAAACGGAGACAGTTGTGAGCAACGATCGAAATAAGGCACTGGATGTCGCACTGGCAGCCATCGACAAGCAGTTCGGCAAGGGCTCCATCATGCGGATGGGCGAGAAGACCACGATGGGCATCGAGACCATCCAGACGGGTTCCCTCGCACTCGACGTGGCGCTCGGTGTGGGTGGCCTGCCTCGTGGCCGCGTCGTCGAAATCTTTGGGCCAGAGTCCTCGGGTAAGTCCACGCTGGCCATGCACGTCGTGGCCGAAGCGCAGCGCAACGGGGGCATCTGTGCCTACATCGACGCTGAGCACGCCATGGACCCCACCTACGCACGAGCCATCGGTGTCGACATCGACCAGCTGCTCATCAGCCAGCCCGACACGGGTGAGCAGGCGCTGGAGATTGCCGACATGTTGGTGCGCTCGGGCGCCATCGATGTGGTTGTCATCGACTCGGTGGCAGCCTTGACGCCTCGTGCCGAAATTGAAGGTGAGATGGGTGACACGCACGTCGGTCTGCAGGCCCGCTTGATGAGCCAGGCGCTGCGCAAGCTCACCGGCAATATCAACAAGACCAACACCATCATGATCTTCATCAACCAGTTGCGCGAGAAGATCGGTGTCATGTTCGGCTCGCCCGAGACCACCCCCGGTGGGCGAGCGCTGAAGTTCTACTCATCGGTGCGGCTCGACATTCGACGTATCGAGAGCATCAAGGACGGCACGGAAGTTGTGGGTAACCGCACCCGTGTGAAGGTCGTCAAGAACAAGGTGGCCCCGCCCTTCCGCCAGGCCGAGTTCGACATCATGTATGGCAAGGGAATCAGCCGCGAGGGCTCGCTGCTCGACATGGCTGTCGACATGGCCATCATCAAGAAGTCGGGTGCATGGTTCACCTACGAGGGTGAGCAGCTGGGTCAGGGTCGCGAAAACGCGAAGAACTTCCTGTCCGCCAACCCCGAGATCATGGTGGAAGTCTCCGAGAAGGTCCGTGTGCAGGCGGGTATCGGCGTCGATGCCAACGCACCGGCCGAGCCCAGCTTCTCGGCGGCCGACGAGCAGCCCATCGAGCTGTAGTCGGCCGTGTCGGTCCCGCAGCACCTCAGCGTCGTCACGCTCGGGGTCCGAAGCGTCGCTGCATCTACGTCGTTCTACGAGTCACTGGGCTGGCAACGGCTCAGTGGCTCGGAGAACGAGATCAGCTTCTTTCAGGTCGGTTCGGTGGTGCTCGGGTTGTTCGGTCGCGAAGCACTGGCACTCGATGCCACGGTGCCCGACGAGGGCAGTGGCTTCCGCGGCGTGTCGCTCGCCATCAACCTGGCGACTCCCGAACTCGTCGACGCCGCGGTCGCGTCCTGGGCAGTGGTGGGTGGCTCGGTCGCCAAGAGCCCGCACTGGGTGTTCTGGGGCGGGTACTCGGGCTACGTCGCCGACCCAGATGGTCACCTGTGGGAGATTGCGTTCAACCCCATGTCGCCAGAGTGGGCAGCACCGACCCACAGCTAGCCTTGCTCGACATGGGCCGTAGCTACGTCGTGCACACCTTCGGGTGTCAAATGAACGAACACGACTCCGAGCGCATCTCGGGTCTGCTCGACGCAGACGGTCTCACCGCGGTCGCCGATCAGGATGATGCGGATGTCGTCGTGCTCAACACCTGCTGCATCCGTGAGAATGCCGACAACAAGTTGTACGGCACGCTGGGCTGGCTGCGCACCTGGAAGAGCGAACGCGAGGGTCGCCAGATCGTCGTGTCGGGCTGCCTGGCTCAGAAGGATCGAGACCTGGTTGCGAGCAAGGCGCCATGGGTCGATGTCGTGATGGGGACGCACAACGTCCACCGCGCCGCTGCACTGGTGAACGAGTCGCAAGAATTCGGTCAGATCACCGAGATTCTCGACGCTGCGGTGCTCGACGATCACGCCATGTTCCCCAGTGCCCTACCCGCTCGACGCGATACGGGCTACAACGCGTGGGTCACGATTCAGATCGGCTGCGACAACAACTGTGCGTTCTGCATCGTGCCGGCAGTCCGCGGCGTCGAGATCAGTCGGCCGTTCGACGACATCGTCGCTGAAGTGCAATCGTTGGTTGCCGACGGCGTCACCGAGGTCACCCTGCTCGGCCAGAACGTCAACAGCTATGGTCGCGACATCCAACTGGCAGCTCGTCAGGGTGGCGACACCCAGGCCAGGCTGCGGCCGTTGTTCGCAGATCTCCTCACGGCGGTCGGGTCCGTGCCCGGGTTGCGTCGTATGCGCTTCACCAGCCCGCACCCAAAGGACATGCGCCCGGACACGTTCGCCGCCATGGCGGGCAGCCCGACAATGTGCGAGCACCTTCACTACCCGCTGCAGTCCGGCAGCGACCGGGTGCTCGCGTTGATGCATCGTGGCTACAGCGCAGAGCGCTATCTCGAGCGGTTGGCGCAGGCCCGGGCGGCGGTGCCTGATCTGGCCGTGAGCACCGACATCATCGTTGGTTTCCCCGGTGAGACCGAGGCCGACTTGCAGCGCACCCTGGAAGTTGCGGCGGCAGCCGAATACGACTACGCGTACACCTTCGTCTTCTCGCCACGAGACGGCACGGAGGCAGCGGGCATGATCGACCAGTTCGTGGATGCTGCTGTCGTCGCCGAGCGATTCCAGCGACTACGGGTCGTCGTGGAACACAGTGCCCTCCTCAAGCACCAGGCTCGTATCGGTCGCGTGGAGGAAGTCGTCGTCGAAGGGCCGAGCAAGAAGGACCCGTCGGTGCTGTCGGGCCGAACCCGACAGAACAAACTCGTTCACTTCGCTCCCACGGGCCCATTGCGCACGGGTTCCTATGCGCTGGTCGAGATCACATCAGCTGCGCCTCATCATCTGATGGGGCGGTTCGTCGAGTTGGTGGCCGAGCCTGCGCACAAGCGCCGCATCTCCGTGTCGGCCGGGTGAGCAACGCGTCCATCCGGCCGCTCGTGATCCTTGGCTCGACGGCGTCGGGGAAGAGCGATGTGGCGATGGCGTATGCGCTCGCCCGTCCTGGCACCGAGATCCTCGCGGTGGACGCAATGCAGGTGTATCGCCGAATGGACATCGGGACGGCCAAGCCCTCTGCTGCGGACCGCGCAGCCGTGCCGCACCACGGCATCGACCTCGCTGAACCCAGTGACGAGTTCGCGGTGACCGACTTCGAATTGGCAGCGCGGGCCGCGCTGGGGAACATCGACAAGCGGGGTGGGCAGCCGGTGTTGGTCGCCGGTACAGGCCTTTACCTGCGGGCGCTGACCGACCCGATGGAGATACCGGGCAGGTGGCCAGATGTCCGTTCGGCATTGGAAGCGAGAGCGGCCGACGAGGGGAGCGCGGCGCTGCACCGTCAGTTGGTGGAGCTGGATCCTCTGGCGGCCAGCCGCATGGAGCCGAGCAACGAGCGCCGAGTAGTGCGGGCGCTGGAAGTCACGATCGGGAGCGGACGTCCGTTCAGTTCCTTCGGTCCCGGGATCGACCAGTACCCGCGTGTCGACTTCGACCAGGTCGGGCTGCGGTGGCGACGTGAGGTACTGACCGTTCGCATCGCGGATCGAGTGCACCGGATGATGACGGCGGGGCTGCTTGCCGAGGTGGAACGCCTGGTGGTGGAACCATTGCCCCTGTCACGTACCGCGCGTCAGGCCCTCGGTTACAAGGAACTGATCGCGCATCTGGAGGGCGAGCTGTCCTTGGACGAGGCGGTGGCGTCGGTGATACAGCGCACACGGCAGTTCGCCGTCCGTCAGGAGAGATGGTTCCGACGCGACCCTCGCATACGCTGGGTGCAGATCGAACACGACCCCGTTGCCGAGGTCCTGGCTGCTCTGCACTCGACATGACACAGCTCACACTCACCAAACACCACGGACTGGGCAACGACTTTCTCGTCGTCTTTCATCCTGACGTCACCGACCTGCCCGCGCTCGCTCGACGCCTGTGCGACCGCCGTCGTGGTGTTGGCGCCGATGGCCTACTCGTTGGCGAGAGTGCCGAGGGATACGCAGCGCAGATGGTGCTCTACAACGCTGACGGGTCACGTGCGGAGATGAGCGGTAACGGTGTTCGCTGCTTCGCGCAGGCGCTTGCGATGCGCGGTGGCGACACGCTGGATCAGCTGATTCTCACGGATGCGGGCGATCGACTGGTCACCATTTCGGCCACCGACCAGCCCGGAGTCGTGAATGCATCGGTGGACATGGGAGCGGTGGTCGATATCGCCGAGCCAGACGATTGGCA
This sequence comes from Ilumatobacteraceae bacterium, assembly GCA_035432905.1. GTDB lineage: Bacteria > Actinomycetota > Acidimicrobiia > Acidimicrobiales > Ilumatobacteraceae > UBA668. The sequence continues at coordinate 10,932 of DAORTY010000039.1, read as the reverse complement.
CGCCATCGGCACGGATCCGATGCGGCCGGTGCGTCACCTCAGCTTGGGTAACCCGCACGCCGTCGTCGGTGTCGATGAGGTCGGCGTGGTCGATCTGTTGACGCTCGGCCAGTTGGTGCCGTACGTCAACCTCGAGATCGTGGAGCCAGGGCCGGAGCCACACGCCATCACGATGCGTGTCCACGAGCGCGGCGCGGGCATCACCGAAGCGTGTGGCACGGGCGCCTGTGCTAGTGCGTGGGCGGCCAGCGCGTGGGGCCTCGTTCCGGCGACGGTCGAAGAAATCGTGGTGCACATGGACGGCGGTGATGCGAAGGTACGTCTGCACCATCCGCTGCCGGGACGCGTCACCTTGATCGGCCCGGCGCAGTACATCGCAACCGTCCTCGTGGACGTCGATGAATGACACAGCCCTGAAGCGCACCCCGACGTGGAACGGCCCTGAGATGTTGAAAGGCACGGCATGAACTCTCCTTACAACGAAGCACTTGGCGCCACGCTCATCGAGCGTACGAAGCGTGAACGGATCGTGCTGGTGGGCGTCACTCGCCCGGGCCACACCGATGAGGACACCGAGGCCGGCCTCGACGAACTGTCACTGCTGATCGATACTGCAGGCGCCGATGAGGCCGGTCGCGTCGTTCAGCGCCGCGACGCTCCCGACCACACCTGGTACATCGGCAAGGGCAAGGTGGACGAGTTGCGCGACATGTGTCTCGCGGTCGACGCCGACACGGTGGTCTTCGACAACGAGCTCAGCCCGGCGCAGCAGTACAACCTGGAGAAGGCACTCGGCCGTACGGCCCTCGACCGCACTGCGGTCATCCTCGACATCTTCGCTCAGAATGCGCACACGCTGGAGGGCAAGGCGCAAGTCGAACTGGCGCTGCTGCGCTATCGCCTGCCGCGTCTGCGTCGTGGTGCGAAGGCCAACCTTTCGCAGCAGCGAGGCGGCGTGGGCAGTCGCTTCGGTGGCGGCGAAACGAAGCTGGAAGTCGACCGGCGGCGCATCATGCGGCGCATCACGAAGCTGGAGGGCGACCTCAGGGAACTGCAACACACCCGCCAGTTGCAGCGCAAGAGCCGTGGCCGCAGTGGCCTGGCCGCGGTGACCATCGTCGGCTACACCAACGCCGGCAAGTCCACCCTGCTCAACCAACTGACGAAAGCGGGCGTCCTCGTCGAGGACCGTCTCTTCGCGACTCTCGACCCAACGACTCGGCGATTGTCGCTGCCTGGTGGCGAGCCAGTGTTGCTGACCGACACGGTGGGTTTCGTGCGGCGGTTGCCACACGGTCTGGTGGAGGCCTTCAAGAGCACGCTGGAAGTTGCCAGCCTTGCCGACTTCCTGGTGCACGTGGTCGACTGTGCGGCACCCGACCCAGAGGGGCAGATCAATGCCGTTCGTGAGGTGCTCGGCGAGATCGATGCGTTGAAGGTGCCTGAACTGCTGGTGTTCAACAAGGTCGATGTGGCGCCCGAAGTTGCTGGCGAATTGCAGGCCCGCCACCAAGGTTCCGTGGCGTTGAGCGCACAGACGGGGGAGGGGGTCGAGCGCTTCTTGGAGGTTCTGGGCGACCGCCTACGGTCCATCACCGCAGTCGTGGAGCTGCTGGTTCCCTACGAGCGCGGCGATGTCTTGGCGGCGATCCACCGTGAGGGCGAAGTGGTGTCCACCCTTCATGACACCGACGGAGTGCGCGTGCGTGCACGTTTGGCCGACGCATCCGTCGGTCGGCTCAGCGAGTTCGTCGTCGAACCTGAGTGACGGTCGTAGTGGGCGCCACGGCCAGCCATCGGGCAGGATGGGGAACGCATGAAGAACGCAGGTAGCAACGCACTCGACGGTCAGGTCGGTTTCGTCCCACCGCCGTATCCGTACGACCGACTCGATCGGCTGGCCCCGCTGGCCGGTGCTCTCGACGGAGGTGTGGTCGACCTGTCGATCGGCACGCCGTGCGACCCACCGCCTCCCGAGGTGCTGTACGCGCTGGGTCACAGCAACAGCGAGCGTGGCTATCCGGCAAGCATCGGCAGCGAGGCACTACGCACAGCCATCCGCGGTTGGTTCGAACGCCGTTTCGACGTCGACGTACCGATCGCCCAAATTGCGGCGTGCGTGGGCACCAAGGAATTCGTCGCGACCACCCCGCAGTACCTCAAACTGCGCACCCCGTGGCGCGACACGGTGCTCTATCCGGCGGTCGCATATCCCACGTACGAAATGGGTGCGACGTTGGCCGGTTGCCGCGGCGTACCAGTGCCCGCAGCCGCCGACGGTTCCATCGACCTTGCCGCGATCGATCCTGCGGATACGGCGCGTGCACTCATGCTGTGGGTGAACAGTCCGTCGAACCCGACTGGTGCGCTCAGTGATCTGGCCGCGGCGGCAGCGTGGGGTCGAGCTCACGATGTACCCGTGTTCAGCGATGAGTGCTACGTCGAGTTCACCTGGGACGGTGCGCCCACCACCATTTTGCAGTCGGGCCACGCGGGCGTCGTTGCGGTGCACTCATTGTCGAAGCGCTCGAACCTCGCCGGGGTACGCGTGGGTTTCTACGCCGGTGACCCAGAGTTGGTGGACTACCTCAAGGAAGTTCGCAAGCATGTGGGGATGATGGTGCCTGGGCCGGCGCAGGCGGCGGGAATCGCAGCGCTGGCAGACGACACCCACGTGCAGGTACAGCGCGATCGCTACCGTCACCGCCTAGAACGCTTTGCGCACATCGTGTCGGCGTGGTCCGGACTCGAGGTGTCGATGCCCGCGGGCAGCTTCTACCTGTGGTTCGATGCCCACGACGGCTGGGAGTTCGCAGAACGCCTTGCTCGCGAGGGCGGAGCCCTGGTCAGCCCTGGCGATTTCTACGGAGCGGGTGGTGCACACAACGTGCGTGCTGCCGTGGTACAACCTGACGACAGAATCGAACTGGTCGCTTCACGCTTGGGAGTCCACTGATGTCGTATCAACCTGACCCGCCGGCACAGTACCCCTCACCGTTCGCAGTGCCGGGCGCACCGCCCCCGACAACTCCGGTGCCGCAGTATCAGTACGGGTATGCGCCAACTGTGCCTGTCGCTGCGGCGCCCGCACCTGGCGGACGGCGTAAAGGTCTGCTGCTCACTGGAATTGCCGTTGCGGTGCTCGGTATCGGGGCGGGTGTGGCGCTGGTCGCACTCAGCGGCTCCGCCAAAGAAAAGACCGTGAAGAGCTTCGCCCGCGCGCCAGTTGGCTGCACGACCACCCTCGAGTTCGACAAGACGGCGACATTCACCATCTACATCGAGACCAAGGGCACCATTGGGTCGGTCGCCGGCGACTGCCAAGCAGGCGGCACCTCCTATCTACGAACCAATGGCCAGCTGCCGGGCCTGACCCTCACGTTGTTGAACAGCAACAACGAGGCGGCCGTCCTGACTCCTACGACGACTCCGACCTACTCCGTGGGGTCGTTCGCCGGACAGGGCTACCAGCGAGTGAACATCACCGCACCGGGCACGTATCGACTGACTGTTTCCAGCGACGACACGGACTTTGCCATCGCTGTGGGCGGCAAGCCTGACGCCGACGCTGCTGGGATGCTCGCTGCTGGGGGCGGCGCTGTGGCGGTAGGGGTGCTGTTGGGTGGACTGTTGATCCTGTTGGGCCTGCGCAGGACGAAGGTGACACCCCCGCCGATGATCGGTTCGTCGCAGGCATGGCAACCGGTGCCGGGTGCACCGGTGTGGCCGACGCAGCCGACCATGCCCGGCGCACCTTCGGCGTACCCAACTGCGCCGCCAGCACCACTGACACCGACAGCACCGACACCGACAGCACCGACACCGCCAGCACCGACACCGCCAGCACCAACGGCACCGCCGGCGGGGCCAGGGTGGGGCGCGCCGCAACTGTGACCGGCGCTGGCCGTGTGTCGCCTACAGGCGACGCATGACGGTGACCACGCGACCGAAGATCTGTACTTCGTTGTCGGTGAACACCATGGGCTGCAGGCGAGGGTTGGCGGGAACCAACGTGACCGTGTTGCCCTTGCGCTGATAGGTCTTGACCGTGGCCTCTTCACCGGGAATGCCGGCGATCACGATCTCACCGTTGTTGGCAGTGGTCTGCGCGCGAGCAACGACGAAATCGCCATCCATGATGCCGACCTCGATCATCGAGTCGCCACGCACCCGGAGCATGAACAGATCGCCATCGCCGGTGAAGTCTTCCGGCAGCGGGAACAGCTCCTCGACGTTCTCCTGCGCCAACACGTCGGTGCCGGCGGCGACATCACCGACGAGGGGTACGTGGCGAACTGGGCGGCGCTCGATGGCGGCACCTGATGACGGGTCGAAACGTACCTCGATGGCGCGCGGCTTGGTTGGGTCGCGCTTGAGATAGCCCATGCGCTCGAGCGACGCCAAGTGGCTGTGGACGGTGGAGGGAGAGGTGAGCCCGACCGCTTCGCCGATTTCACGAACGCTGGGCGGATAGCCACGCTCTCGCATGCTGGTTTCGATCATGTCGAGGATGCCCCGTTGGCGGGCGGTGAGTGTTTCGGCCATGTGGGCAGCGTACACCTGTTCGCTGCTCAGGTCAAACACCCGTTCGTGCAACAAATGTTCGCCTCGGGGTTGACGTCGAACGACTGTTCGTGCAGACTACGAACAGTCGTTCGTCCAACACCTGTTCGATCACCCTCTCTGCAAAGGATTGCCCAATGGCCGCAGCACTCAACTCCTACACCGTTGTCCTGCCGGCTCGCCTGTCGCGCGGCCATGCAGCGGGCCCGGCCAGGCGGGTCGACAATCGGCCCAGTACGCAGGTCTTCGTTCGTCGTCGTGTCCTGGTCGCAGTGGTGTTCAGCGCCGTGTTCGTCGCCCTCACCATCGGCGCCGGCAGTGTTCTGGCGAACCGCGGGGGTGCACCTGCCTCCATCCCTGCGGTTCGTTCAGCAAGTACATATGTCGTGCAACCGGGCGACACGGTGTGGTCCATCGCCGATCAGTTGCGTGGCGGTGCGTCACAAGTCGACTACGTCGACGCGCTGGTCGCCACGCTCGGTAGCGCCTCGCTGCAGGTTGGCCAGCTGATTACGCTGCCGTGATGTCGGCCGGTAGCGTGCTGTGCCATGCGCTGCCCCAAGTGCCACGTCGACGACACCAAGGTGATCGATTCGCGCGAAGCTGAGGAGGGCGCGGCCATCCGCAGGCGTCGCTCCTGTCTGGCATGTGCTCACCGTTTCACCACCTACGAGCGTCTCGAAGAGGTGCCTCTGACAGTGGTCAAAAGCAACGGCTGCCGCGAACCCTTCGATCGGTTGAAGTTGATTGCGGGGATCAGTGCTGCATGTAAGGGGCGCCCGGTGACCGCCCAGCAGATCGACCTGGTGGGCGAGGCGATCGAGGACGAGGTGCGGCTGCGGGGGCCGGAAGTCCCGACTGCGGTCGTCGGCGTGGAAGTGCTCGAGCGCCTGCGTCGCCTCGATGAGGTGGCCTACCTTCGCTTCGCCAGTGTCTACAAGGGCTTCGACGCGGCTGCCGACTTCCAACGTGAGCTGGTCTTGCTGAAGAAGCTGCAGCGCTCGTGACCCGTCGGGCAGCGCGGCATGCCCTCGCTGTGTGTGCTGTCTCGTTCATAGCGTTGGCGTCGTGCGGCACGCACGCCGCCAGCAGCCCCACGGCGTCCAACACCACCCTGGCAACCACGACGGTTCCCACGACAACGGTGGTTGCCACCACCGTTGTGCCCACCACGACTTCGATGACGACCGAACTGACGACCACGATCCCCGCGACGACAGCGGTCACCACGACGGAGCCCGACACGACGGTGCCATCTCCCATCGGCACCTCGTCGTCCGACGATTTCTTGGGTGAGGAAGTCATCGGCCATTCCGCACAGGGACGACCGATCGTGGCCAGTCATCGGGGTACGAGTGGCGGCACGGTGATCCTGGTGGTCGGTGTGATTCACGGCAATGAGACTGCTGGCCTGTCGATCCTGCAGGACTTGCGCACGCTGCAGTTGCCGCCCGACATCGACCTGTGGTTGATCGACTCGATCAACCCTGACGGTGTGGCCAACGCCGAGCGCCACAACGGAAATGGGGTTGACCTCAACCGCAATTTTCCGCACGACTGGACGCAGGTTGCCCAATTCGGAGACTGGGAGTACAGCGGCACGGGGCCTGCGAGCGAACCCGAGACTCAGGCGTTCATCGCCTTCACCACTCGCATCGTGCCGCACCTCACGCTCTGGTATCACCAAGACCTGAACCGCATCTCTCCGTCGAGCCGCAAGGACGGTCCCTTGCGCGACCGCTACGCGGCGTTGACCGGGTTGCCTGTGCTCAGCGTCACTGGCGGTACCTACACCGGTGTTGCTGCGACGTGGGTGCGCACCACTGTGCCGGACGCGATGTCGTTCATCGTCGAGCTTGGCCCCACGTTGTCGGCCGACGAGGCGTTGTTGCACGCGGTGGCTGTGCTCGACATCGCGGTGATGGCGCAGTCCGTGTCCTAGCGTGCGCGTACGTATCGGGTGAACAGAAAGCCGTCGTCCTCCAAGACGTGAGCAAGCGTCATTCGATGTGAGAGCGGCGGAGCACCGCTCGTCACGCGTGCGCCGGCGCCACCACTGATCTGAGGACTGATGGTGAGGTTCAGTTCGTCGATCAGATCGGCTGCGGCCAACAGGCCGTTGAGCATGGAGCCACCCTCGGCCTCCACGACGTCGGCATCGAGTTGGGCAAGAGCGGCCGCGATGTCGACCCCACCGATACCGGCACGCACCGACGGCACCGGTACCTCAGGAGCGTCGGTCGGCATCACCAACAATGCCTGTCCGGAAGTGAACAGCGGCAAGCCGAAATCGAAGTTGCCCGACTGCGAGACAATGGCAATGCGTTGCCCCGGCAGTCGAGGTGGCCCGTATCCCTCGGCGCGCACTGTGCCGGCACCGACCAGGATGACATCGGCAAAGGAACGCATGGTGAGGAACAGTTCTTGGTCGGTGGGGTTGGAGAGTCCGCGTGAGCTTCGATCGACCACCGTCGACCCGTCGAGCCCGGCCACCATGCACAACGCCACCCATGGCCGATCCGAAGGCCGCGGGCGTGGAACGTCATAACACTCTCGCAAGGTGACGATGTCGTCTGAGTGGGGGAAGAGTCGCCGCATAGGTGAAATGATGCCACCCATGGGGACTGAACACGACGATCAGGAACACGACAACCACGACACCACGACTCGTACGGCGTTTCGTACGTGCCCGCTGTGCGAGGCCGGGTGCGGGTTGGAGATCACGGTCAAGCGCGACGCTGCCGGCATCGAATCCGTCACGCGCATTCGTGGCGATCAAGCCGACGTGTTCAGCCACGGCTTCATCTGCCCGAAGGGCAGCACACTCAAGCAACTTCACGACGATCCCGATCGTGTGCGCAAGCCGCTCGTGAAGCGCAACGGCGTGCACCAGGAGGTCGAGTGGGCCGAGGCGTGGGCTGTGATCGCCGATCGGCTTCCTGACCTGATGGCTCGCCATGGTCGCGAATCGGTGGGCGTCTACCTGGGCAACCCGAGCGCGCACAGCCTGTCGGCGCTGCTCTACAACCGCGCGATGCTGCAGTCGCTGGGCACCCGTCGCCGGTTCAGCGCCTCGACCGTCGACCAGATGCCCCGCCAGGTCGCTGCCGCGTACGTGTTCGGTACTGCGGTTTCCGTGCCGGTTCCAGACCTCGACCACACGGACTTCTTGATCATCATGGGCGCGAACCCCTATGCGTCGAACGGCAGCCTGTGCACGGCGCCCGACTTCCCTGGGCGCATCGAAGCAATTCGGGCGCGTGGCGGCACCGTGGTCGTCGTCGATCCACGCCGGAGTCGTACCGCCGAGGAGGCCGACCGTTGGTTGCCCATCAGGCCTGGCACTGATGCATTGTTGTTGGCAGCGATGGTCAACACGCTCGCGGCTGATGGGCTGATCGCCCCTGGTGACCACGTCGCCGTTCTCCTCGACGGTCTCGACACGGTAGTTGCTGCCGTGGCTCCGTTCACGCCCGAGGCTGTCGCTGCGGCCACGGGCCTGACCGCGCAGGAGATTCGCTCGCTCGCCCGTGACCTCGCCGGCGCTGCCAGCGGCAGCGTGTACGGGCGCGTCGGTACCACCACCACTGGCATGGGTGCCGAAGGTTTCGGGACGGTCACGTCGTGGCTGATCGATGTCGTCAACATCGTCACCGGCAACCTCGACCGACGTGGCGGCGCGATGTTCTCGATGCCCGTCGCCGGTGGGCCGACCACACGCGGCACGTCGGGTACGGGAAAGGGCTTTTCGATCGGCAGAGGTCAGTCCGTCGCTCGCCAGTTGCCCGAGGTGATGGGGGAGTACCCCGCAGCAGCCATGGCCGAGGAGATCACCGGCGCGGGCGATGCCGGCATGAAGGTCATGATCACCGTCGCCGGTAACCCCGTGCTCAGCACACCCAACAGCGCACAGCTGGACGAGGCGTTGGGCCAGTTGGAGTTCATGATCAGCGTCGACATGTATCTCAACGAGACCACCAGACACGCCGATGTGATCCTGCCGCCACCGTCACAGTTGCAGCGAGGCCATTACGACATCGCGTTGTTGCAGTTCGCAATTCGCAACGTTGCGAACTACAGCGATCCGGTGTTGGCGCTCGACGAGGGCCAGCCCGACGAGTGGGAGATCCTGGCGAAACTCGGGATGATCGCCGCTGGCCTCGGCCCGGATGCAGAGCCGGCGGTTGCCGATGAGATTGGCGTGGCCGGCATGGTGCGCAGTTCCGTGAAGGATGCGAACTCGCCGATCCATGGTCGAGACGCCGACGAGATCGTTGCCTCGTTGGGGGCCGAGCCTGGGCCCGTGCGAATGCTGGACTTCATGCTGCAGACCGGGCCGTTCGGGGCGGCGTTCGGCGCCAACCCCGGTGGCGCGAGCGTCGCGCTGTTGCGGGCCAATCCGCATGGAGTGGACTTCGGAGCGCTCGAGCCGCGGCTGCCCGAGATCCTGCGCACACCCAGCGGCGCGATCGAGTTGGCTCATCCAGTGCTGGTCGGCGACCTCGACCGTCTCGAGCGTTCGATGCTCGAGGCCTCGCGGGCCGCTGAGCAGCCACTGGTCCTGGTCGGTCGCCGTCACTTGCGCAGCAACAACTCGTGGATGCACAACATCGAGGTCCTGGTCAAGGGCAAGCCGCGCTGCACGTTGCACGTCCACCCCGATGACGCCGTGCGCTACGGCCTCACCGATGGTGGCGTGGCTCGCGTGACCAGTCGGGTGGGCACCGTCGATGCAGCCGTGGAGGTCACCGACTCGATTCGCCCGGGTGTGGTCAGCCTGCCCCACGGTTGGGGGCATGGTCAGCCGGGAACGAACATGCGCATCGCCGCCGAACGCGCAGGCGTGAACAGCAACGTCCTGGCCGATCACGAGGCGATGGACCCCCTGAGTGGCACCGCTGTCCTCAACGGCATCCCTGTTTCTGTGGAATCGGCGACCGGCTGAGCGGGTCCGCCACTGTGGTTTTCCTCGGATTTCGCCAGGCTGTGGATATGTGGAGAAGCGGTGTTGTGCTCATCCCCTGTTCAGACAGGGTTTTGCAACGCTCGGGAAAGTAATTCACACGGTTGTACCCCTTCCTCCCCACAGGGAAGTCGCCGTAATGTGTCTGGCGTAGCTGGCAGCGGTGCGAGGGCGCGGATGGGCAGCGGGTCACCAGAGGGCGCTCGTTTGGTCGAGAATCTGATGGTGGTTCGCTGTGGGCAAGGAATCCCGAACCTGTGTCCCTTGCACCGCCTGCCACGTCACCTGCGGTGATGCAGAATTTCAATGTGAAGAAGGGTGTCGCGAGCAGGTTGGTCATTGACACGGGTGTAACTACAGTGCTGTAATCCTCCCTACCACTTGTGGTGCTCTGCGCCCTGGGGGCATGGTGCACACCACATGTTGTGGTTGCGGTGGGCTCGTTCGTTCCGCCACAGTTCGTTTCGGCCTACGTCGCAAGTCGTTCACCCATCAAGTCGTTCACCCATCAAGTCGTTCATCAAGTCGTTCATCAAGTCGTCTCAAGGAGTACCGCATGTCACTGGCGCCGGATCGCCTCTCAATCGGAATCACCCGTCACTTCACCGCGCCGGGCGTTCACCCCTATGACGAGGTCGAGTGGGAGCACCGTGATGCGCGCATCTCCAACTGGAAGGACGGCACTGTTGCCTTCGAGCAGCTGGGTGTCGAGTTCCCCACCAACTGGTCGCTGAACGCCACCAACATCGTCGCCCAGAAGTACTTCCGCGGCACGCTGGGCCTGCCCGAGCGTGAATGGTCGCTGCGTCAGGTCATCGACCGGGTGGCGGACACCATCACGGTCTGGGGCAGCGAGGGCGGCTACTTCGCCGACCAGTCCGAGGCCGATGCGTTCACCAACGAACTGAAGTACATCCTCGTCACCCAGCGTGCGGCGTTCAACAGCCCGGTGTGGTTCAACATCGGCGTCAAGGGTGTGCCCCAGCAGGCCAGCGCCTGCTTCATCCTCGCCGTCGACGACACCATGGACGGCATCCTCAACTGGTACCGCGAGGAAGGCACCATCTTCAAGGGTGGCTCCGGTTCGGGTATCAACCTGTCCAACATTCGCAGCAGCTACGAGCTGCTCAACGGTGGTGGCACCGCCAGCGGTCCGGTCAGCTTCATGCGCGGCGCCGATGCGTCGGCCGGCACCATCAAGAGCGGCGGCAAGACCCGTCGCGCCGCCAAGATGGTCATTCTCAACGTCGATCACCCCGACGTCGAAGAGTTCATCTGGTGCAAGGTGAAAGAAGAGCGCAAGGCCCGCGTGCTGCGCGACGCCGGCTTCGACATGGACCTCGATGGTTCGGACAGCTTCAGCATCCAGTACCAGAACGCCAACAACTCGGTGCGCGTCAGCGACG
>DAORTY010000038.1:0-27139 GCA_035432905.1 Ilumatobacteraceae bacterium | reverse complement strand
GCAAGGGCGAGTTCGCACAGCATGCGTCACGGGCCGTCGTGGGCGATGCCGTCGGTTCAACGCCTACCGACGAGGCACCGACGCAGGCAGAATCTCCCGCTCCGCCAGTCGAGCCGGCAACGCCAGCGGCAGTCGAGCCGGCTGCGCCGGCCCCGGTCGTTGCGGCTCCACCGACCCCGGTCGTTGCGGCTCCGCCGGCCCCGACCCCGGCGCCCGTCCCTGCAGCCGCTGCTCCCGCCCCCGTCGCCGAAATCGTGGCGTCCCCGGCGCCCGTCGACAACGAGGCCTTGGGCAACGACAATCGTCTCTTGTCGCCGGTGGTGCGCCGGCTCGTCTCCGAGCACAGCATCAATCCCGACGACGTGACAGGTACGGGCCCCGGCGGCCGTATCACCCGTGACGACGTGTTGGACTTCATCGACGGTAAGCAGCTCACCGCTACCCCCACTGCCGCTCCAGCGACGGCAGCTCCTGCGGCTGCTCCTGCGGCCGCTCCTGCTGCTGTCGCCACCGCGGCGGCTGCACCGGTCGCCACCCCGGCCGCCCCCGCGCCGAGCGTGGTCTCGGGTGAGCGTGATTCCACCGTGTCGCTCAGCAAGATCCGCAAGGTCACCGGTAGCCACATGGTGATGAGCAAGAGTGTCAGCCCGCACGCGTTCAGCGTGGTCGAGGTCGACTTCGCCAACGTCGACGTCACCCGCAGCAAGGTCAAGGCGGAGTGGAAGTCAACCGAAGGTTTCGGTCTCACCTACCTGCCGTTCATCACCCGTGCAATCGTCGATGCACTCGTCGAGTTCCCGTATCTCAATGCCAGCGTCGGCGAGAGCGAGTTGATCGTGCACAACTTCATCGACGTCGGCATCGCTGTCGACCTCGACTTCCAGGGGTTGCTCGTACCGGTGGTGCGTAGCGCCGACACCAAGCGCCTGCGTGCAATCGCCCGCGAGATCAACGACCTCGCCAATCGTGCCCGAACCCGCAAGCTCAGCCCCGATGAGATCAGCGGCGGCACGTTCACCATCACCAACAACGGCTCGGCGGGCAGTGTGCTGACGATGCCGATCATCAACCAGCCGCAGGTCGCCATCTTGTCGACGGACGCGATCGTGCGCAAGCCCGTGGTCGCCAACCTGGCCGACGGTGGCGAAGCAATCGTCATCCACCCTGTCGGCAACCTCGCAATGAGCTGGGATCACCGTGCGTTCGACGGTGCCTACGCCGCGGGCTTCCTGGTGAAGGTGAAGCAGCTGCTCGAGACTCGCGACTGGTCGCAGGAGCTCTGACACCTCCGTGGCGACCAACGACGTGACACTGCATGTGCGGTGGCTCGGCAGGGTGCCGTACCGCGAGGCACTGGCGCTACAACAGGCGATGTTCGAGCGCGGGTCGGGCGACCATTTGCTGTTGCTCGAGCATCCCCATGTCTTCACCCACGGTCCCCGAGCCGACCTGTCCACCAACATCAAGGTGGCACCGTCGATGGTGGGGGCCGAACTGGTCAGCGTTCGGCGCGGAGGCGACGTCACATATCACGGACCCGGTCAACTCGTCGGCTACCCGATCGTCAACCTGCCCAACGCGCTTGGCGCCGGCGACCATGTGCGAGCGATCCAACAACTGATCGTGGGCACGCTCACTGAATTGGGCGTGACCGACGTGGGTTGCCTTCCCGAATATCCAGGTGTGTGGGTGGGCGTCAGTGGTCCCGACCCGCGCAAGATCTGTGCCATTGGTGTGCGTCTTGCACACGGCCGCACCATGCACGGGTTCGCGCTCAACGTGCGCACCGACATGGCGTACATGCGCGACTACATCGTGCCCTGTGGTATCGGTGACAAGCCGGTGACGTCGTTGGTCGAGGAAGGCATCGACGTCGATCTTGCGGCTGTCGCCGACATCGTTGCTCGCCGCGCCGGCGATCTGTGGGGGAGCGGCCCGCTCGATCGACGCGTCGAACGACAAGACGTTGCGTGGAAGACCCGACCTGACGATCTGTCACCGTTCTCGCGCGGGGAAGGTCCTGGCGGCATCGTGCGCAAGGCAGCAGACCACGGCGTACTGCCCGTCACAGGTCAACGCACGGCCGCTCGTCTCGAGCAGGCCGGGGTGACCGACGGTCTCGCCATCGGCACGCGCAAGCCTGACTGGCTGCGGCCCAGGGTCACCATCGGCAACGAGGCGCTGGCGCTGAAAAAGACAGTGCGCGATCACGGACTGATCACCGTCTGTGAGGAAGCCGGCTGCCCAAATCTCAGCGACTGTTGGGCCGACGGAACCGCGACATTCATGGTGCTCGGTGAGCGGTGCACGCGCGCATGTGGCTTCTGCCTCGTGGATACCCAAAAGCCACTGCCGCCAGCCGTCGACGAGCCGCAGCGAGTCGCTGCCGCGATCCGCGAGATGAATCTGTCCCACGCCGTGCTGACGATGGTGGCGCGCGACGATCTGATCGATGGGGGCTTTGCTCACGTCGCAGCGTGCGTTGCGGCCATCCGCGAGGCTCGGCCGGGCACGGTCATCGAGACGCTCGTCAGCGATGCGAAGGGCGACGAGACATCGCTCGGGTTGCTTCTCGCCCCTGGCCCTGGACGCCCCGATGTGTTCAACCACAATGTGGAGACCGTCGCCCGGCTGCAGCGCGCAGTGCGTCCCAACGCCGGATATGCCCGAAGTCTGGCCGTGCTGGCGCGAGCGAAGGCGGCAGGCATGACCACCAAGACCGGGTTCATGCTCGGCCTGGGTGAGACGGCAGACGAGATTGCTGGGCTGCTGCACGACGTCGCTGCAATCGGTGTCGACATCGTCACCATCGGGCAGTACCTGCGACCGACGTCCAACCACCTGCCCGTCGCCCGCTGGGCCGAGCCCGGTGAGTTCACGTCATGGAAGGTGCTTGGCGAGTCGTTGGGCATCGGGCATGTAGAGGCCAGTCCGCTCACTCGCAGCAGCTACCACGCCAAGCAAGCTGCTGACGCCGTCACCATCAATTCAGCTGTGAGCGTGTCGTTCGCCTAGCTCGGCATTGGCTTCCTCGGCGCGCAGCTTCAGCATGATCGGACGCGTGAGAGCGACGTAGAAGATGCCGGCGAAACCCGCTGCACTTGCGAACGCGGTGATCGTCCAGCGCACGCTGACGATCTCGGAGAGCGCGCCGGCGCCAAGCCCGGCAAGGCTCATGATCAGCGTGACGATGGCGAAGTCGCCCGCCATCACTCGGCCACGGATGTGGTCCGGCGTACGCATCTGCAGCCCGTAGGTGCTGAGCGTCCACTGCGCCCCGCCACCGAGATGGCCGAACGCGATGAAGAAGGCCGCCACCCAGATCGCCGGTGACCAGCCCGCAGCGAGGTACGACGCGCTGAATGCGATCCCGGCCAGTCCGCAGATCTGTAGCACCTTGGCCACGCTGCCCTTCGCGAAACGCGCTGCAATCAGCGGCCCGAGCCCCGCGCCCACACCGCGAGCCGCCAGCAACATGCCGGTACCGCCGTCGCTCCATCCGAACACGTTGGTCGCCAACACGGGCAGCTGGCTCACCGTGCCTGCCCCGATGGCGAACGTCGACTTACTGGCGATGAGTGCCAGCACCACATGGTCCTTGCGTGCGTAGCTGATTGCCTCGGAGATGTCTGCCAACGGCTTCATCGCTGGGCGGTTGGCGTGGTGTGGCTGCTGCATGGGTCGGCGAATCAACGCGAAGATTCCCATCGCAACGAGGAACGAGATTGCGTTGGCGGCGAATGCGGCCTCGCGACCAAAGGCTTGGCTGAAGACGCCACCGAGCGCTGCACCCACTGCCAGCATCACACCCCACGTGCTGCCGAAAAGCGCGTTGGCGACCCGCAGTTCTTCGGGGTTGCGGGCCAGGTTCGGTACGCCGGCATCGATCGCCGGTTTCACGAACGCGGCGAACGAACTGATGATGCCTTGGAACACGAACAGCGGCCAGATGTTGCTGTCCGTCGCGGTGAACAGTCCGAGCGCGGCGAACGTCTGCAGCAGCGAAACGATCAACAGCAGCTTGCGACGGTCGTAACGGTCGACGGTGACACCGGCGATCGGGGATGCAAGAAATGACGGCAGGGAAAAGGAGACGAATGCCAGTGAGACGAGGAACTCGCTGTCGGTTGCGTCCTTGATCATTCCCGTGACCGCGACGAAGGAGAACCAATCACCCATGAACGAGATCACTTGAGCGATGAAGAGCCACCGCAGGTCGCGGTTGCTTCGCAATAGTTTGATCATGTTCAGCGGTCGGTCATCGAGTGGCGTGGGCGTGAAGCAGGTGCGCCAGGCATTCAGTCAGCTTGATCGCAGTGGGGACCTGAAGAAACTCGTTGGGCCCATGTGCGTTCGACCCGGGCCCGAGCGCACCCGTGATGACGAACTGGGCATCGGGGAACATCTCGCCGAGCATGCCCATGAACGGAATCGAACCACCCTCGCCGAAGGCTCGCGTGGGCCGACCGAAGGCGATGGTGCTGGATTCGTCGAGCGCGGTCTGTAGCCACGGTGCGAAGGTCGGGGCGTTCCAGCCCGGGCCGCTATGACCGCCGATGAACTGCACCCGTGCGCCGTACGGTGGGTCGGCGGTGAGTGCGGCCTCCAGCGCTGCCAGCGCTCGTTCGCCGTCGCAGGTCGGTGGCAGCCGGACACTGAGATGCAGCGTGGTCTGGGGCCGCAACACATTGCCGGCGAGTTCCACCGGAGGAATGCCATCGACGCCCGTGATGCTGAGCGATGGCCTCCATGTACGGGCCAACAGTTGCTCGGCGGGATCGTGCACCATCGGCTGTGCACCGTCGACGAACGGAAAGTGGCCGCCGATCGGAAACTCGGCCGACGTGTCGCGCGCTTGCTGAATGCGGTCGGCGGGAATCTCGACGTGCAGCTCGGGTAGCAGAATCTCGCCGGTGGCGCTGTCCTCGATTCGGTCGAGGAGTGTGCGCAGAATCCTGAACGACGACGGGACGACGCCGCTGGCTTCGCCGCTGTGCACTCCCTCGGTGAGGATGTCGACGCGCAGGTCGCCGCCGACGAGGCCCCGCAGCGACGTGGTGACCCACATCCGTTCATGGTCGAGACACCCGGAATCGAGGCAGAGCACGAGCGTCGGCGAACCGATGCGGTCGGCCAGGGCATCCAAGTAGGCGGGAAGGTCGGGGCTGCCGCTCTCCTCGCTGCCTTCGATGAGCACGATCAGCCGTGAATGCGCAGTGCCGGCTCGTTGTGCGGCTTCGATGGCCAGGAGCGAGGCGAAGGCGGCATAGCCGTCGTCGGCGCCACCGCGGCCGTAGAGACGGTTGCCTTCCATCACCGGCTTCCATGGGCCGAGATCATCGCGCCAGCCGACCATCTCCGGTTGCTTGTCGCAGTGGCCGTAGAGCAGCACGGTGTCGTCGGCGGGCCCGCCTGCGAATGCGGGGACTTCAGCGACGATCAGTGGGCTACGGCCGGCAAGTTCGTGCACCTCGACGGTCAGTCCGGCGATGGTGCGCGCCGCGCACCACGCACGGATCATCTCCGTCGCCTCGTCTTGAAATCCGTGTTCCTTCCAGTCCGGGTCGAACGCTTGTGAGACGCACGGAATGCGGATGTACTCGTGCAACATCGGCACGACATCGTCGGCCCAGACGGCTGCGACGTGTTCGGCTATCACCGTGTCGGCGGTACTCATCGGCGGATGGCGGCAATCTGCTCCATCACTCGCTCGGCCTCGGCGACCATGCCGCGCACGATGTCACCCGCCGACTCGAGCGTGTTGATGGCGCCGACGCCCTGCCCGCAGGGCATGAACTCGCGGCTGGAATCGACCTGCAGCCCATCCGCACCGCCGAGGTGGTTGACCCCCGCTTTCATGCTGGCGATGGCTTGCTGCGGGAAGGGCTGCAGTTCCTCTGGGTGCTGCTCGAAGTGGTTGGTCCAGTCCGTACGCACGACGCGGCAGGTCTTGCCGGTGTAGCTCTTGCTGATCACGGTGCCGTCTTCGGCCAGGCCCAGCAGCGCTTCCTTGTAACCGGCAACCGCACGGGCTTCGTGAGTGGCGATGAAACGAGTACCGATCCACACACCATCGGCGCCGAGAGCGAGTGCTGCCACCAAACCACGTCCGTCGAACAGTCCGCCGGCAGCGACCACCGGGACCTTGTCGCCCACGGCGTCGACCACCTGTGGTATGAGGGCGAGCGTTGCCACCGTGCCGGTGTGGCCACCAGCCTCGGTGCCCTGGGCGACGACGAAGTCCACGCCACTGGCGACGGCGCTGGTTGCATGGCGCACCTTGCCGCACATGCTGCCGACGAGGATGTTCTTCGAATGCAACAGGTCGATGGCCTCGCGGGGTACACCGAGCCCGGCCACGAAGATTCGTGCACCACCGTCGATGACGCTCTGGATGCCCTTCTCCACCTGGCCAGGCATGGCGGTGAGCAGGTCGACGCCGAATGGCTTGCTGGTCGCGGCGCGCACGGCGGCCATTTCTTCGGGTAGTTCATCCTCGCTCATGGTGCTGGCACCGAGGGTGCCGATGCCGCCGGCCTCGCTGACGGCGGCGACCAGTCGGTGGTAGCTGACGCCACCCATTCCAGCCAGCATGACCGGGTGTTCGATGTCGAGGAGGTCAGTGAGTCGAGTGTGCAGAGCCATGCCGCGACCGTACTCCCACCATCCCCGCCACCCCGACCCGAGTGCCACGCCACCAGTGCGAGTGGGTCGCGGTCAGTGCGAGTGCGGGCTTCCCGTCCGAGTGGGTACTCGCACCCCGGGGTGCGAGTACCCACTCGAAGGTTGTGCTCGTGCAATCCGCCGAACCGAATCGGCGAGGAACGGATATGTTGCCAAATGGCTTCCCCCCGTTTGATCCCACGACCTTCGAGGTTGATGATGACGATGTTTCCTGAGGAAGCGCTTCTGTATTTTCGTAACCACCACGGCATGGCCACGGGCTCGGCGCTGGCGGCGACAGGTATCAGCCGCCGCCAGCGAGATGCTGCGGTGGAGGGTGGTTTGCTCGAGCCGATGTACGAGCGTGTGTTTCATATTGCAACCAGCCCACTCACCTTGGAGGCGCACTGCGCTGCGCTCTCGATGGCGTATCCGCGGGGCTTCGTGACAGGTCCTTCCGGCGGAAGACTGATGTCGCTTCGACGGCTGCCGACCGGCTCGGAGGTGCAGTTCTGCGTGCCGCACGGCACCCACATCGGGCCCTTCGACGGCGTCGTCATTCGACAGAGCACAAAGATCCGTAACAGTCACGTCGTGGTTCGAGGCGACGGCATTCGAATTGCAAGCGGCGCCCGGCTGGCATTCGACCTCGCAGTTGACTTGAGTGCCTTGAACCATCGATCGGTCGTCGATCAGCTGCTCAACGACGGCAGGTGTTCGATGTCCACGCTGGGTGCCATCGGGCGCGAACTCGCCCATCCGGCCCGGCCCGGGTCGCAGCGGTTCATCGCAACCCTGATGGCGCGATCGGGTCGACCGGCGGATTCGCACCCGGAGGTCGTCATCGCCGGAGGGCTACGAGCTCGAGGCGTGCCGGTCGTGGCCCAGGTCGAGCCGCTGCTGTTGCCGGGCGGTCGACGGATCACGCTCGACATGGCTGTGCCGTCGGTTCGATGGGGAGTCGAAATCGACGTGCATCCTGATCATCTGCTCCTTGACGGGACGACGCGTGACAAGCGACGGGACCGTCAATGCCATCGAGTCGGGTGGCAGGTTGAACGCGTGACGGAACTCGACCTCGTTGACATCAATGCGATTTGCGACGAGCTTGCGGACCTCTACCGGGTGCGTTCGGCCGTGGCGGCCTGACGGTGATCCGAGTGGGTACTCGCACCCCGGGGTGTGAGTACCCACTCGCACGGCTCTGTGGCACTCGCACAGGCTGCGCGGCACTCGCACAGGCTGTGTGGCACTCGGGTTAGGGGATGGTGGGGTAGGGGGGTTGCCGGTGGAAGAACCTGCGGTGCCAGCGGCGAGGCGTGAACAGCACGGCGCGGGGTTCATCCTCGAACATCCAACGGGCGAAGTTGCGGCGGGTCCAACCGGAGATGCCGACGAGGCGAATCGCCCCCCGGGCCAGCAGCGGACGCGCCAGCCAGCCGTTGAGGACCTGCGACATGCGGTTGTCGGCGAACAGGTGGGAGCGCACGGCGGTGTCGTACGCGTCGCGAACCGCATCTGGGTCGAGTGCGCCACCCGCAACGATCGCCTCCGCTGCCAGCCGGCCGGTCAGCACGGCCTGACCGATGCCCTCGCCGGTCATCACATCGGTGACCCGCGCCGCGTCGCCGACGAAGAGGACTCGATCGCATGACAGCACTGCCTTGTCCACTCCCGCTGGAATCGGCCACGCACTGACGCGATCCTCCAACACCACATCGGGTCCGAGCGCCGAGCGAATGTGCGGCCGGTCGATGAGACCCGCCCAATCGGCGTTCATCGCCTTCCCGGTGCGGGTGCCGTCGCGGAGCACGCCGAAACCGAGGTTGATCCGGCCGTCGGGCAGGGGAAAGCTCCATGCGTAGCCGGGTAGCAGGTCGGGTTCGAACCAGACGTACAGCCGCTGGGCTGCTGTACCGGTGACACCGTGGGCGTACTGGCGAAATGCATGCCACTCACCGAGGTAGCCGGGCTCGGCCAGGCCCATCAGTTTGCGCACCGGCGACCACATTCCATCGGCGGCGATCACGTAGCGGGCCGTCACGGTGCCCAGACCATCGACATCTGCAGCGACATGATCGGGCAGCAGGCGCAGGTCGCTGAGTGCGTGCCCCTGGCGCACGTCTGCCCCGGCCTCCACCGCTAGGCGCACCAGCGCAGCGTCGAGTTCCCGCCGCGGCGTCGTCGCCGCGAAAATGCCACCGGTCGGCATCTCCAGGCAGACCTCGCGACCAGAGGGTGATCGCAGCCATGCCTGCGTCACCGTCTGCCAGTTCGCAACGTGCTCGGGCAACAGGCCCAGCGGCTCGAGTTCACGTAATGCCAGCGTCGTCAATCCATCTCCACAGCACTTGTCACGAGGAAAGGTCGCCTTGTCGACGACCACGACCGAGCGCCCAGCGCGACGTAGACAGATGGCAGCTGCAGCTCCGGCGGGGCCCGCACCCACGATGAGTACATCGACGGGAGCAGGGGAGTCGGCCACGCCCGAGAGGCTACGGCGCAGCGGCTACAGCTTCACCGTGCCCATGCGGCGAGCGGGTCGCAGCACGCCGTTCCAGGCGGCGCGCTCCGTGATCACCTGACTGCGTACCTGAGGTAACAGGGGGTAGAAGGCGTTACCCGGACAGTCGGTGTAGGTCATGTCACGGTGGCCGGCGATGATCGGCGTCGTCACGACGGTGCCAGACTTGAACTTGTTGGAACCTCGCGACACGAAGGTTGTTGTCGCGCCCGGTGATGTGTCCATGCGGTAGGCATCGGCCAACCAGGCCAGTAGCTTCGCCGTCGCGGTCAGCGCGGCCGTCGTGGGCGGTACCGACGTGAACGTGCCGAGCAGGCAGACCAGCTGCGCGAAGCCCTGACTGCCGCCGGTTGCGTCGGCCACGACCGGGCTGCCCAGTGCTCCGGACCGGCCCTCCCAGACGTCGCCATCGTGGCCAACGAAGAACTGGTAGCACACATCGCTCCATCGCTTGTCGGGGCCGGTGTGGTAGGCGTAGACGCTGCGGATGACATCTCGGGCGCTCTTGTAGTTGCTGGGGCTCTCCGTGTGATGGATCAGCAGAAACTGCGGCTTCTCCGGGTAGATCGGCCCCTTGGGTGGCAGGTCGGCACCCCAGGCATCTCGCGGGTAGATCGACAGACCGGGCATCACTTCCACCGCGGGTACCGCGGGCGGCGCCGCCTGCGCGGTGGGTGTCGACATCGACACCGCGTTGCCCGCCACCAGAGCCGCACCAACGGCGATGACCTTTCCGATTGCTTCCCGGCGCGTCGGCTCGCAGTCACACATGCCCCTCACCTTATGATGCGGGGACCGGCGGGTGTACGCCCGTCGAATCGAACGTCCTGAAATGAGAGGGTCCCAATGAGCAGACTGTGTGAAGGCCGAGTAGCCATCGTCACCGGAGCAGGTCGCGGTATCGGCCGCGAGCACGCCCTGAGCCTGGCGTACCACGGCGCCAAGGTCGTCGTGAACGATCTCGGTGGCAATGTCGACGGCAGCGGCGGCGACCTCAGCCCGGCCGACCAGGTCGTCGAGGAGATCAAGGCATTCGGCGGCGAAGCCGTGTCGAATGGCGACAGCGTGTCGTCGTGGGAGGGTGCCCAGCGCCTCATCAACACTGCCGTCGAGACGTTCGGCGATCTGCACGTGGTGGTCAACAACGCAGGCATTCTGCGTGACCGTGTGCTGGCCAACATGACCGAAGAAGAGTGGGACGCCGTCATCAACGTGCATCTCAAGGGCACGTTCGCACCCAGCCGCTGGGCCGCTGCCTACTGGCGCGAGCAGAGCAAGGCCGGCAAGCCGGTCTCGGGTCGCATCATCAACACCACGTCGGTCAGCGGCATCTACGGCAACCCCGGCCAGACGAACTACGGCGCCGCCAAGGCCGGCATCGCAGCGTTCAGCAACATCGCCGCGCTCGAACTTGCCCGCTATGGCGTCACCGTCAACTCCGTCGGCCCTGTGGCGCTGACCCGTATGACCGAGGGCCTCGGGCCGGCACCCGAGACGGATGAGGCTCGTGAGGCTCGTTCGCCGCGTTGGATCGCCCCCATCGTGACCTGGCTTGCCAGCGAGGAATCAGCGGGTGTGACCGGTCGGGTCTTCGAGGCCAGCGGACAGCTGCTGGCCGTCGCCGAAGGTTGGGTTCGCGGGCAGACGCACGCTCCTGTCGATGACCCCACGCTCCTGGGCCCGATCGTGGCCGACATGCTCTCCAAGACTCGCCCGAACTCGGGAATGAACGGCGAGCCCGGTGGCTGGCCCCAGCCGCAGGTGAAGGGCTGATCTCCGATGGCACTGAATCCAGACGCTGTCGGCGCCACTGGCGACGTTCGTTCGATCTCGTGGTCGTCGAAGGATGCCCTGCTGTACGCAGTCGGCATTGGGGCCGGGCAGGCCGACCTGCCCTTCACCACCGAGAACACGCAGAACACCCAGCAGGTCGTATTTCCGACCTTCGCGGTGGTCGCCGGTTCGGGCACAGCCTCGCCGGGAGCGAGTGCGATGAGCCAGATCGGCTCGTTCAACTTCGCGCTGCTGGTGCACGGCTCGCAGGCGATCACGCTGCACCGCCCGATCCCCGTCGAGGCACAGGCCACCACGCAGGACCGCGTCGTGGCGATGTACGACAAGGGTAAGGCTGCCGTTGTGGTCATGGAGAACGAGGTGAAGTCGGTCGATGGTGAGCCGCTGTGGAGCACACGCTCCGCTGTCTTCATCCGTGGGGAAGGCGGCTGGGGAGGCGATCGCGGCCCGAGCGGTGCACAGAACGCGCCCCCTGCGGACACCGCTGCCGACCACGAGGTCACGCTGCAGACGTCGCCTGATCAGGCGTTCGTCTATCGCCTCTCGGGCGACCGCAACCCGCTGCACACCGACCCATCATTCGCGGCCATCGGTGGCTTCGACCGTCCCATCCTGCACGGCCTGTGCACGTACGGGTTCACGGGTCGTGCACTCCTCGGGGCGCTGGCAGACAACGACGTCACCCGCTTCCACCACATCGAGGGTCGCTTCTCGTCGCCGGTGATGCCCGGCGACGCACTGACGGTACGGATGTGGCGTACGGGCGACGGCGAGGCTGTGTTCACCACTTCGGTCGGCGACCGTGTCGTGATCGACCAGGGCCTGGCCCGCTTCAGCTGACATGCGCAGACCCTGGCTGGTCCCGCACGGGATCAGCCAGGGTCTGGGTAACAGCCCACCGACACGTCGATGCTGTTCACGTACGGATCGTGCTGGCGCACGGCGTGGCGGGCTCGGTCGGCAATGGCTGACATCTTTTGCGGAGTGTCGTAACGAGCGGGAACCTGGACGCTGACCTGGATGCGGTGCGGGGTGCGATCCACTTCGACGATCGCCGGGAGATGCGACAACTCCTCGCGGACCGCTGTCACATAGCCGAGCTCGGTCGTGCGCTTGGCAAGTGCCGACGTGGCGCTCACGTTCGGTAGCTCATTGTCGACCTGTTGCGGATCGAGTTCCATCATCGGCACACGGTGGCGGGCGGCGCACACCGAGCCCATCTCGGCGAGCGTGTGTGCGCCCGCTGGGTCGCGAGCGACGATCGCCAGATCGATGTGCTGTTCCAACGGGCAGTCGGCATGCCGATCGATGCCGCGGCAGGGGCCGCCGTGTTCATCCGTGCAGGACAGCACCTCGTGGCCGGCGGCCGCGAGGTGCGCTCCGATCGCGGTTCCGTCTCCGACAGTGGACTCGATGAGCAGCAGTTTCATGTCGCAATGATTTGCTGCACGCGTCGAGAATGACAGGGCCGAAGGTCACAGAATCGCGAGAAGTACCTATCTGCCCTCGAGATTGGTGACGACGTCGGCGAGGGCAACATCGACACGCTCGCCGGTGCGCCGATCCTTGACTTCGACCAGACCATCGGCCAGACCGCGGCCGACCACGATGATGGTGCGCACACCCAGGAGCTCAGCGTCGTTGAACTTCACACCGGGCGACACGCCGACGCGGTCATCGAGCAGCACCCGCAAACCCGCGGCTTCGCACTCGGCGGCCAGGAGTTCTGCCGCCGGCAGTTGAGGGTCGTTCGCCTTGCCGGTTGCCACGATGTGTACGTCGGCGGGTGCGACCTCCGCCGGCCACACCAGGCCCTTCTCGTCGCAGTTCAGTTCTGCAACAGCGGCAACTGCGCGTGACACGCCGATGCCGTACGAGCCCATGGTGACCACTCGGGTCTTGCCGTTCTCGTCGAGCACCGTCAGCCCAAGGGCCTCCGCGTACTTACGGCCGAGCTGGAAGATGTGGCCCATCTCGATGCCGCGGGCCATCTCCAGCGGCGAACCACAGTCGGGGCACGGGTCGCCGGCGTGGACTTCGGCCGCCTCGATGATTCCGTCCGGGGTGAAGTCGCGACCCATCACGAGGTCTTTCACGTGACGGCCGTGGGCGTCGGCGCCGGTGATCCAGCGCGTACCGTCCACGATGCGTGGGTCGACCACGAAGCGAATACCGGCAGGCTTGTCCTCACCCAACGAACCGGGCCCGATGTAGCCCTTGGCCAGGTGCGGATTCTTGGCGAAGTCGTCTTCGCTGAACGGTTCGATCTCGGCAGGCGAGACCTGCGCTTCCAGCCGCTTCATGTCGACCTCGCGGTCGCCTGGAACGCCGATGGCGAGTGCCGTGACGGTGCCGTCGGGGTACTTGAGCTTGACGACCAGGTTCTTCAGGGTGTCCGATGCCAGCCACTCGCGATCGTCGCGGCGCAGGTCGGCACGGCCGTTGAACAGGTCGACGAGGGTTTGGATGGTTGGCGTGTCGGGGGTGTCGACAACCAGTGCAGACGGCAGACCCTCGAATGGAATTGTGGACGGGGGAGCGACGCGCACGGCCTCGGTGTTGGCGGCGTAGTCACACGAGGTGCAACGAACGTAGGTGTCTTCACCGACGGCCATCGGTGCCAGGAACTCTTCGCTGGCCGAGCCGCCCATGGCCCCACTCATCGCCGAGACGATGACATAGGGCAAGCCCAACCGGTCGAACGTGCGCTGGTACGCCACGCGATGCTTCTGGTAGCTGGCCTCCAGCCCCTCGTCGTCGATGTCGAAGCTGTAGCTGTCCTTCATCACGAACTCGCGGGTGCGCAAGAGGCCGGCGCGGGGTCGGGCCTCGTCGCGGTACTTGGTCTGGATCTGGTAGATCACCAGCGGCAGGTCCTTGTAGCTGCTGTACAGGTCCTTCACGAGCAGGGTGAACATCTCCTCGTGAGTGGGCGCCAACAGCAGATCGGCCCCGCGACGATCCTGCAGGCGGAACAGGTTGTCGCCGTAGTCGGTCCAGCGCCCGGTGGCCTCGTAGGGCTCGCGCGGCAGCAGCGCGGGGAAGTGCACTTCCTGGAAGCCTTCGCGATCCATCTCCTCACGCACCACGCGCTCGATGTTGCGGTAGACGATCCAGCCCAGCGGCAGCCAGGTGAACCCGCCGGGCGCCGCGCGGCGGATGTAGCCACCACGCACCAGCAGGCGGTGGCTGGCCACTTCTGCATCGACGGGGTCCTCGCGCAGGGTACGGAGGAACAACGTCGACATTCGCAGCACTGGACACCTCGGTTGCTCGGGCCGCTCGAGGGCGGTCACACTTCGGGGGCCACCGGAGGCGGCCGTTCTTGCCATGGCGCGCCGTGAGGCGGCCGAAGGCAGGGCGAACACTACCGGTCGGCCGCTATACTCGGCGGGTCTTTGAAGTTCACCGAACTGGAGGCGTGGGCTCATCAGGCCCACGCCTTCTTCACTGCTAGGGCCCAGTCCCGTCACCGTCGAGAGCCAGCCGAGAGCCAGCAAGGAGGTCGAAAATGAGCGATGCCAGCAACCTCAAGCGTGTGCATTCCCTGGTCGCGCCCATCATCGCCGACCTCAAGCTCGACCTCTACGACCTCGAGTTCCGCGGCGGAACGCTGCGCGTCACCATCGACACGCCTGCCGGCAGCACCGGCGGTGTCGATCTCGAAGCCATCGCGCTGGCCACCCGGCTGATCGGCCGCGAGTTCGACCATCACGACCCAGTGCCCGGTCACTACACGCTGGAAGTCACCAGCCCCGGGCTCGAGCGCACGTTGCGCACTCCGGCGCACTACCAGCGCGAGATCGGCAAGACCATCGCCGTTCGCCTACGCGACACGGTCAACGTCGGTCGCCGGGTGCAGGGTGTGCTCGTCTCGGCCGACGACCGGTCGGCCACCATCCGGCTCGACACGCCCGAGGCAGATGGCATCGAGGAGCGCACCGTGGCCTTCGACCAGATCGATCGCGCTCGCACCGTGTTCCTGTGGGGCCCGGCCCCGAAGCCCGGCGCCAAGCCGGTTGCCGCCAAGAAGGCCGCCAAGAAGGCGCCGTCCAAGGCGCCGCCGAAGGCCGCGTCAGCGCAGCCTTCCGCTCGCGGCGCGAAGGAAGCGCCGGCGACCAGCCGCCAGCGGCGCGAAGAGAACCGAAGGGCCGACAAGGCCGTCATCGAGAGGGCCGAAAAGGCCGCCACTAAGAAGGAGGAGGCCCGGTGAGCAGCCTCGATATGTCCGAAGCGGTCAAGATGTTGGCCAACGAGAAGAACATCTCCGTCGACACCTTGCTGCATGTGCTCGTCGATGCGTTGGCGACTGCGTACAAGCGCCGTCCGGGCGCAGCGGCCGAGGTCGTCGTGGAAGTGAACCCCGACACGTTCGAGTTCACCTTCCTCGCCTTCGATGTCGACGAGGATGGCAACTGGGTCAACGAGCGCGACGACACGCCTCGCAAGGAAGAGATGGGCCGCATCGCCGCCCAGACCTTCCGTCAGGTGATGAGCCAGCGCATCCGCGAGGCCGAGCGCGACCGCAAGTTCGAGGAGTACGCAAACCGCGAGGGCGACATCGTCACCGGCATCATCCAGCAGGCCGACGACCGCTACACCCTGCTCGACCTCGGCCGAGTGGAGAGCCTGCTGCCCAAGGCCGAGCAGGTGCCGTTCGAGCGCCCCGTGCCCGGCGACCGGGTGAAGGCCTACATCGTCGAAGTGCGCAAGACCGCCAAGGGCCCGCAGATCGTCGTCAGCCGCACGCACCCCGGCCTCATCAAGCGGTTGTTCGAGCTGGAAGTGCCCGAGATCGCCGATGGCATCGTCGAGATCCGCGGCTGCGCTCGCGAGCCCGGCCACCGCACCAAGATCGCGGTGTGGAGCAACGACCACAACGTCGACCCCGTTGGTGCCTGCGTCGGGGCCCGTGGCGGCCGCGTACGCATGGTCGTCAACGAGCTCCGTGGCGAGAAGATCGACATCGTGCCGTTCAGTGAAGATCTCGCCGACTTCGTGGCCAAGGCGCTGTCGCCGGCGAAGGTGGTGGCTGTCATCATCAGCGACGACGGCACGCAGGCCGACGTGATCGTGCCCGACAACCAGCTCAGCCTCGCCATCGGCAAGGAAGGCCAGAACGCTCGTCTCGCCGCTCGCCTCACGGGTGTGCGCATCGACATCAGAGGCGAGACCGAACCGGTCGACGGCCTCGACGATGCCGACTACGAAGAGGGCGAGTGGGTGGCCAACGCCGAGACCGGCGCGATGGAGTGGCACGCCGCCGACGGCACCATCCTCACGCAGGAGCAGTGGAACGAGCAGGCCGCCGAAGCCGGCGATGCCGCCGCCCCACACGACGACAGCGAGCAGGCCGCCGCCACCGGTGATGCCGCCGCGCAAGAGACCGTGGGCGCCGACGAAGCGTCCACCGACAGCAACGAACCGGCCGAGTCGACAGGCGACGCCGGTGCAACACAGGAAGCAGGTGGTGACCACGTCTGACACTCGTGCCGCAGCACCGCTGCGCACCTGCATCGGCTGCCGTCAGCAACGGCCGCAGTCGAATCTCGTGCGTTGTGTCGTGGGCCCAAATGGCGCCACTGTCAGCCGCACCGCGGCTGGTAGAGGGGCCTGGTTGTGCTCCTCGACGTGCTTCCACACCGCCGGGCGCCGCAAGGCGTTCGACCGGGCATGGAAGCAATCGGTGCATCCCGACGCTCTCCAACCGCTGGAGCACGCGTTGCGAATCGCATTCGATGACCTGATCATCAACATGGAAGAATTACCGACCGTCGGAGTTGCGAACGACGAACCGGCAGCGACGAAAGGCTGAAACGGGTTTTGGCAAAGAACATGCGCGTACACGAGCTCGCGAAAGAGCTCGGAATGACGAACCAAGAGATGATGACCCTCACCGATGTGATGGGTGTCGGGGTGAAGAGTCACTCCTCCACGCTGATCGAGGCGCAGGCCGACCGTCTTCGTCGTCGCGCGGAACGTGACGGTCTGACGCGGCCCGAGCAGCCCGAGGAAGTCAAGCCGGCCAAGAAGACCAAGAAGGCAGCTGCCGCAGCTGCGGTCGACGCCGCTGCTACGACCGATGGTGCGCCCGCCGCTGCACCGGTGAAGAAGGCGGCGGCCAAGAAGGTCGCCGAACCCAAGACTGCACCTGCGAAGGATGCGCCCGTCGCGGACACGCCGGCCACGGTCGCCGCCGCTCCGGTCGAGGAAGCCAAGAAGGCGCCCGCTGTCGATGAGGCTCCCGCCCCCTCGCTCGCCGAGCCCCCCTCGGCACCGTCCGCTGCAGCCCCGCCAGCACCCACCCCGTCGGCACCCGCCGAGCCTGCAGTCGCAGCGACCCCGCCAGTCGTTGCACCCGCACCCACAGCACCGGTCGAGAAGGCACCTGATGTGTCGGCCGCGCCGGCACCCAGCATCGCCGAGTCGCCCGCAGCATCCAGTGACTCGCCGGCAGCATCCAGTGACTCGCCGGCGCGCATCACCAGCAGCCGGCCCACCGGCGAGCCGCCCCGCCCCGCCGCACGACCCGACGTCACCTCGGCTCCGGCTGCATCCAGCGCGCCGGCCCCGTCTGTGCCTCGTCCTGCGGCTGCGTCTGGTCGCCCCGCCGGCCCGCCGCCTGGCCGTCCGCCTGGCCCGCCGCCGGCACGACCCACCTCGACCTCTGGCAAGCCCATCCCGCCTCCGCCCGGTGGCGGTCGGCCGATGTCGTCGTCCGGTAAGCCGATTCCGCCGCCGCCCGGTGGCCTTCGTGCGGGCGGTCCTGCCGCCCGTCCGGGTGCCCCCGGTGCCCCGCGCACCGGTGCGTATTCGGCGCGTCCTGGCGCTCCCGGCGCCCGTCCGGGTGCCCCCGGCGCTCGTCCTGGGTTTGCCCCCCGGCCTGGTGGCCCTGGTGGCCCGCGCCCTGGCGGCGGGTTCGCCCCGCGCCCTGGTGGCGGCCCCGGCGGCGGCCCTGGTGGTGCCGGCGGTCCCGGCGCACGTCCCGGCGGTGGTGGCGGTCCTCGCCCCAACGGCCAGCGACGCGCCCCGCGCAAGAAGAGCCGTGCTCGTCGCCGTCGTGACTTCGACGAGATGCAGCCGAACTACAACAGCAGCTACACCGCCACGAATGCACCGGTACCCGAGGGCACCATCATCGTGGAGCGTGGCGTGTCGGCCCAGGAGTTCGCTCCCAAGCTGAACCGCACGGCTGCAGACGTCATCCGCTTCCTGCTGCAGAACGGCGAAATGGTGACTGCCACCATGACGCTCACCGACGAACAGATGGAACTGTTCGCGCTGGAGGTCAACGCCGATCTGCTCCTGGTCGAGCCTGGCCAGCAAGAGGAACTCGAGCTGCAGGCGTTGTTCGACGACAGCGACGACGACGACGAGACGTTGCAGGTGCCGCGTGCGCCGGTCATCACCGTCATGGGTCACGTCGACCATGGCAAGACGACCCTGCTCGACAAGATCCGCAAGGCCAACGTCGTTGCTGGTGAAGCCGGCGGTATCACACAGCACATCGGTGCCTACAAGGTCGATGTCGATGGTCGCGAGATCACGTTCCTCGACACCCCTGGCCACGCTGCCTTCACCAAGATGCGTGCCCGTGGTGCGCAGGTCACCGACATCGTCGTGCTGATGGTTGCTGCCGACGACGGCGTGATGCCTCAGACCATCGAAGCCATCAACCATGCCCGGGCCGCCGAGGTTCCGATCGTGGTGGCGCTCAACAAGATCGACAAGGAGAACGCTGACGTACAGCGTGTCCTGTCGGAACTGTCCGAGCACGGCCTGATCGCAGAGAGCTGGGGCGGCGACACCATCGTCGTCGAGATGTCTGCCCAACAGAACCTGGGTATCGACGACCTGCTCGAGCAGCTTGCTGCCGTCGCCGAAGTCGAAGAACTCACCGCCAACCCCACCGGCCGCGCCAAGGGCGTCGTGCTGGAAGCCAAGCTCGACGTCGGTCGTGGCCCTGTTGCCACCATCTTGGTCGACAAGGGTGAGCTGAAGGTCGGCGACCCGATCGTTGCCGGTGGCGCATGGGGTCGAGTTCGGGCCATGATCAACGACAAGGGTGAGCAGGTCAAGACCGCTGGCCCTAGCACCCCGGTGCAGGTCTTGGGCCTGCAGAGCGTTCCCCACGCCGGCGACGAGTTCCGCTCGGCACTCACCGAGAAGACGGCTCGCACGGTTGGTGAAGCCCGCGAGCAGCGCTACCGCCTCAAGGCGCAGCGTGGCGACGCCCGCCTCAGCACCGGCGTGAAGCTGGAAGACATCTTCAACTCCATCCAGGCCGGCGAGGTCGCCACCCTCAACATCGTGTTGAAGGCCGACGTGCAGGGTTCGTTGGAGGCAGTCACGGAGTCACTGCGCCGTCTCGAGCGTGAGGAAGTGAAGCTGGCGTTCGTGCATCGCGCGGTCGGTGCCATCTCGGAGAACGACATCAGTTTGGCCGCGACCACCAATTCGACGCTGATCGGTTTCAACGTCCGCCCGGACCGCAAGGCCCGAGACATGGCTGCCTCCGAGGGTGTGGAGATTCGTACCTACGAAATCATCTACAAGTTGCTCGAAGACATCGAGCGTGCCATGGTCGGCATGCTCGCCCCCGAGTACGAGGAAGTGGTCACCGGCGAAGCCGAGGTCCGCGAAGTCTTCCGTGTGCCACGCATCGGCGGCATCGCCGGCTGCTACGTGCTCAGCGGCCAGATCACCCGCGGTAGCAAGGTGCGCTTCTTGCGCGACGGCACCATCATCTGGAAGGGCGCCATCACGTCGCTCAAGCGCTTCAAGGACGATGCACGTGAGGTCCGCGAGGGCTTCGAGTGCGGTATCGGCCTCAGCGACTTCCAGGACCTCAAGCCTGGCGACCTGATCGAAACGTTCGAAGAGCGCGAAATCGCTCGGGTCTGACGATCACATCAATTGGCCCCGGCCGATTGCGGCCCTGTCGGTAGGGTGGACACGTGAGTAAGCCCCGCCGTCCGTCGGCTCCTACGACCCATCGCTATCCGCGCTCTGCTCGGCTGAGCACCTCCTTGCAGGAGGTGATTGCCGACGAGTTGACGCGCATCGACGACGAGCGCCTGTCGCTGGTCACCATCACGGCGATCGACGTCGACCCTGAGATGAACAGAGCCATCGTGCACTTCGACTCGTTGATGGGTGAGGAAGGCGACGCCGAGATTCTCGAGGCGCTGTCAGAGCATCGGGTGCGCATCCAGGGTTCGGTGGCGCGTCAACTGCGATCGAAGAAAACCCCGATCCTTTCGTTCAAGGCCGACGATTCCATTCGTGCCGCGGAGCGCATCGAACGCATTCTGTACGACAAGGCCACGCTGCCAGAGCGCCCGCCATCGCCGGAGACCGAGCCAGAAGTAGATGCCGAACCCGACGAGTGATGGCGCGTCGTAAGCCGGCAAATACGCACGGGTTGGCTGTCGTGGACAAGCCTGCGGGGGTCACCAGTCACGACGTGGTCGGCATGCTGCGCCGGCGTTTCGGTGAGCGCCAGGTCGGCCACGCAGGCACGCTGGACCCCGATGCCACAGGGGTGCTGCTGGTGGGCGTCGGCAAGTCCACGCGCCTGCTGCGGTTCCTCACTGATCTGGGCAAGACGTACACGGGCGAGGTCGTCTTCGGCACCAGTACCGACACGCTCGATTCGGCGGGCAAGGTTCTCGCCACCTTTGACATGACGGCGCTGACGCCAGAACTGGTGCTCGCGATGGTCACCGACCACCTCACGGGTCACATCATGCAGGTGCCCCCGATGGTGAGCGCGCTGAAGATCGATGGCAAGCGGCTGCACGAGTTGGCACGCGAGGGGATCGAGGTCGAGCGTCAGGCTCGCCCGGTGACGGTCAGCCGTTTCCTGGTTGCGCCGACGGATGATCCGCTGGTGTATGCAATCGAGGTGCAGTGCTCGAAGGGCACCTACATCCGTACGCTCGCCGACGATCTTGGCCGACTGTGTGGCGGTGGAGCCCATCTTCGCAACCTTCGGCGTACTGCCGTCGGCAGCTTCACCGCGGCCGAAGCAGTCGGTCCAGACGCGGTGGAGTTGCTCTCGCTGCCACAGGCGATGCGCGATTACCCGCAGGTGACGGTCAGCGCAGAGGCAGCGGCGTTGGTCGGCAATGGCCGGCTGCTGGACCGAGCGCGCGCTGGGCTCGAAGGCAACGGTCCGTGGGCCGTCCTGGGGCCCGATGGAGACCTGCTGGCGATGTACGAGCCGCATGACGATGTGGAAGCGAAACCGGCTGTCGTTCTGGCGCAGTAGAGCAGGAGTATGGTTCGCTCATGATTCGTCGCGCCCTTGCTGTGGGTATTGCGGTGGCCGGGCTACTTTCTGCGTGCAGCGACGACAAGGTTGCTTCGCCCAACGTTGCGGGCACCTTGGCCGACGGGTCGCAAGTGGCCGACTCGCCGGCGCCGGCGCCGACGAACGGGGGCTCGGCGGCGCAGGGTGGCGCGGTCGACTGTGCCGCGGTGACCGACGCCTTTGGCCACGCGATTGTCAACATCCAGGTGGTGGCGCAGTTGGGCGGTCAGCCCGATGTCACCCAGTGGGTGCGTGATGTTGGCACGATGCCCGAATTCGGCGCCCAACTCGATGCGCTTGCCGTGCTTGTTCCCTACGACGACGGTGTTGCCGAATCGCTGGCGTTCTTCAAGGGTGCCAATGAGATCGCAGCGCGCGGTTACGCAGGCGACGCCGCGGCTCCGGCCGAACTGATGGCATACATCGGCCCGGATCTCACCGCTGTGCTTTCCAAGCAGATTCCGTTCTCGATGGCTGCGGACGCGGCTGGTTGCTGACGCGCCGCTAGCGTTGGCGCTGTGCGAGTCGTCACCGATCTGTCCGTTCCACTGTGGCCGGGCGAACGTACAGTTGTCACCATCGGCGCATACGACGGCGTCCATCTCGGCCACCAGGCCGTCATTGCAGAAGTACGTCGGATAGCGCACGCGACGCGAGCGCGCAGCGCCGTACTCACCTTCGACCGTCACCCAGCGTCGGTGGTGCGGCCCGAGTCGGCGCCCCAACTACTCACCGATCTCGACCAGAAGCTGGAACTGCTGGCCGCCACCGGCATCGACGCCACCTTGGTCGTGAAATTCGATGAAGCGCAATCGTTGGAAGAGCCGATGAGCTTTGCGCAGCGGATCCTCGTGGACTGCGTTGGCGCCTCGATGGTCGTGGTGGGGGAGGACTTCCACTTCGGTCACGGCCGCGAGGGCAATGTGGCCACGCTTCGCGAACTCGGCGCGCTCCGCGACTTCGAGGTGTTGCCACTGCCGTTGATCCCTAGGTTGGACGGGCCCGACGAACCGATCAGCTCCACTGCGATTCGCCGAGCGATGGCAGGGGGCCAGGTCGAACTGGCCGCCTCGATGCTCGGCCATCCCTTCGAGGCACGTGGGGTCGTGGTGCAGGGCGACCAGCGCGGACGACTCTTGGGGTTTCCCACTGCCAACGTGGAAGTGCCGATCGCCATCTGCGTGCCGTCCGACGGTGTGTATGCAGGTTGGTACTACCGCCCGGATGGCAGCCGGCACGCGTGCGCCATCAACCTTGGTCGGCGGCCCACGTTCTACGAGCACGCTGACCATTCGCTGCTGGAAGCGCACCTGTTGGACTTCTCCGGCGACCTGTACACCGAAACCGCTCGCGTCGAGTTCACCAACTTCTTGCGCAGCGAGCGAAAGTTCGATGGCATCGATGCGCTCATCAGCCAACTGAAGAACGACGTCGATCACGCCCGCACCGTTCTCGCCGAGTAGCGGCTCCGCCAGTCACCGCCCTCTAACCATTTCCGTCGGCACTCGAACTGGCGGCTCGGGACGCGCGGCGACCTCCGACGCGACGATCTCTGCGACCAGCTAGCTGCCTGCCGGCCAGATCACGGTGCCGGTGTCGTCGTAGATCCCGTCGAGGACCGAGGCATCGACCATGGTGTCGATGACTGGCGGGACCCCGTCGAAAAGTCCGATTGCGGCATACGCAGCAACCTCCGCGGTCAGCTCGTCGACGAGCGGTAGGCCGAGCGGCGTCTTCGCCGATGCGGTCTCGCTGACCAGCTTGGACTCGACACCCCAGCGAGCGGCCTCACCCTTGGGAGACAAGAACAGTGCGTTGCCGCTGGCGTTGAGGGCATTGACCGCAATCAGTGCTGCGGCGGCTGGATCGTCGACTGCGTCGGCCAGGCCGCGCATGGTGGCGCGCATGAAGTCCTGAGCGGCTGTCGGCTGCTCGGCCAGGAACGTGAGATTGGTGTACAGCACCCCGAAGCTGCCAGGGACACCGAAGTCGCTGGGGTCGTAGAGCTTGAATGGAATACCGGCTGCTTCCAACTGCTTGGGCTCGTAGCTCTTGAACCCGGGAAAGCCGATGATGTCGGGGATCTCGATGTGCAACAGGGGGTCGTAACCCTCGAGGCTGACCGTCTCGTAATCAGTGCCTTCGACGAGCCCCTGTTTTGCCAACATCGCTTTCACCGAGGGCGTGATAGCACCCTTGACACCGATCTTCTTTCCCTTGACCGCCGCAAGAGTTGGCACCGCACCCTCCTTGGTGATGAGGGCGTCGATGCCGGTACGTCCCTCGACCGCGAGTGCCACAAAACCTGCATCGTTGGCGCCGGCAAAGTCGACCACTTCGCTGAACGATCCGCCGGAGGCGAACTGCGCGTCGTTGGCGGCGATCAGGGGGTAGTTCTCAGTGGAGAAACTGGGCTTGACATCCACATCGAGGCAAAGGTCGGCGTAGTAGCCCTTCGATTGAGCAACCAGGACATCGACGATGGAGGCCGAGGCGGTGAAGTCGTAACCGGACAGGTAGGTGATTTTGCCCGCCGCCTTGTTGGCGTCGCAGCGGGCGGTCGAGAACGGCTGACCGGCGATGACGTCGAGGTCGGGTGGCACTGAATCACCCGGTACCGAGTCGGTGCCGATGCTGCTCGCGATGGTCGTGGGTTCGGGGCTGCCGATGGTGGTGTCGTCGCCGCTACAGCCTGCAATGAGGGACGCGATGGTGATGGAGGCAACGGTGAGAAAGGGCGCGCTGACCCTACGGCGAGACATGAAAGAGGAGCGTAGCAAAGCGGTCTTTGGAACGGGTTCTGAATCGATACTCACCATGCGGGCGGTGTGTCAGGGAGCGAGCGTGTCGAACAGCGCCAGCACGTTGGCGGTGCCGACGCCGACGCGATGACCTGTGCGTGAGATGAAGCCCAACTGCACGCCCGTCGTGGGGTCGTCCGCCGCGAAGAACTGCTCGTGGCCGTCGGCGTCCGCCGTGACCTCTGTGACGAGTGGTGCCCCTGCTGCGTCGATGCATGCGCGGGCATAACCCGCATTCAGCACTTCGATGGACACGTGTTGCACGCCGGGTCCGCGCAGAGCGAGGTGGCGGGCAACGCCGGGGGAGGCTTCGGGGCCAACGAGCACGAAGGTGACCCCGCCCGCGGCAAGCGCCGTGATGCCGCGTCGTGGGTCGGCCAGCGTGAGTTCGTGAAACCCGAAGCGGCGTGTCATCGAGGCGACTGCAGCGGCAAGGTCGGGCACCGCGATGACGATGTGGTCCACGCGCGTGGCCACGGTGTCGAGGCCGGATCGCCCGTCGTGAGCAGCCCGCTTGTCGGGCGCGGGATCTGGGCGATGCCCTGCGACTTCGATGCGGTGCGTCTCGGTGAGCAACACGCGGAACAGTTGCTCGGCGAAGTCGGCGTCGACGTCAGCCTCGATGGCGAGTTGGCGGCGAGAGGTGACGACGTCGCGCACGCGGGCGGGCTGGATGACGGGCGTGTCAGAGCCTTCTTTGACCGCTGCCACCTCGCGACACACAGCGAGGCGCTCGGCCACGATCGAGACGAGCGCTGCATCGAGCTGATCGATTCGTGTTCGCAAACCGGCAAGATCGGGTGTTGCTGCCGGCGGGGAAGTGTCCGGGGATGTCTCGTTGGCCATTGGTTGCACCGTACCTGCTCAGCGCGGCCGAGTCCGTTGCGAGACATGCCAACCCATGACCAGCCGTTGTAGTAACGAGATCACGAGAAGGGCGAGGGTGCCCAGAATGGACATGGCGAAGATTGCACCCCAGAGTGCGTCACCTTCGTTGAGGGAGGCCGCACGCTTGCCGATGGCACCGAGACCCTGGTTGGCGAAGTTGCCACCCTCCACCAGGTAACTGGCGATGAGCGCAAGGCCGACGTTGTAGCGAGCGGTGGTGAACAGCGACGGGATCGCGGACGGAAGTCGCAAACGCCAAAGGACCTCGAGGCGCGATGCATCGACCGACGCAAGGAGTTCGCGTGCCGCTGGGTCGGCGCTGCGCATGCCGTCGACTGTGGCGAACGCGAATGCCGGCATGCACACGAGCGCGACGATGAACACTGCCGGACGCGTTCCGGAACCCAGCCACAGCACCACAGATGCGATGTATGCGACGAAGGGGGTGACCTGCAGCAAGGTCAGCACCGGCTGGGCTGCCTGGTCGGCGAAGCGGGAGGCGGCCATGCCGGACCCGATCAGCAGCGCAACGAGGAGGCCCAGGAGCGTGCCGATGAGAGCGTGCTGGGCCGTCACCCACGCCGCGCCGGCATAGTCGCCGGCATGGCGGGCGAGGTAGCCAACGATCCGAGACGGCGAGCGCAGCACGAACGGCCGCACGTTGCTCACACGGACGACGGCTTCCCACAGCGCGAGAAAGCCGATGATGCCCACGAACGGGGCCAGCAGTCGACGGCTCATGGCTGCATGCCTTGGTGCAGCGCGTGCCGAACGGAGCTGCAGAGTTCGACGAAACGTACGTCGTCCTCCACGTTGGTGGCACGCGGGCGCGGCAGGTCGATGTCGATGTCGGCAACGACAGTCGTGGGCCGCGGGCTACTGACCAGCACGCGGTCGCTGAGCGCCACCGCCTCCGCGATGCTGTGCGTCACGAACAGCACTGTCACGCCCCGACCCTCCACCAGGCGATTGAGAATGGAGCGCATCTCTGACCGTGTGATCTCGTCGAGCGCAGCGAAGGGCTCGTCCATCACCAGGAGTGGGGCGCCGAGCGTGAGCGCGCGAACCAGAGCCACACGCTGCTGCATGCCACCGGACAACTCGTGCGGGTAGGCATCCATGAAGTCGCCGAGACCGACCTCGTGCAGCAGAGGGGTGGGTTCGGTTGCTTCTGACGGGTTGGCCCGGCGGTTGACGTCGAGCAGAAGCCGCGCATTCTCGTACACGGTTCGCCAGGGCAGCAGCCCGGGTTGCTGGGGTACCATCGCAACTCGTTTGTGTGACCGAGCATCGCGCGGGCTGTCGCCGTCGACCGTGATGCCTCCTGCGGTCGCCGGTTCTAGGCCGGCGATCACCCGCAGCAGCGTCGTCTTGCCACACCCCGACGGACCGATCAAGCTGACGAACGAGCCGCTGCGGATGTCCAGTGAAAGGGCATCGACGATGGCCAGCTCGCCAAACGACTTGGTGAGGTCCCGCAGCTCGATCCGACTCATTCACGCCGAGTGTAGGGATGTGATCGGCCCATACTGTGTCCGTCGCGTGTGGGCGCGAGTTTGATCTGCGGCAGTCACCGCTAGCATTGCGGCGTCCATCGGGGCTCAACCTCTGATGCGATGCCAGTGGCTCACCTGCCACGGCGACCTCCTTCTGGAAGGCTTTCTCATGGCAGACCAAGACATCATCAACAAGCACAAGCTCCACGAGGGCGACACGGGTTCGCCCGAGGTGCAGATTGCGTTGCTCACCGGCCGCATCAACCACCTCACCGGTCACTTCAAGACCCACAAGAAGGACCACCACAGCCGTCGTGGCCTACTCAAGCTGGTCGGCCAGCGTCGCCGCATGCTCGATTACGTCAAGGGCATCGATGTCGAGCGCTACCGTGCCATCGTCGCTGCCAACGGCCTGCGTCGCTAGTTCCCACGCATTGACGGGCCGGCGTTGCTGGCCCGCCCATCCGCCGGTTATCCCCAGGTCCCTGCTAGTCTTGGGCTGACATATACACCGAGCGGAACACTTGGATCGGTTGTCAGTCGTAAGTGCCGAGCTCTCTCCACATCGTGGGGCCGAACGATCGGCACTTACGACTGGGAACCGGCCTCCGCTCCAAATACCCACGCCAGATTTGCGCGTGAGGTCGAAAGGAGCTCG
>DAORTY010000037.1:0-27807 GCA_035432905.1 Ilumatobacteraceae bacterium | reverse complement strand
GTGACGAGATGAGGGGACGCGTTAGACGAGGTATTGCGACAGGCCGCGGCGGACGTACTGGCCGTGGCCCTTGCGCCCGTGGAACGTGTCGTTGGAGATGACCACCGAGCCGCGCGACAAGACAGTGTCGACCTTCCCGTCGATGACCCAGCCCTCCCATGCGCTGTGGTCCATGTTCATGTGATGCTTGTCGTTGATACCGATTTTGGTCGTCGTGTTCGGGTCCCACACCACGACGTCGGCGTCGGCACCGGGGGCAATGACGCCCTTCTTGGGGTACATGCCGAACATACGGGCCGGAGTGGTGCAACAGGTCTCGACCCAGCGCTCGAGCGAGATCTCGCCGTTGACGACGCCCTGGTAGAGCAGTTCCATGCGGTGCTCGACGCCGCCGATGCCGTTGGGGATGGCAGAAAAGTTACCCAGGCCGAGTTCCTTCTGGTCCTTCATGCAGAACGGGCAGTGATCGGTACTGACGATGGCCAGCTCGTTCATCCGCAGACCCTTCCACAGGTCGCCCTGGTGGCCATGGCCCATCTGGCCGATGTAGTCCGGGTCGTGGTCCTTGCTGCGCACCGGCGTACTGCACACCCACTTGGCACCCTCGAAACCGGGCTTGCCCAGCGTCTCTTCCAGCGTCAGGTAGAGGTATTGCGGGCACGTCTCGGCGAACACGTTGCGACCGTTGTGGCGGGCAGCCGCCACCTCGTTGAGGGCATCGCCGGCGCTCATGTGCACGATGTACAGCGGCACGTTGCCGGCCACGTGGCTGAGCACGATGGCACGGTGCGTGGCCTCCGCCTCCAGCGGTGACGGTCGGGTGTAGCTGTGGAACTTCGGGGAGGTGTCGCCGCGGGCGAGCGCCTGCTGCACCAGCACATCGATGGCGGGGCCGTTCTCGGCGTGCATCATGATCATCGCACCGCATTCGGAGGCGGTCTGCATGGCCTTGAGGATCTGGCCGTCATCGCTGTAGAACACACCGGGGTAGGCCATGAACAGCTTGAAGCTGCTGATGCCCTCGTGTTCGACGAGGTACTGCATGTCCTTCAGTGACTGGTCGTCGACGCCAC
The DNA here is from genome assembly GCA_035432905.1 of Ilumatobacteraceae bacterium. Lineage (GTDB taxonomy): Bacteria > Actinomycetota > Acidimicrobiia > Acidimicrobiales > Ilumatobacteraceae > UBA668. The sequence goes on along the minus strand of DAORTY010000037.1, from coordinate 26,734 downwards.
CGATGATCTGGTGGAACGCGTAGTCGATGCTGCAGTTGCCGTCGGCCTTGCGATGCCATTCGGCCAGCCCTTCGTGCACGTTCTCGCCGTACCGCTGCACCGCCATGTCGATGATGGTGGTGGTACCGCCCCATGCCGCGGCGGTACTGCCGGTCTCGAAGGTGTCGCTCGCGAAGGTGCCGCCAAAGGGCAGTTCCATGTGGGTGTGCACATCGATGCCACCGGGGATCACGTACTTGCCGGCAGCGTCGATGATGGAGTCGACGCCTTCCTCGGTGAAGTAGCCGGGTGCGCCCATCGCCCGAATTGTTTCGCCGTCGATCAGCACGTCCTGGGCGATGACGCCCGAACTGCTGATGACCTTGCCGTTCTTAATCAATGTTGTTGCCATCGGAGATCCCCTTATCGCTCGAACAGTTCGTCGTATGCGTCCGGCCGCCGGTCTCGGTAGAACGCCCAACGATCGCGGACTTGCTTGATCTTGCCCAGGTCGAGATCACGAACGATCAGCTCTGGCTTGTGTGCATCGCCGACTTCGCCGACGAACTGACCCTCGGGATCGACGAAGTAGCTCTGCCCGTAGAAGTCGTTGTCGCCCAGCGGTTCGATGCCCACGCGATTGATGGCGCCGACGTAATACATGTTGGCGACCGCCGATGCGGGCTGCTCGAGCTTCCACAGGTACTGCGACAGACCTCGGCTGGTGGCCGAGGGGTTGAACACGATCTCGGCACCATTGAGGCCCAGCGCACGCCAGCCTTCGGGGAAGTGCCGGTCGTAGCAGATGTAGACGCCGACCTTGCCGACGGCCGTCTCGAAGATGGGGTAGCCGCCGTCGCCGGGTGCGAAGTAGAACTTCTCCCAGAAGCCCTTGACCTGGGGAATGTGCTGCTTGCGGTACTTCCCGAGGTACGTACCGTCGGCATCGATCACCGCCGCGGTGTTGTAGTACAGCCCAGGTCGCACAACTTCGTACATCGGCAGTACCAGCACCATGCCGACCTCCTTCGCAAGGCTCTGGAAGCGTCGCGTGGTGGGCCCATCGGGGATGTACTCGGTGTAGTCGTAGTATTCGGCCTCCTGAACCTGGCAGAAGTACGGCCCGTAGAACAACTCCTGGAAGCACATCACCTGTGCGCCTTGCGCGGCGGCCTCGTGGACAGACTGCTCGTGTTTGTCGAGCATTGCGTCCTTCGTACCGGGCCAATCCGTTTGCAGCAGTGCTGCCTTCACGATGTGTGCGGTGCTGTCAGGCATGGCCGGACTCTAATGACACACGCCACCCCGCACAATAGCTGTATTGTTACCGGACAATGAACGCCCCGTTCGATGACACATCACTCGACCGCACGAGCAGAGAACTCACCACCACGATCTCCGGACGCGTCGTGGATCGCAGCGCTCGCGGTATCGCCGCCGCCGTCGGCCGAATGATCTCCGCCGCTGAACTGTCGGTCGGAAGTCGCCTGCCGACCGTGCGCGAGTTGTCCAAGGAACTCGGCGTGTCACCCACCACCGTCAGCGAAGCGTGGCAATCGTTGGCTGCGGTCGGCGCCATCGACGCGCGTGGGCGCCAGGGCACGTTCGTCCGCCAGCCCACCGGGCCAGCGACACCGCGTCGCTACCGACGAGTCACCGAAGGCCCGGGCCACTTCGCGCTCGACCTCAGCAGCGGCACCCCTGACCCAGCACTGCTCCCAGATCTCGGCCCGGTCATCGCCCGCGTCAGCCGACAGTCACTCACCAGCAGTTATCTCGACCAGCCGGTGCTGCCCGAATTGGCCGAGCGAGTTCGTTCTGACTGGCCGTTCCCACCCGACGAACTCACCGTTGTGGACGGCGCACTGGACGCGCTGGACCGGGTGGCGAGCGTGATCGTGCGTCTCGGTGACCGAGTGGTGGTGGAGAACCCGACGTTTCCCCCTCTGCTCGACCTGCTCGATCTCTTGGGCGCTGATGTCATCGGTGTCGACATGGACGACGAAGGAATGCAGGTCGCCGGTTTGGCCGAGGCGCTCGCGCTGGGGGCAACAGCGGTGTTCATCCAGCCGCGGGCACACAACCCCACCGGCATCACGCTCACCTCGGAGCGCGGCCAACAGTTGGCTGCGGTGCTGGCGGGCAGCGCGGCAATCGTGGTGGAGGACGACCACTCGGGCGACATCGCCAGTGGCGAGTTGGTCAGCCTCGGCAGGTGGCTGCCACAGCGCACCGTGCACATTCGCAGTTATTCCAAGAGCCATGGCCCGGACCTGCGACTGGCGGCAATCGGCGGTGCCGGAGCCGTCGTCAGTGCGGTGGCGAACCGTCGCCTGCTCGGGCCCGGGTGGAGCAGCCGCATCCTGCAGGCGGTGCTCGTGGAGATGCTCGACCATCAACCCACGATCGACGCAGTGGGAGCAGCGAGGGTGGAGTACGCGGCGCGGCGCCTCGCCGTCACCGACGTGCTGTCCGCCGCCGACGTCGGGTTCACCGGCACCGACGGCATCAACCTGTGGATGCAGGTCGCCGACCAGCGCTCAGCGTTACTGACCCTGGCCGCACAGGGCATCGGCGCCGCTCCGGGCGAACCGTTCCTGGTCCGCAGTGGTGCGCCATCGCTACGCGTCACGGTCGGGCTGATCGATCACTCGATCGCCGAGTACGCGACCCGCCTTGCGGAAGCTGCAGGCAACGAACCAACCCGCAGCGGCCAACGCTGACCCGCCGACTAGTTGATGGGCGTGTGGAGGAGTTCGTGGGCGAGCGGGCACTCCGCGCCGAACGATGCGTCCTCGAGCTTTACGACACCGGCTGCGGAGGCGAGGTGCGAGAACAGCGCAAGTGGCACCACATCCGCCTCGGCCAGCCATGGCGCTCGGACATCGCCGAGACGTTCGACCAGGGACAAGAACCCGGCGTCAGGCAAGCATCGCCCGACCCCCGACACCGCCCAGATCGGCACCTCGCTGCAGTAGGCAACCGATGCTGCGGCGCGACTGCCGCGAGCGGCGATGATCTCGCTGCCGGACGCGGCCAGCACCTCGATGAGGACGAGGTCGGCGGCCAGCACCGCAGCGGCAAGCCCGCCGGGATCGATCACTTCCGCTTCCACGTCCGAGCGCTCCAGGCGTCGCGCGAACGCGGCGCCCTGATCATCCGCGTCGATGGCGAACACTCGAATGTCGCCACGGCGCAGAATCGCCTCGCCGGCAAGGTCGGGCCAGCCAACGACGCACACCGTGGCGTCTGCGGGAATTTCGTCGATCAACACGTCCGGCGTGACGTCGCCGTCGATCTCGTCGGCCAGCAACCGCGCCGTGGAGTACGGGTCGGTGGCGGTCAGCATGTGTGCACACAGCCACCACAGCGGGCCTGAAGTCGGGTGGCGTTCGACGATTCGGCGGCAGGCAACGACGAGCCCAGCCGGTTCGACACCCATCCCTCGCAACGCCGACGCCGTCTCGCTGACCATCAGCCGTGGGTCGGCACCGCTGGAACGGGCCAGGTACCGCAGGCGCTCGATCGGGTGCACGACAGCGACCCTACCGGGCACTCATCAATCGTGCCGCCTGCAGCGAGGTGGTCGGCCGACGGGGCTCTGCGCTAGGTTTGCGGCGTGGCCAGCACCGTTGCTCTCGACATCAATCTCACCACGATCGGCGGCGAGTCGCGTCCGCTCGAAGAGTGGGTGACCACGTTCCATCTGGCCAGCGTCGTGCTGGATCCGTACACCAACGAAAGTTCCTGGGTCCTCAAGCCGGCTGCACGCATCCTCGAGGCCTTTCGTGGTGCCGACGTGCGGGTCAACCTGGTGGTCACCTGCCCGGCCGAGGAGGCCAAGCAGTTCCTCGGGCCGCTCGCCGATCAGTTCCTGGTGTTCTGCGACCCGGACCGCACGTTCGTGCGCGGCCTCGGCGTCGCCACATTGCCCGCGTTCGTGTTCGTGCGTGGAGATGGCAGCGTGCAAGCAGCTGCCGAAGGTTGGAACGCCACCGAATGGCGCCAGGTTGCCAAGACCATCGCCGACAACACCTCGTGGATCGCGCCAACGATTCCCGGTGCCGGCGACCCGTCGCCGTTCCACGGCACACCCGCCCTCGGCTGAGCTGAACCGGTGACGCGCGGGCTGCCGGATCTGCCCGTACTCGACGCGTTGCCGTCGGTGCTGTCAGCGCTGACCGAGCATCGCTCGGCAATCCTCGTCGCACCACCGGGTGCCGGCAAGACCACACTCGTCCCGCTGGTACTCGTCAACGAGCCGTGGATGGACGGCCAGCGGATCGTGATGTTGGAGCCGCGTCGCCTCGCCACGCGCGCCGCTGCCCAGCGGATGGCATCGCTGTTGGGCGAACAGGTCGGCGAGACGGTCGGTTATCAGACGCGCGACGAGCGCCACATCGGGCCACGAACTCGCATCGAGGTGGTCACCGAGGGTGTGCTCACCCGCCGGTTGCAACACGATCCCTCGCTGGAGGGTTACGGGCTGGTGATCTTCGACGAGGTCCACGAGCGCAACCTGCCCACCGACGTCGGGTTGGCGTTGCTGCTGGATGCTCGGTCGAGCCTGCGACCAGATCTACGGGTGCTCGCGATGTCGGCGACGCCCGACACGAAGGGTCTACTGCGGGTACTGGGCGACGACACGCCGGTTGCTTCCAGCGATGGACGCATGCACCCCGTCGACATCGTGTGGGCGCCGATGGGTAAGCAGGACCGCGTGCAGGAGGCCACCGCAGCGCTGGTGCAGCGAGCACTTCGCGAACAGACTGGTGATGTCCTGGTGTTCCTGCCGGGCATCGGCGAGATCCGCCGTGTGCAAGGTCTCCTGGAAGGCGCCGTTCCTACTGAGGTCGACGTGTATCCGTTGGCCGGAGCGCTGTCGCTCGCCGAGCAGGACCATGCGTTGGCCCCCTCGCCGCCCGGTCGTCGGCGGGTCGTGCTCTCCACCGACATCGCCGAGTCCTCACTCACCGTCGACGGGGTACGCGTCGTGGTCGATGCCGGCTTGGCGCGTGTGCCGCGCTTCGACCAGCGCACCGGCATGAGCCGCCTCACGACGGTCAGCACCAGCCGCGCCTCCGCCGACCAGCGCGCCGGACGTGCGGGTCGCACCGAGCCCGGTGCCGCGTACCGGTTGTGGAGCAAGCTCGAGCATGGCACCAGGCGACCGCATCTCGAGCCGGAGATCACACAGGTCGACCTGGCCGGCCTCGCGCTGGAGCTCGCTGCGTGGGGCACGCCGGTGGACGATCTGCGGTGGGCCGACGCTCCCCCGCCGCGCACGCTGCAGCAGGCCACCGAGCTGCTGGATCGGCTCGGCGCACTCACGCAGGACGGTCGGTTGACAGATCGCGGCCGGCGGATGTTGGCGCTGCCGTTGCATCCACGGCTGGCACGAATGGTGGCGGGTGCCGATGACGCCGACGGTTCGCTGGCGTGTGTCGTCGCCGCTCTGCTGGACGAGCGCGACGTGTTTCGCGGTCGACCCGATGAGCTGCCCGCCGACCTCGCGCTGCGCGTCGGCGCCGTCTGCGGCCAGTACCACGACCGGGCCGATTCCCGTGATGTACGCCGGGTTCGCGACCGCGCGGCCGACGTCGCCCGCCGTGCACAGATCCGCTTCGATCTCGACGACGTCCGTTCCGACCGGTGCGGTGTCGTCCTGGCTCTCGCCTATCCGGACCGCGTCGCCGTTCGTCGTAATCAGCCCGGTCAGTTCCAGCTCCGCACCGGGTCGTCGGCGTGGACTCCGCCAACCGATCCGTTGGCCGACGAACGATTCGTCGTGGCCGCCGACCTCGATGGCAAACGCGACAACGCTCGAATTCGCATCGGCGCCGCGCTCGATGTCAACGACGTCATTTCCTCGCTGGCCGATCAGATCGAGCGGCGCGAGTCGCTGGTCTGGGACAAGCAGCGCAACGATCTCGTGCAGCGCGTCGAGACGCGGCTTGGTGGCATGCTGCTCGACGAACAGGTGCGCAGTGCCGAGCCCGGCGAGGCTACGACGGCTGCGCTCGTCGAGCGCGTGCGCACCACACGGCTGGCGGCGTTGCACTGGCCTCCGTCTGCCGTACTGCTGCGCGCACGTGTCGCGTTCCTACGACATCACCTCGGTACCGAGACGTGGCCGGACTGGAGCGATTCAGCGCTGATCGCTTCGCTCGACGAATGGTTGGCCCCGTATCTCACGGGAGCGACAGGGGTGGCCGACCTCGCCGCTCTCGACACCTCCATGCTGCTGTCCGCACAACTCGACTGGGACACGTCGACTCAGCTCAGCGAACTGGCCCCGACACACCTCGACACTCCCGCGGGCCGTACCACTCTCATCGACTACTCCCGCGATGTCCCGACGGCCTCCGTGCGGGTGCAAGACCTGTTCGGCCTCGGCGAGCACCCGATGGTCGCCCGCACGGTCCCGGTCTCGCTGGAGTTGCTCTCCCCCGCCGACCGCCCGATCCAGATCACCAGCAACCTGCCAGGGTTCTGGGCCGGCACCTGGGCCGACGTCCGCAAGGAAATGGCCGGCCGCTACCCCAAACACCAGTGGCCCACCGACCCCGCCAACGCCACCCCCAAACGCCTCAAGTAACCGCCGCCCCCTTGTGTCGCGCTCCCACCGAGTCACACCGTGGTCAGCGTGTGACACGTGCGCTTGTGAACGAGGTTCACGTATGCGACTGGGCGGGTTGACGTCGAGGCGGCGGAGGGCTGGGTTTGGGGTGGCGGGTGGGCGTAGGGTTTTGGTATGGCTGACGCACTTGAGTTCGAGTTCACGGAGATGTTTCCACTGGGCCACGACGACACGCAGTACCGGTTGGTCAGCACCGACCACGTCCGCACCGTCGAGACGCCACTGGGCACCATGTTGCAGGTGGATGCCGAGGCGATCACGCTCATCACTCAAGAAGCAATGCGCGACATCGCACACTTCCTGCGCTCCGGCCACCTCGCTCAACTGGCCAAGATTCTCGACGACCCCGAGGCCAGCGACAACGACCGATTCGTCGCACTCGATCTGTTGAAGAACGCCGCCATCAGCGCCGGCGGGGTGCTGCCGATGTGTCAGGACACCGGCACCGCGATCATCAAGGCCAAGAAGGGCAACCTCGTCCACACCGACGGAGGCGATGAGGAAGCCATTGCTCGCGGGGTGTTCAACACCTACCAGACCAGCAATCTTCGATACAGCCAGATGGCCCCGTTGACCATGTACGAAGAGGTCAACACCGGCAACAACCTGCCGGCGGAGATCAAGATCAGCGCCATCGACGGCGACGAGTACAAGTTCCTGTTCCTCGCCAAGGGTGGCGGTAGCGCCAACAAGAGCTACCTCTTCCAGGAGACCAAGGCGCTGCTCAACGAGAAGACACTGCTGCCCTGGCTGTTCGAGAAGATGAAGACCCTGGGCACCTCCGCCTGTCCGCCCTATCACCTGGCCGTGGTCATTGGCGGTACCAGCGCCGAGATGGCGGTGGAGACCGCCAAGTTGGCAAGCGCCCGCTACCTCGACAGCCTGCCGACACACGGCAGCAAGCTGGGCCACGCGTTCCGCGACCTGGACCTCGAGGCCAAGGTGCTCGAGCTCAGCCGGCAGACGGGCATCGGTGCACAGTTCGGCGGCAAGTACTTCTGCCACGATGTTCGCATCGTGCGCCTGCCACGCCACGGCGCCAGCTGCCCGGTGGGCATGGCGGTCAGCTGCAGCGCCGACCGCCAGGCCATGGGCAAGATCACCAAGGACGGCATCTTCCTCGAGCAGCTCGAACAGGATCCCGCGCGCTTCCTTCCCGAGGTCACGCACGAAGATCTGGCCGACACCGAGGTCGTGCAGATCGACCTGAACCGCCCGATGGACGAGATCCGCGCCGAGCTGTCGAAGTACCCGGTGAAGACCCGCGTCATGCTCACCGGGACGATGGTCGTGGCCCGCGACATCGCTCACGCCAAGATCCAAGAACGCCTGAACAGAGGCGAGCCAATGCCGCAGTACCTGAAGGACTACTGCGTGTACTACGCGGGCCCCGCCAAGACTCCAGCAGGCATGGCCAGTGGTTCGTTCGGCCCCACCACGGCGGGTCGCATGGACAGCTACGTCGACGAGTTCCAGTCAGCCGGCGCCAGCCTGGTGATGCTGGCGAAGGGCAACCGCAGCAGAGCGGTCACAGCGGCCTGCAAGGCCCACGGCGGATTCTACCTCGGCAGCATCGGTGGCCCAGCAGCGCGTCTGGCGCAGGACTGCATCACGAAGGTCGAAGTGTTGGAGATGCCGGAACTCGGCATGGAGGCCGTGTGGAAGATAGAGGTCCACGACTTCCCCGCGTTCATCGTGGTCGATGACAAGGGAAACGACTTCTTCGAGCTCGTCAACAGGCCGTACAACGCCAACTCCAACGCCAACTCCACGACAGGCACGACCACCCCTGTGCACATTCACTGACCGTTACTGTCAGCCGTCCGAGTCGTCAGACGAGTTGGCGCAGCACCGAATTGGTGCGTGCCAACTCCTCGGGGTTCGAGGCGAACACCCCCGCGTTGAAATCGGTGACACCGATCGAGCTCAGTTCGGCAATCTGGTCGCGCACCTCGGCCTCGGTGCCCACGATGGCCAGGCCACCCGGACCGTCGACCCCCTCACGATTCATCATGGTCTTGTAACTGGGCAGCGTGTCGTACACCGCGAACACCTGCGCCGCACGCGCCCGGGCGCCAGCAACGTCGTCGGTCACACACACCGGCAGCGCCACAGCCACTCGCGGGTCGGGGCGGCCGGCGTCGGCCGCGGCCTGGCGCAGCGTGGGGATGGTGAGCTCGGCGAGCGTCTTGGGCCCGACGCACCACGTCGCAGTGCCATCGGCCAACGCACCGGTGACCCGCAGCATCTGCGGCCCGAGTGCTGCGACCAGCACTGACGGCCGGCTACTGCCGGCAACCGAGACGGCACCCTGCACTCGGTAGTCCTCGCCGTCGAACTTGACCGGCTTGCCCTCCAGCAAGGGCATGAGAATGGAAAGGTATTCCTTCAAGTGCCGTACCGGCTTCGAGTACGACAGACCCCACATCGACTCGACCACGACCTGGTGAGAGAGGCCGATACCGAGGCACAGCCCGGCATCGCCGCGGCTGTTGATGGCGGCCTGGGTACTGAGTGCCTGCTGGGCCAACATCATCGGGTGACGCGGGTAGGTAGGGACGACCGCAGTACCCAGCTCGATACCAGGCACCTCACGGCCGACGATGGCGAGCACCGTCAGCGCGTCGTGACCGAAGATCTGCGACGACCAGAACGTGTGGGCGCCGAGCTCGACTGCCGCCTGAGCCTCGGCGACGACGTCGTCGATGGTGCCACCATTGATTGCATTGCTCATTGTTCCAAGACGCATACGCGCAACCTACACGCCGACGAGACGAATCGACTCAGGCGAGACTGACGAGCTCGAGCCAGTCCTCGTTGAAGTAGTCGACCTGACCGTCGGGCATCAGCAGCACTTTCGTGGGCGCCAGCGCCTCGACGAACTCGGTGTCGTGACTGACGAACACGATGCTGCCCTTCCACCCGGTCAAGGCCTCCGCCACGGCCTCGCGGCTGGGCGGGTCGAGGTTGTTGGTGGGCTCGTCGAGCAGCAGCAGGTTGTTGCGACCGACCATCAGCATCGCCAACGCCAGCTTGGTCTTCTCGCCGCCGGAGAGCGTGCCGCTCTCCTGGAACACCTTGTCGCCGCTGAGGCCCATCATGCCGAGGAACGCACGCAGCTGGGTCTCGGTGTAGATGACTCCAGGCGGTACATCGGCACGCAGGTTGTCGAGCAGGTTGCGGTCGGTGCGCAGGTTGTCGTGCTCCTGCGCGTAGTAGCCCATGTGTACTTCGTGGCCGTACCGGAAGTCGCCCAGGTTCGCCTCGGTCTCACCGGCGAGGATGCGCAGCAAGCTGGTCTTACCCGCTCCGTTGAGCCCGAGGACCAGCAATCGATCGCCACGACCGATGTCGAACGACACGTCTTCGAACACTGCCGGGCCTCCGTAGCCCTTCGACATGTGGCTGGCCGTGAGGACGGTGCCACCGCACGACGGCGGATCGGGAAACTTCATCTTCAGCTGACGATCGCCAGCCTTGACGTGCACTCGCTCCGACTCCAGGCGAGCGATCTGCTTCTCTTTGCTGTGCGCCATCTTGGCCTTCGTGGCCTTGGCACCGAAACGGTCGACAACCGCCTGGATGCGGGCGATCTCCTTGGTCTGCAACGTGGCCTGCTTGACCAGACGCTCTTCGTCGAGACGACGCGACAACTTGTACTGGCTGTACGTGCCCTTGTACTCCACGAGGTTGCCCAGGTTCTCCTCACCCGGACGGTCGAGGTGCAGCACACGGGTGATGGCTTCATCGAGCAGTTCGAGGTCGTGACTGATGACCAACATCGCGCCGCGGTAGTTGCGCATGAATGCGAGCAGCCACATCTTCGCGTCGACGTCGAGGTGGTTGGTGGGTTCGTCGAGCAACAGCACGTCGCTGCCGGCGAACAGAATGCGGGACAGTTCGACGCGCCGACGCTCGCCACCGCTGAGCACGCCGATCGGAAGTTCCATGCGCGTGGGCGACAACCCGAGGCCGGCCATGATGCTGCGCGCCTCGCTCTCGGCCGCGTAGCCACCCGAGGTTGCGAACTCGTCTTGCGCCTTGCTGTAGCGAGCGACGTTGCGGTCATTCGCCTCCTGCTCCATCGCGACGCGCAGCTTCTCGATGCGGTCGAGTTGCTCGTCGATCTGACGGCCGCTGAGCACGTGCGTGACGGCCATCCGGGTGTCGAGCACGCCGGCGATACGGGGGTCTTGCGGTAGGTAGCCGAACCCGCCCTTGCGCAACACCTTGCCGCCAGAGCTCTCCGCAGCACCGCCGAGCACCTTGAACAGGCTGGTCTTTCCGGCGCCGTTGCGACCCACCAGGCCAACCTTGTCGCGAGGCATGACCGTGAATGAGATGTCGTCGACGATGAGCCGACCGCCAACCTCTACCGAAAGACCCTGCACCTGCAACATGAGGCATCCAGCGTGGCGGACGATCACCGCGTACACAACCACCACGACGAGAGGCACAAAGGTGCACCCGCGTCTACTGTTGTGGCCATGCATGCAGCGGCGTACCGCGCGACGATGGTGGCGCAACCCAGCGGTTGGCGCCGGGTCGCGCCGATTGCCTCTGGGTGCATCGCCCTGGGTGCCGCCGCTGTCGTCGCCCGCTTCGATCCGGCGGCCGCCGGGAGCAGATTCCCAGCATGTCAGTTCAGGGCAGTGACCGGCCTGTGGTGCCCCGGATGTGGCCTCACTCGCGGGTTCCATCAACTTTTCACCGGCCACCCCATTTCTGCAGTGCAGTACAACGTTTTCGTCCCGCTCGTACTGGTAGCAGTTGCGCTCTTGTGGTGGTCGTGGATGCAGGCCAGTTGGGGTCGCCAGCGAGTGCCACTGCCGGCATGGGTGCGGCGTGCGCTCGCCTTCTACCTGCCGATCGCTGTAGTGGCCTACGGCGTACTGCGCAACGTGCCGGCAGCGCCGTTCAGCTCGCTCGCGCCCTGAGCTGCCTTAGGGATTGGTCACCACAGGAGGCTGAGTGGTCGCGGCCGGTGGCTGGGTCGTGGCCACCGGGGGCTGAGTGGTCGCCACCGGCGGCTGGGTGGTCGCCACTGGCGGCTGGGTCGTGGCGACTGGCGAGCTCGATCCGGTAGTGGTCGCCGGCGTCGTGGTCTTCGGTGTGGTGCTGCCTGGATTCGCAACGGTCGTGGTGGTCCGCGGGCGCTGCTGCACGGTGACGTTCGGGCCGGTGACCGATCCACTGGAGTCATCGCGGAACGTCGTCGTCAAACATTTACCGGGCTGCAGCGGAGCCTGACCGAGCACCATCGACACCACACCTGCCAATGCTTCACGACCCTGCTGCGTGAGGTGCAGGCCATCCTTGCCCATCAATGCACGGTTGGCGGCGGTGACGGCTGCCCAATCGAGCACCACCACGTTGGGGTACTTCTGTGCCATCTCGAAGACGACTTGATTCACCTGCAGGCGGGACGGCTTGAACTCGGTCACGGTCAGCAACACCACCGGCTGCGGTGAGAGTCGAGCCACCATTGCGTCGAGGTACTTGCGGTACACGTCCTGGTTGTCGCCGTAGTTGTTGCCCAACAGGATGACGCTGACGTCCCAGCCGGCACTCAAGCGCTTGTCGAGCACTGTGTCGCCGAAGTCGATGAACCGACCCGTCTCGGCGTCGACTTCCGTCTGCCACCCGAGCGGTACCAACGCGGCACACATCTCGTCGCCGTAACGCCGAGCCGTACTGGCCATGACCGAATCGCCGATCAGGATCACCCGGTTACCCGGAACGTTGGCGCCGATCTCGTCACTCGCTTCGATGGGCACGGTGGTTCGCATGACCGTGGACGTCGATTCGGGCTCGATGGTGGTCGAGGTGGAGACCTGCGCCGGCAATCCGCCGACAGCCGCTGTGTCGGGCGGGTCGACACCTTGACCGGACGCGGCGCCTCCACATGCGGTGGCAACGGCCAAGAGGCCGAGCAGCAGAGCGATGCGCCGGAAAAACATGAGACCTCTATTGGACCGAGTTGCGGAGCGCGTTGCAAGTCAGCCCCGCCGATGACGGCGTGACACATGCCCACGCCGTCATCGACACATTCAAGCTGAGTATCAGCCGCGAGTCTTGAGTTGGTCGCGAATCTCGGTCAACAGATCGACCTCGGTGGGACCCGCCGGCGCCGCGTCCGGTGCCTTCTTCATCTTGTTGTACGCCTTGATGATGAGGAACAGCACGATGCCCACGATGACGAGCGTGAACAACGCGGTGATCAGCTTGCCGAACTCTAGGTACGTCGCCGGGTTGGGCAGCCCGGTGGCCGCATCAGTGCCGCTGCCATCGGCCACCTTGAGGCGCGCCACGTCGTCGAAGCTGGGTTTCCCGACGATCGCCGCGACCAGGTTCATCATGATGCCCTCGGTGAACGCCGAGATGACCTTGGCGATGAACCCCGCCAGGATGACCGCAACGGCCAACTCGATCATGTCGCCGCCGGCGATGAACTCCTTGAACTCCTTGATGTAGCCCTTCATGGAACTGTCCTTTCACAGATGAGTGCCCGTCTCAGGGAGAAGTAGAGCATGAATAGCCCGTCCGAGATGCGATCGAGCGGGAAGGGGTGCCAGCGTCGAAAGCACGGACGACCTCGTCGCTAGTGGCCCAGTTCGTCGAACCTGTCGACGTTGCGCAACTGCGGGAAGGCGATCCACCAGATCACGACGACTGCGATCGTTGCGACGCCGCCGCCGATCACCGTTGCCGGGGTGCCGATGGCCTGCGCCACGAGTCCACTCTCGAACGCACCCAACTCGTTCGACGCTCCGATGAAGACGTTCTCCACCGCCATCACTCGGCCGCGCTTTTCATCGGGCGTCACCAACGGCACGAGCGAACCACGGATGTACACGCTGACCATGTCGGCACCGGCCAGGATCATCAGCGCGACGAACGCGAGCCAATAGTCGTGTGTGAGGCCGAGCACCACCGTCGAGATACCGAACACGAAAACCGCGAGGAGTAGGCCGCGGCCGATCCTGTTGTGCAGCGGCTTGAAGGCAAGAAAGACGGCCATCGCAGCGGCACCGATACCGGGCGCCGCCCGCAAAAAGCCATAGGCCACATCACCCACGCCCAACCTGGTCGTCGCGATTGCCGGGAGCAGCGCGACTGCGCCGCCGAACAGAACAGCGAAAAGATCCAGTCCGATGGCGGCGAAGAGGATCGGCGTGCGGCGAACGAAGAGCAGGCCTTCGATCGCAGAACGAAACGTGGGTTTGTCATCAGGATCGGGTCGCTCGGGTTGGCGCAGGAACTCGAGTCGCCCGATCTTCACGGCGGCGATGACGACAAGCACTGTTGCGCCGAAATACGCGACCGCAGGACTCCATGCGAACAACAGGCCCGACAGCGCCGGGCCAAGAATGGTGGCACCGGTCCAAGTGGCGGAGTACATCGCGATCACCTGCGGAATGGCACCGTCAGGAGCGACCATCGGCGGCATCGGCCGAGTCGCCGGCGCGAGAAATGCTCGAGAAATGCCGTACGCGAATGCGATGACGAACAGCGGCCGCACCTCTGTGGGGTCCGTGGTGGCGTACCAGGTGAGCGCGATTCCGCACACGACCTCACCACCGATGGCGATGATCGCGACCCGCTTGCGGTCGAAGCGGTCGGCGACGGTACCGGTCACCAGCACCAGCAACGCGGCTGGCAGGAACTCGCAGAGACCGATCCAGCCGAGGTCGGCGGCGCGACCGCTGATGCCGTACGCCTGCAACCCGAGGGCCGCCGCCTGCAAGGAGACGCCGGTGAACAGCACACCGTTCGAGATGAGCAGCGCCCGCACACCGCCGAAGCGGAGCACCTGCCTGGTGGTCATAGGAATGGGGGAAACAAGTTCTGGAGTCGTCACAGCGTTCTCAAGCTACTGACCAAGTGCTACACAGGCACGATGACTTCACTCGCAGATGAAACCCGCTGGCTCGATGCGACGGATCAGGCAGCCCTCGTGGAACGTGGCGACGCCACCGCACTCGAGTTACTGGACGCCGCGATCGAACGCATCGAGGCGATCGACCCCGCGTTGAACGCCGTGATCATCCGCTGGTTCGACGAGGCGCGCCGCACCGCTGCCGCGCCACTTCCGGCCGGCCCGTTCCGTGGCGTGCCAACGCTGTTGAAGGACTTGTGGGCGCACTACGCAGGGCAGCCACTCACCAACGGCAACCAGGCGCTGAAGGACGCGATGCCGTTGTCGGCCACCGACACCACGCTCGTCAGCCGCTACCGGGCCGCCGGCTTCGTCATCGCCGGTCGCACCAACAGTCCCGAGTTCGGCAGCCTGCCGTGCACCGAGCCGACGGCGTGGGGGCCGACCCGCAACCCGTGGAACACCGATCACTCGCCCGGCGGCTCCAGCGGCGGGTCGGCAGCAGCGGTCGCCGCGGGCATGGTGCCGATCGCACACGCGAGCGATGGCGGGGGCAGCATCCGCATCCCGGCGTCGGCCTGCGGGCTCGTCGGCCTGAAGCCCACGCAAGGCCGCATCACGCTGGGCCCGTACCGCGACGAGAGCAATCTGGGTGTCGAGCTGTGCGTCAGTCGTACCCTGCGCGACACCGCTGCCCTCCTGGATGCCGTGCGCGGCCCGGGCGTGGGCGACACCGTCATCGCCGCGCCACCCGCACGACCGTACGTGCAAGAGTTGGGCGTCGATCCGGGCCGGCTGCGAATCGGCCTGTTGGACCATCACCCATTCGGTGGGGCGGTACACGAGCAGTGTGCACTCGCTGCTCGAAACGCTGCCACGCTGCTCGAGTCACTCGGCCACGATGTCACTCCCGGCTACCCGTCGGCCATGGCCGACCCCGAGTTCGGCCGTCGGTTCAGCGCGCTGTGGAGCACCAACATGGGGGTCAGTCTCGGCCGTATCGCGGCGCAGTTGGGCCGCGACCTGGGCCCCGGCGATGTGGAGCCGGTCAATCAGGTGCAGGCGGACTTTGCACGCAGCGTGAGCGGCGTCGACTTCGCAATGGCCCAAGCAGCCACCGTCGACTTCCGTCGCGCGGTGCAGCAGTGGTGGGCAGATGGATGGGATCTCTTGCTGACGCCGACGCTGGGCGAACCGCCCGTCGAGATCGGCACCTTCGCCAATGATCCGAAGAACCCGATGGCGCCAATGGTTCGTGCCGCGAGCTACGTGCCATTCACCCCGGCATTCAACGCGAGCGGCCAACCCGCAATCAGCCTGCCCCTGCATTGGACGCCCGAGGGGCTACCCGTCGGGGTGCAACTCGTTGCCGCCTACGGGCGCGAGGATCTGCTGTTCCAGGTGGCGGCCCAACTCGAGGCCGCTCAGCCCTGGGCGCACCGCCACCCCACTCTTTGAACGGCGGCGGCCGCTCACTCCTTGCGCAGGCGGGCTTCGATCTCGTCCACCGGTAGCGGCACTTCGATGCCCCACCGAACCATCGCGTCCTGCACCCGCCGGATGACCGTTTCCAACACCTGAATGCGGGCGTAGCGCTTCTGTTCCCCGCCGATGATGTCCCACGGTGCCAGCTTGTGTTCCGTGCGCAGGAACATCTCCTCAGCGGCAGCGTCGTACAGCCGATTCTTCTCCCGGTTGCGCCAGTCCTCCTCGGTGAGCTTCCAACGCTTCAACGGGTCGGCGGCGCGACCTTCGAACCTGCGCAACTGCTCGTCGTCGGTGACGTGCATCCAGAACTTCACGAGGATGACGCTCTCGTGGCACAGCGACTCTTCGAAGTCGACGATCGCCTTGTACGCCCGCCGCCATTCGGTTCGGTCGGCGAACCCCTCGACACGCTCGACCAACACCCGGCCATACCAGCTGCGATCGAAGACCGCCATCTCACCGAGGCCGGGGAGCTCGCGGTAGAAGCGCCAGAGGAAGTGCTGGTTCTTCTCCTCCAGCGTCGGCTTGGCGTACGACACCACCTTGTAGTGCCGGGGGTCGAGATGGCCGACGACGGCCTTGATCGCGCCACCCTTTCCCGACGCATCCGGGCCTTCCATCAGGATCAACAAACCTGGGCCGAGGGTGCCCGAGCCCATCAGTCCGCCCAGGTGCAGGCGCAACTGAGACAGACGGCGTTGCCCTTGGGCAAGCCGCTTCTCGTACTCGTCGCGATCGAGACGGTTTGACATGTCGAGCTTGTCGAGAATGCCCATGGCGCAGCACCCTAGTTGCCGCCCCGTCCACCCAGTCCAGCCGTCGATTGCCCGACGTTTGTGGCGATCGCGTGTCGTTCACGTCAGTTTCGAGAATTGCGCCAGAAAAGTGATCGAAGTTGCGTGCAGAAACGTCTCTACTCACATGAACACCGTGCACTCCCACAACCACATCGACGGCGGCCGCTTCGACTGGGCCGGTCAGGTCAAGCTGGCCATCGTCCTCAGCGTGATCGCCGTCATTGCAACCATCGCCCTCGCCGGACGTATCGCCGAGCCCACACTCATCGTTGGCGTGATCGTCGTGGCGTCATTCGCCGGATGGGCCCGAGTGCAACCGACCCCCCAGCCGACGCGGGTGCCCGTCCGCCAGCGGTAGCCCACTGAATCGAGTCGACCGGCCGTGTGGCACGATGCCGACCATGAGCAATCCGATCCCTGTCGTTCTGGTTCATGGTGCGTGGCACGGGGCATGGTGTTGGGCAGGCCTGCAACATGCTCTCGACGAGCTGGGGGTTGCCTCGTTCGCAATCGACCTTCCGGGTCATGGCGCATCCGTCGAGCCGCTCTGCGATCTCTACGGCGATGCGCAACACGTGGCCGCTGTCCTCGCGCAGATCGGCGCTCCTGCGATAGTCGTCGGCCATAGCTACGGCGGGGCCGTCATCACCGAAGCGGCCAGTCACTTCGGCGGCGTTGCGCACCTCGTGTATTTGACAGCGTTCGCTCTCGACCAGGGCGAGAGCATCATGAGTTTTCTGACGTCGCAGCCGCCGGCCGCCGTGGCGCTGTCGACTGCCATTCTCCCCAGCAACGACGGCACCAGCGTGATCGATCCGGCGCAGGCAGTCGCCAGCTTCTACGCCGAGTGTCCATCAGCGGTTGCGACCGCAGCGATTGCCCGCCTCTCCCCGCAACCGATGGGAACGTTCGGCGATGCCATCAGCGGCTCGCCGCGGGCCTCCATTGCGTCCACATACGTCCGTTGCCTTCGCGACGAATCCATCCACATCAGCCACCAGGACGCCCTGGCCGCACGCTGCGACACGGTGCACACGCTGGACACCGACCACTCACCGTTCGCCTCGCGAACCGCCGAGACCGCAGCAATCATTCATGCACTGGCGATCGCATGAAGGTGCGCATCGGCTTCGGGTTCGGTGTCCGCACGAAGCTCAACGACGTCGGCTTCGGCGAGGTCGTCGATGCGCTGGAGGAACTTCACTTCGACAGCCTGTGGCTCAGCGAGCGAATCGGTGGCGAAGCACCAGACCCGCTCGTTGCGCTCTCCTACGCCGCCGGCCGCACGAAGCGATTAAAGTTCGGCATGTCGGTGATGGTGCTGCCGGGCCGCAACCCGATCGTGCTCGCCAAGGAACTGGCGACTCTCGACCGGCTGTCGGGTGGCCGGCTGCTGCCCGCCTTCGGGCTTGGCGTTGCCGACCCGCACGAGCAGCAGGCGTTCGGCGTGGAGCGTGGGGCCCGTGCCAAGATGTTCGACGAAGCGATGCAGGTCTTGCGCGGGTGCTGGGCCGCAGAGCCATTCACCCATCACGGCGAGCACTTTCACTATGACGAGCTACAGGTGCTACCCAAGCCGCTGCAGCAACATGTCGACGTGTGGCTCGGCGGCATCGCACCCTCCGAGCTACGTCGCGTCGGCCGGCTCGCAGACGGGTGGCTACCCAGCTTCGTCACACCTGACGACGCCGCTCACGGCCGCGAGGTCATCGAAGCGACGTGCGCCGAACACGGCCGCTCGATCGAGGACGACCACTACGGTGCATTGATCCCGTATGCGACGGGCCCTGTTCCAGATGCTGTTCTTGCAGGCCTCGCCAAGCGACGACCCGACCTCGCGGACCCGCGCGTCTTGATCCCCGCCGGGTGGGATGCCTTGATCGAAACCATCGATCGGTTCGTCGCGGTGGGCACCAGCAAGTTCGTCGTCTTACCGATCACGGAGCCACGTTCCCCGGGCGAGTGGGTCGAACATCTCACAGCAGCAGCACCGATCATCCTCGCCCGCCAGACCTGACCGCCACTAGCCACCGACCCCAACGTAGGGCCGGTCCATCAGCGCCAACGCTTCGGCTGCCGGCACCGGACGAGAGAACAGGTAGCCCTGCACCGTGTCGCATCCCAACCGACACAGGTCGGCAAAGACGTCCTCGGTCTCGACACCCTCGGCGACAACCGTGAGGCCCAGTTGATGACCCAGTTCGATGACCGACGCGACGATGGCGCGATCCTCTGCGCTGGTCTCCATTGCCACCACGAACCCGCGGTCGATCTTCAACTCACTCACCGGCAGATGGCCCAGTGAGCCCAGCGACGTGTAGCCCTGCCCGAAGTCGTCGAGGCTGACTCGCACGCCTGCGGCGTTGAGTTCCTCGAGGAGCGCCGTCGCGCGAACTGGATCAGTCGCGAACGACGTTTCCGTCAGCTCGAGCACCAGCTGCGATGCCTTCACCCGGTGCGCCGCGAGCCGGTTGAGAATCCAACCCGGAAGGTCATCGCGTAAATTTCGTGCGGAGATGTTGACGGCGACGGACAAGCCAGGGCGAACAACCGACCATTCCGCCAACTGTGCGAGCGCCGAATCGACCACCCACTGCGTGAGCGGTCCGATCAAACCAGTGCTTTCGGCGATCGGAATGAAGTCGTTCGGCGGCACCAGCCCGCGGACGGGGTGCATCCACCGCACCAAGGCCTCGAACGCAACCACCTGACCGGTGCGTGCGTCTACTTTCGGCTGATAGTGCAGCACCAGTTCGTCAGTCGAGATTGCACGGCGGAGCTCTGCGATCAGCCCGAGCCGTTGCGGGTCGAATTCGTCGATGCCCGGGTGGTAGCGCACGATGGCAGCACGAGCCGTCTTCGCCGCGTAGAGCGCCAGGTCCGCACGACGCAGCAGCGCCTCGGGGGTCTGCGCATCGTCGGGCCACATTGCGTATCCCATACTCGCTTCGGCAGAGACAGCAACGCCGGCAAGTTCGGCTTCCTGGCCGAGCGCATCCTGTAAGCGCCGCAGGATCCCCTCCACCGAGTGGGCAGTTGCCCCCGGGAGCACGATGCCGAACTCGTCGCCGCCGAGACGCGCGACGGTGTCACCTGGGCGCACAGTTGCCGTCAACCGCCCGGCGATGATGCGAAGGAACTCGTCACCGTTGCGGTGTCCCAGCGTGTCGTTCACTTCTTTGAAACGGTCGAGGTCGACAACCACCAACGCAACATCGGTCCCCAGCCGCCCGGCAGATGCGAGCGCTGCAGAAACTCTGTCTGCGTGCAGCGCCCGAGTCGGTAAGCCAGTGAGGGTGTCATGCAGCGACATGAACTCGCTGCGCTTGCTCTGGCGACGAATGCGTCGAGCAACCTGGGTGAGAATGACACCCAGCACCAGCCACACGGCCGCCAAGCCCACGACGACGAAGAAACGCACTCGGTCGAGCGACATCCGACGCTGCGCGGCGATCTGCTCGTAGGGCACGGCGATCTCGACGACTCCGACAATCTTCTCCGGCTGACCAATCGGACATATCGCGATCAACGAGACAATGGCCGCCGGCGATTCACCGCTGTGAACACCACCGAGCCCGGTAACGGTGGTGAGCGCGGAGACCGGACCTTGCAGTACCGCTTGACGCACCCCTGGTACCGGAATATCGGTGGCCGTAGCGGTTGGGGTCGCAGCATCGAAGACAACCTGCCCGTTGAGGTCGAGCAGCCGGATACGCAGTACGCGATCTTGACGAAGCAGGTTGCCTGTCGTCAGCGCGACCATCTCTCGTTCCTGCACCGTCAGGCCAGCATCGAGTGCCTCTCCGCCCAAGAACGGCTCGACAGCGGACTCGGCAATCGCTCGTGACTGCAACTCGCCTTCGCGCAGTGCAGCGGCGTCGACCTCATCGGTGAAGGCGCGGCCGAGAACGAGACCCAACCAGACGACCGGGAGCAGGGTCGCTACGGCGCATCCCACAAAACGCCAAAGGCCTCGCCACCGGTTCCCGTCCATACCAGGGAGATATCGGTATCCTTTAGGCGATCTTGAGGCTCTTCAGACACTTTGTTGCCAACTTGACGGTTTCAAGAATCTTGCTCGACGGGTCCTCCGCACCACCTTCAGCGACACCGATATGACTACGCTTTAGCTGCTTCCCGCCGAGGGAATGGAGGCGGCACGTTGTCGAGCGATCACATCATCAAAATCGGGCCATGCCCTCAGCGATGAACGCCCCGTCGCAAACCGTGGTCGCGAAGATTTGTGGGCTTGCCACGCTGGTCTCCACAGTCGCAATCGGCATCACGCTGCTGCTGCCCGACCTGTCGTCCAGTACTCGCCCGGCTGCATGGTGGCTGCTCCCACTCGTCGCCATCGCCTTCGCCGTGGCTGAGCACACCGTGTTCCATTTCGAGTTTCGGCGAGAGGCTATTTCTTTCTCGCTGTCGGAAGTCCCGACAGCATTCGCCCTCGTGTACCTCGCGCCCGGGCCCGCGATCGCCGCTCGCATCATCGGCAGTCTCGCCGTCATGACCTTTCGTTGGAAAAGCCGCTACTTCAAGCAGTTCCTCAATGCTGCGGTGTTCGCGCTCGAGATGGCGATCGCGTATCAGGTGGTGCGCGTGGCCACGGGTCGGTGGCCGGGCTCCAGCGTCGCCCTGCTCGTTTCGATCGTGCCGGCCGCTGCTCTGGCAATGATCGTCGGCTCCCTGTTCATCAGCATCGCCATCGCGTTTGTCGAGGGCAGCATTCGTCAGCGGTTGGCAAGCGAGTTGGGGCTGTCGGCATGGATGGCCCCGATCAACGCGATCACCGCCGCCGCGGTCGTAGCCCCGACGCTGATCTCACCGTGGCTGGTGCTGCTCTCGGCAGCACCGATCATCGCCTTTTGGGGACTGATGCAGACCTACGGTCGACTCGAGCAACGCTTCCGCGACCTCGACGACCTGCACGGTTTCGTCGGTCGCGTGGGCCAGTCGTTGGATCTCGACGAGGTGATGACGGCCGCCGTCAGCGACATCTCCAGCCTGCTGCGAGCACGGCGTGCAGCAGTGATCGTGTTCGGCTCCGACCGGCCGATGATGGCCAGCGTCGGCGACGACCTTCCGAACCTGCCGATCGCCGCCGACGACCTGCGATGGGCCGATGTGCTCGGCCCGCGCCGGTCACAGATGCTGGATGCTGCGGGATGCGCTGCTCTTGGCTTCAGTGGCCTCGCCGACGTCGGCGGCGTGTTGTGCGCACCTGTCCGCGACGGCGAAAGTGTCGTCGGGTTCATCGTCGTCGCCGAGCGCGTCGGCGCCCAGGTCCACTTCCACGAGACCGACGTCGTTCGACTCCAGACACTGTCCGAGCAGATTGCACCGAACCTCCGCAAGGCACTGCTCCACCATCGCATCGAGTTCGAAGCCCGCCACGATGCGCTCACCGGTCTGCCCAACCGCTCCTCGTTCGAACGCATCGTCGACACCGAACTGGCATTGGAGAGCCAGACTGGGACCGGCGAGATCGCCGTCGTGATGATGATGGACCTCGACCGCTTCAAGGAGGTCAATGACACACTCGGTCACCATGCCGGCGACCTGGTGCTCAACGACTTCGCCCAGCGCCTCAAGGGCCTTCTCGGTCCCCGCGACGTCCTCGCCCGCCTTGCTGGTGACGAGTTCGCCCTCCTTGCGTTTCGCGATGCCGAGGCCATCTCGGTGATGGCAGCGCAATTGGTCGACGAGGCCCGTCAGCCATTCACCATCGACGGCCTCGACGTAGTGGTCACCATGAGCATCGGCGTCGCGCCTGTCACCGGCGATATCCGCGATGCCAGCACCTTGCTGCGCCAGGCCGACATTGCGATGTACACGGCGAAGAGCCGCCACAGTGGCTACGAGCTGTACAGCTTGGAGATCGATCGCCGTACGCCGGCGCGCCTGTCCATGTTGGGCGACCTGCGCAGTGCACTCGAGCGATTGGACCTACAGGTCTTCCTACAACCCAAGGTCGATCTCGCCAGCGGAACCGTCATCGGAGTGGAGGCACTCGCACGCTGGGCACACCCACGTCGCGGCTGGGTTGCACCCGAAGACTTCGTACCTGTGGCGGAAGAGACCGGCCTCATCAAACAGCTCACAGATCAGGTGCTGGAAGCGTCAGCGGCGCAGCTGCAACGTCTGCGTGGCATGGGCCATCACCTCGGCCTCGCTGTCAACCTGTCCACCCACGACCTGCTCGACGAGCTGCTCCCCGAACGAGTGCTGCGCCACCTCGACCGTCACGATGTCGACCCTGCGTTGCTGACGTTGGAGATCACCGAGTCGTCGTTGCTCATCGATGCACCACGTGCACGCACCACCATCGAGCGCCTCAACCAGCACGGCATTCGACTGTCGGTCGACGACTTCGGCACCGGCTACTCGTCGTTGAGCTACCTGCGACACCTGCCGGTCAGTGAGCTCAAGATCGACCGCAGCTTCGTCGCCAATGTGTTGTTCGACGAGCAGGACGAAGTCATCGTGCGCTCGATCATCGACCTCGGCCACAACCTGGGCATGCAGGTGGTCGCCGAGGGTGTGGAGACCGATGAGGTGCTCAACCGCCTGAAGGGTTTCGATTGCGACGTGGCGCAGGGCTTCGGTATCTGTCGGCCAGTCCCGCTCGACAGTTTCGTCGCCTGGCTCGCCAGCACGCACTACCCCAGCCGCCGCCGCGACCCGCTTCGGCCCGGCCAATGGTTCGACGGCCCGGTCGATCCGGCCGAGCAGGGTCACCGGTCCACCGACATCTGATCCAGCACTGGCCAGCGAACGTATGTTCGTATAGTCTGACGGTTGATGGCACCTCTGCCCACCATCTTGCACGCCGACCTCGACTCGTTCTACGCGTCGGTCGAGCAGTTGCTGGACCCACGATTGCTGGGCACGACCATGGCGGTCGGTGGTGGAGTTGTCCTGGCAGCTTCGTACGAGGCGAAGGCCTATGGCGTTGTCGGTGGCATGTCGGCTCGACGCGCCCGGCAACTATGCCCTTCGCTGATCTTCGTCGAAGGGCATTTCTCCGAGTACCAGCGCATCGCCGACGAGGTGATGGTCATCCTCGGCGACTTCACCCCGTTCGTGCAACGGGTGTCCATCGACGAGGCCTTCCTCGACGTTGCCGGCACAGTGCACCTGTTCGGACCCCCCGCCGCGATTGCGCAGCAACTCCGGGCTCGTGTGCGCGACGAGATCGGCTTGCCCATCTCCGTAGGGGCCGCGGCGACCAAGCACCTCGCCAAGGTTGCGTCACAAGTGGCCAAACCCGACGGCCTGGTGGTCGTCGACCCCGAGCATGAGCGCGAGTTCCTCGACCCGTTGCCGGTGAGCCTGGTGTGGGGTATCGGTCCGGTCACACAGCAGCGCCTGGCCGACCGCGGCATTCGCACCATTGGCCAGCTGGCCGAGTCCTCCACGGACTCGCTGGAGAAATTCCTCGGCGCCGCTCTGGGCAGCAAGGTCGGTGCGTTGGCGGCCAACCAGGACCATCGCAAGGTGCAGCCCAACGGGCGCGCCGGTTCGGTCGGTGCGCAATCCGCCTTCCGTCGGCGCGAGCCCGACGACGACCTGCTGCGCACGGTGCTCGGCCATCTCGCCGACAGGGTGGCCAGTCGCCTGCGCGCCAAGCAGCGTGCGGGGCGCACAGTGACCGTTCGTGTCCGCTTTGCGGGCATGAAGGCGGTCACCCGGTCGCACACGGCCACCACTCCCATTTCCACCACGCTGACGCTCACCGAGACCGCCGAGTGGTTGGTGCGTAGGGCGCTCGCGGGAAACGCTGACGAGCGCGAGGTCACCCTGTTGGCCATCTCCGTGTCGAACCTGGTCGACCAGCCGGTGTTGCAGCTGGAACTGCCGGTCCTGCCCGACGACGCCATCCGCGCGGGCTCCCCCACCGGTTCGGCGCGTTGGGCCGTTGATCACTCGATGGACGCTGTCCGCCGGCGGTTCGGTCGCGCCGCAGTCGGCTACGCCGCCGTCGCCCTCTCAGACATGGCCCAGGTCCCCGACGAGTTCCGAGAACTCGCCGAACACGAACTCTGAGCGGCGTCGCTGTCGGCGGCTCAGACTCGGTTGGTGTCACGTCGGAACGCCCATGCCGCCCAGGCACTCATCGCGACCGTCCAGATGGCGATCACCAGCCAACCTTTCAGCGGCCAGGCGGTGCCACCGATGCCAATGTGGCTTGCCTGAGTGATCCAGAACGATGGGATGAGCTCGCCGATCTGGTGCAGCACCCCGGTCCGCGGCAGTGGGAACCATTGGCCACCGAGGAAGCCGAAGAACGCGGAACCGCCGCCGACGGCCGGCCCCATCGCGTCGGTGGTCAGCAGATGGCCGATGGCGATACCCATGGCGACGAAGGGGAGGACGCCGATCAGCAACAGCCCGGTCATCGAGATCCACCGCCAGGCGGAGTCGATTCGGACACCGAAGGCCAGCCCGGCGGCATAGAGCAGCACGACGCTGGCCGCCGACATGACGTAGGCGGTGATCACCTTGGTGGCGAAGTAGGTGCCCACGGGCAGCGGGGTGAGGCGCAGCTGACGGTTCCAGCCCGTCTGGCGTTCCGTCGCGATTCGGGCACCGCCGGAGATTGCCGCGATCATCGCGCCGTAGCCGGCCATCGAGACCATGTAGTAGAGGACGAACTTCACCTGGTATGTGCCGAGATCCATCACCTGGTCCTTGTTGGACCCACCGATCACGAGGAACAGGGCCAGCGGGAACACCAGCGAGAAGATGAACGATCGTTTGTTGCGGAACAGGCGGAGCAGTTCGTAGCGCAGGTATGTGGCGTTGAGGCCTCGGCCGGTGCGAGCGGTCGCAGTCGTCGTCGGAGTGCTCATCGGTCGCTTCCTGGCTCGCCGGTCAGTTCGAGGAAGGCGTGCTCCAAGCCCGCACCAACGATCTCGATGTCGTGCACCTCCGGGTGGGCCGCCAGCAACGCCCGGATGGCGGCGTCTGAGTCGCTGCATGCCAGATCGATCGCGTCGCCGTGCACGGTCGCACTGGCGACTCCCGGCAACGAACCCAGTTTGTCGACCACGGCTGCACGCAGCACGGCCTTGATGTGGCGTCCGCCCGAGGCGGCGCGCAGTTCGGCGGCAGTGCCGTCGGCGACGATCTCACCCCGCGCCATCAGCACGATGCGGTCGGCGTAGGCATCGGCCTCCTCCAGATAATGCGTGGCGAAGATGACGGTCTTGCCGCGGGCGGTGAACGATCGCATCGTCGCCCAGAAAGCCACCCGCGACTCGACGTCCATCGCCACCGTCGGTTCGTCGAGGATGATCAGGTCCGGGTCGGACACCATCGCTACTGCGAACCGCACCCGTTGCGTCTGGCCGCCCGACAGCCGGTTGGTGCGTCGCTCGGCGATGTCCGTGATGCCGGCGAGCTGCAGCGTCTCGTCGACCGCGAGTCGCGTCGGGAACAGCGAGCCCATCATGTCGATGAGTTCTCGCACGGACAGTTCGCCCAGGACCGCTCCCACCTGCAACATCGCCCCGATGGCACCGCGTTGGACCGCCTGGGCCGGGGTGAGCCCGAGCACCTCGACCGTGCCGGCGTCGGGCTTGGAGAGACCGAGGATCATCTCGATGGTCGTCGACTTGCCGGCGCCATTCGGGCCGAGCAGCGCCACCGTCTGCCCGCGGGCGATGTCGAGGTCGATGCCGCGCACCGCCTGCACCGGTCCAGCCGGGCTGGGGAACGTCTTCGACAAGCCCCTCAGCGACACTCCAACGGCGGCGAGCGTGGTCGACTGAGACATCGTCCGTAAGTCAACCACGCCCACGGCGGACAGCGCGCACCCCCAACTGAGGATCACGGCCGGAAAAGCGAAAGAACCCTGGAGAGACTGTAGGCCTCCTGCCAGGGTTCTTTCTTTGGCAGCCCCAACGGGATTCGAACCCGTGCCGCCACCTTGAGAGGGTGGTGTCC
>DAORTY010000036.1:5190-27936 GCA_035432905.1 Ilumatobacteraceae bacterium | reverse complement strand
GGACTACTTGCGTCGGTCATGGACGTCATGTCGGTCGCGCCCACGATGGCGACGATGATCGGCATCGCCGTCGGCATCGACTACGCCCTGTTCGTCGTCACCCGCCATCGCCAACACCTGGCGTTCGGTCATTCAGTCGTCGAGTCGGTCGCGCTCGCGACCCATTCGGCGGGGCGGTCGGTGATCTTCGCCGGGGTCACGGTGGTGATCTCGATGCTCGGCCTCACGCTGGTGGGCATCCCGCTGATCGCCAGCATGGGTGTTGCGGTGGCGATCACCGTGTCGGTGGCGGTGCTCGTCGCCATCACGTTCCTTCCCGCACTGCTCGGCCTCATCGGAACGAACATCGACCGCCTCCGCACACCCGGGATCAAGGTCCGCGCGGAGATCGACCCGGATTCCCCGACGGCATGGAGTGCCCGCTGGGCGCGGAGCGTGACCCGACACCCGTGGCGAGCGCTCGCGATCGGGGTCCCGCTACTCCTCGTGCTCGCCATTCCCGCGGCCAGTCTGCGTACCGGGTGGCCCGACGCACGCAACCGCCCACAGGACTCCCCACCGCGCGTCGCGTTCGACCTGCTCACCAGAGGGTTCGGGATCGGAGCCAACGCCCCGCTGCTGGCCGTCATCGACCTCGACGACGCAGAGCCGGATGCGGCCGCCACGATCTCGGGAGCGCTCGCGGAGCTCCCAGGTGTCAGTCAGACGACGCCGCCGCTGCCCAACGAGGAGGGCACTGCGGCCATCGTGCAGGTGACGCCCAACAGCGGCCCTGAGGATGAAGCCACAGAGGACCTGGTCCGGGCCATCCGGGACCAAGGCGCCCTCGAGGAGAGCACCGGCGCTCGCATCGACGTCACGGGTGCCACCGCGTTCTACATCGACATCTCCCAGCGGCTCAACGATCGCCTGCCGATCTTCATCGCCGCCGTGGTGTCGCTCAGCTTCCTGCTGCTCACCGCAGTGTTCCGAGCGCCGGTCGTCGCGGCCAAGGCTGCGGTCATGAACCTGCTCGGCATCGGCGCCGCCTACGGCGTCGTCGTGGCTGTCTTCCAATGGGGATGGGCCAAAGATCTCATCGGGCTGGAACAGACCGTGCCCATCATCTCGTTCCTTCCAATGGGACTCTTCGCGGTGCTGTTCGGCCTCTCGATGGACTACGAGGTGTTCATCCTGTCGCGCATCCGAGAGGCGTGGATCGTCGACCACGACAACGAGTCGGCCATCATCCACGGACTGTCCGCCAGCGCGCGCGTCATCACCGCGGCTGCAGCGATCATGTTCGCGGTGTTCGCCAGCTTCGTTGCCGGCGACAGCGCCGAGATCAAGATGTTCGGGCTCGGCCTCGCCGTGGCGGTCCTGCTCGACGCCACCGTCATTCGCATGCTCGTCGTGCCGGCGTCGATGAAGGTCCTCGGCAACGCGAACTGGTGGATCCCGAACTGGCTCGACCGGCTCCTCCCCAACCTGGACATCGAGGGCTCCGAAGCCGACGAAGAGCTCGACCCCCCGCCACCGACACCTCACCCTACGGAGACAGCATCAGCGTGAACCTCGACGAACCACCAGCACAACTCGCCGCCCGCACAGCGCTCGCGTCCGCAATGCAGCGATTGGGCCACTCGCTCGTCGCCCACCAGGTCGACACCGACCTGGCGGTCGAGCTCGCAGAGGTCGCCGAGCGCTACACCTCCACCGTGCAGCGTGGTGCACCGCGGGACCGGGCCACCGAGATGCTCTCCAGTCCTCGCGTCACCGCAGCGCTCAACGGGAAGCGAGCCATCATCGACGACGGTGCGGAGATCGACCTGTTCAGGGACTCGTTCGTCTCCGGGCGGACCAACCCCATGGGCATCGGAGTCCGGGTCGTTCGCGACGGCGACACCGCCGTGGCCACCACCACCCTCGGACCGGCGTTCGAGGGGGCGCCCGGCCGAGCCCACGGCGGCGCCGTCGGCGCCATCCTCGACGAGACCATGGGGTACCTGTTGCCGATCATCGGCGAGATGGCCTACACCGCCAACTTGTCCATCGACTACATCGCACCAGCACCGCTGGGTGTCGAAGTGTCCTTCACCGCGCGGCTTCGCGACCGGGCGGACCGCAAGCTGTGGATCGAAGCCGTCGGCGAATCCGCCGATGGCGTGTTCGTGCGAGCTGAAGCGCTGTTCCTCACCGTCGACCTGTCGCGCTTCACCAATGCGTCCGCCGAAGGCGACAGCGTCAACGCGGCGGACGCCCAGGCGGTGGAGCTTCCATGACCGTCGCTGCGCGCCCCGAGCGGTTCGACCTCCCGGGCGCCGACCTGCGATTGGCCGCGGACCGCTGGGGTCCCCGCACCGACGATGTTGTGGTGTTCCTGCACGGTGCGGGCCAGAGTCGCCGAGCATGGGACGACGCCGCAGAAGCGGTTGCAGCAATCGGCTGGCACGCCATCACCGTCGACCACAGGGGCCATGGTGACAGCGAATGGCCGATCGAGGCCGACTACGACTGGGACCGCTTCGCCGACGACGTGATCGCCATCGTCGAGCACCTCGGCACGCCACCCGTCCTCGTCGGCGCGTCACTGGGCGGGATGTCGGCGCTGTTGGCGCAGGCTCGAACTGACGAACAGCTCTTCCGAGCGGTGGTTCTGGTCGATGTCACCCCGCGGATGGAGCTCGGGGGCGTACAACGCATCGTCGGTTTCATGGCAGCGCACCCTGACGGCTTCGACTCCCTCGACGCCGCGTCAGCGATCATCGCTGAGTACACCGGGCGACCTCGGCCGCCGACACCGGACGGTCTGCGCCAGGTCCTCGCTCATGGCTCCGACGGCCGCTGGCGGTGGCGCTGGGACGTCCGCTTCCTCGAAGGACGCGCCGACATGATCATCGGCGGCGACATCGAAGCGTTGCGGGAGATCCAGGTGCGCGAACGGCTCCACGAAGGTGCTCGCCGCATCAAGGTTCCCGCGCTCGTCGTGCGCGGCGCCGAGAGCGACCTCGTCTCCACCGAAGGCGTCCGAGAGTTCGTCGACGCGGTACCGGGCGCCCAGTACGTCGACGTGGCCGACGCCGGTCACATGGTCGCCGGGGACCAGAACGACACCTTCACCGCAGCGGTCCTCACGTTCCTGTCCGAAGTGCGCACGGGCACGACCAGACGATGACGACGGACCCCGCTGCGCCGACCGTGCACCGGATCCCCACACGCAACGGCGACGAGCTGCGCGTGCTCGACTGGGGCGGCAGCGGACCACCTGTGGTGCTACTGCACCCGAACGGGTTCTGCGGAGGACTCTACGAACCGGTCGCCGCAACGCTGCTCGGGACCGCCCGAGCGGTCGCGATCGACCTGGTCGGCCACGGGGGCAGCACGACACCAACAGACCCGACGCGCTACCGGTTCGCGTCGATGGCCAACGACGTGCTCGACGTGCTCGACCACCTCGACCTCTGCGGCATCGCCGGCGTCGGCGGATCACTCGGGGGAGCAGTTGCGGTCCTCGTCGACCAGCTCGACCAAGGGCGGTGGTCACAGCTCCTGCTCGCCGAACCAGTCGCGTTTCCCCCAACGCTGTTCAGAACCACGACGCCCAACCCGATGGCGGTCGCTGCTCGTCGCCGCCGCCGGCTATTCGCCACCCGAGCCGAGATGCACGACCAGTACTGCGACAAGGCGCCCCTGTCCCAACTCAGCGACGATGCGCTCGACGCGTACCTGCGATGGGGGACCGTCGATTGCGGCGACGGTGTGCATCTCGCGTGTGACCCCGACACCGAAGCGCTCATCTTCGAGATGTCTGCCACTTCGTACGGCGCCCCCGCCGCCTGGGAACACCTCGAGCACCTCGCATGCCCCGCTGTGATCGTCGCCGGAGAGGACACCTTCCTGCCCGCCATCTTCGACCAGCAGGCCGAACGGGCCAACGCCACATTGCTCACCGTTCCCGGCGGGCACTTCGTGCTGCACGAGGACACCCGCCGTACCGAAGCACTCATCAGAGAGCACGTGCTCACCCAACCAGCCCCATCCCCAGCAACCGGAGGATCCCGATGACCACACGACATCGATACACCCGCGACGAGCTCATGAGCGACCCTCCCTACGCCGAACGCATCGAGCGCAACGGAGTCCGCTTCCACGGCGGCTACGACACCGACGGCACCTACCTGCCACCCAGGTCGCTGCACCGAGCAGCAGCCATCGACGCATGGACACGCCAGCTCGAGGCCGCAGGACACCCGACCAGCGTCGTCGACACCGACGCGGTCAAACGGTCGTTCGTCCCCAACGCCACCCAGGCGAAAATGCTGCTGAGCAACGACGCGACCGGCGCCATGACCCGGATCCTGACCCTGGTCGGCGTCGTCGAGGGGTTCGGCAACGACGGCATCAAACTCATCCCCGTCGTCGACCTCGCCGAGCACATCGTCGAACCAACCGACGACACCTGCGTCGGTCACCTGTTCAACGGCCTGCTCGAAGCACACGGCAACGACGAAGCAGGAACGGACGGAGAAGCAGGACACGACCAGATGTGGTTCGCCGTGCGCGACGCAGCGCTCGCCGACCCGCCCGTCACGCTCGACATGTTCCAGGAGCTCCCGATCGCCCCGCCTCCCGGCTACAGCGGCCCCGCAAGCCCAGCCGCAGAAGCGATCAGCGTCGGATCGATGATCGGCGGAATGCGCGACGACGTCTCCCCCGAGCTGCAGTTGCTGGTGAGAGCCATGGTGCAGATCCTCGTGATCGAGCTGCTCGCCTATCACACCTTCGCCTGGGCCTCGGATGTGCTCGGCGACCCGTCGTGCAGCCATGACGCCGCGTTCGCACGCACGACCATCGACCACATCCGCGCCGACGAGGACCTCCACGTCGGCTACCTGCAATGCGCCCTAGCGGAACTTGCCACCATGACCGTACGTCGCACCGACGGCGGAACCGTCCGTGGTGCCGATCTCGTGGTCGCCGCATCTCGCGCCGCGTTGGAGAACCAGACAGGCGACCGGTTCGACCGCGTCCTCGCGTACCGGCTCGCGCAGGTGCGCACCGAGCTCGAAGACCACCCTGATGGCGCCCGCCTCACCGCCGAGTTCGACGCACTCGCTGACAGCCCCGCCGAAGCTCTCGCATGAACGAACTGTCTGACGGATGGAGCGGTGTGATCGTTCCAGCCGATCATCCGATGTCTGGCGTTGGTGAACTCGGTACGCCCTTCGGTGACCCGTTCCACGGTCATGAGACTGGTGACGAGTTGTGTTGTTCGTTTCAGCTCGCGCGATCATCGTCGCCATGGAGCGTGCGTCAGGCGATCAAGAAGACACCCACGACGACCTCCCGCTCCGTGTCGCTGCGGCCAGGTCACTCCGCCGACTCAGTCACGCGCTGGTGGGGCACCGGGCGGAGCCCGAGATCTTGGAAGCGCTCGCACAGAGGGCAACGTCCCTTGCTGAACGCCTAGAACTGGAACCGAGCCGGACTCTGGGCGACGAGATGGCAGCGAGCCCTGGATTTGTCGATGCGATCAAGAACCGTCGGCTGCTCGGCGAAGTCACCGACGGGGCGTTCATCGACATGTTCAGTGACTCTCCGGTCTCGGGCTCCGCCAATCCGCTCAGCATCGGTCTCCTCATCGGCCGCGAGGGCGACCAGGCTGTCGGTCGGGTGACACTCGAGCGTGGCTGGGAGGGGGCACCAGGCCGCAGCCATGGAGGCATCGTCGCTGCGTGCATCGACGAGACGATCGGCGGGCTCCTCCCTGTGCTCGGCGAGATGGCCTTTACCGGGGAACTCGCAATCCGGTACCAGGCGCCCTGTCCGATGGGCATTCCGCTCGAGTTCCGCGCGTGGCTGGAGCATCGCGACGGGCGGAAGCTGCATGTCTCGTGCACAGGGACAGCGGACGGAGTTGTCTTCGCACGAGCGACGGCCCTGTTCATCGTCGTCGATCTCGAACGGTTCCGGCGCTACTCCGGTACCGACTGAGCTCCGTCAGTCGGAGAGCACTCCGGCCTGGGGAGGTAGCAATCGATCGCTTCGACGGTGGAGCAACGATCATCGGCCATCGAGTCGGCCGGGATCAGGCGATCGGCAGTCTCGACTACGACAACTCTACGCAGGCCGCGACTCGCGCACTCACGGGGATCCTCACCAGGCCACTGGGACGGCCCGAGGACCACGAACCTGTCCACCAGTCCACGACACCGCTCCCGGGTCGGTCAGCTCGAAGGTCGGCACGCGGGCGAGGAACCGTTCGATCGCGACCCTCAGTTCCATCCGGGCGAGATTCGAACCGAGGCAGCGGTGTATACCCGAACCGAACGCGAAATGGCGGTTGAGCTGCCGGTCGATGACGAACTCGTCGGCGCGGTCGAAGTGTGCTGGATCCCGATTGCCCGCAGGGAATGCCATCAGGACCTTCTCTCCGCGCTTCATCGGACAGCCTCCGAACTCGGTGTCGTCGACGACGTATCTGGCCATAGTGA
Source organism: Ilumatobacteraceae bacterium (assembly GCA_035432905.1). Classification (GTDB taxonomy): domain Bacteria; phylum Actinomycetota; class Acidimicrobiia; order Acidimicrobiales; family Ilumatobacteraceae; genus UBA668. The sequence goes on along the minus strand of DAORTY010000036.1, from coordinate 21,463 downwards.
CCGGGCTGTAGAAGCGGAGGAACTCCTCGATCGCGCAGTCCATGAGCTCGGGTTCAGCGCGAAGACGCGCCTGATCCTCGGGGTGCGTCGCAAGATGCCAGAGCGCCGACCCGATCGAGCTCCACGTGGTGTCGATGCCAGCGACCAACAGCAAGAAGCAGCTGCCGATGCGGTGCCGGTCGGTGAGCGGTGCTCCTTCATGCTCCGCCTCGATGAGAAGGGTGAGCAGGTCATCGGGTCGCTCAGCGGGGGGTACCTCGACCCGTTCCTCCAACTTTCCCTCGAAGTAGCGGATCACCGCGAGCACCGACTCGCTCGCCTTCTCGATGTTCTGGAATCCCCCCTGGAGCATGTCGACCACCCACTCCGTGAACATCGTCTCGTCTTCGAGCGGCAGCCCGATCATGCGGGAGATGACCTGCACGGGGATGTGCTGCGCGTACTGGGCGGCGGAGTCCGCTGCGCCGGCATCGAGGAAGTCATCGATCAGCGCGTCAGCGATTCCTGCCGTGATCGGCGTGAGTTCGCCGACGGCGGACGGCCCGAACCTCGGCAGCAGGAGCCGCCTCGCCGATGCGTGCACCGGTGGGTCGGACGTGATGGGCGGCGCCTCCAGCATCATCACGGCCTCGGGGTCGGAGTCGCGTCCCGGAGTGATGGCGGCGACATCGCGCGACGAGAAGCGCTCGACGTCGTGAGCGATCGACGCCAGATCGTCGTAGTCGACTGGCAGCCACGTCGACCCGTACCGATCCGTATGCGCGACCGGACAAGCGGCTCGGAGCGAGCGCCAGACTGCGGCGGGTTCCTCGACATAGGACTCATCGAGGATGTCGAAGTCGGTGATCCAGTCGATCAGACCGTCATCGCGCTCGGACGGCTTGAAGTCGGTCATCGCGTGTCCCTTTCTCATTCGTTGGGCGCTGCACGTTCTTCGGTCGGTATTGCGTCGCTCGCGGTGTCGGCGGTCGACGCCATCCAACCGGGTTGTAGATGTTGCTGGAACTGGATCACCGAGGCCGTCCCCATCGTGGCGAGCTTCGTTCCTGTATCCACGAGACAGTGTACGTCGTACGTCTCGTCAGCCACGGCGTTTCAGCCGCAGCCGCGACAGGCCTCTTGAGGATCCAACGATCAACTGTGAACTGCGTCGACGGGACCGGTGTGGGCGAACTTCGACGACAGCATGACCACCATCCCACGCCGAGCGGCAGGCACATCGCTGCACACAGGGGAGCGCGGCAATCAGATGTCAGGCCAACGCGACCGGGATGCTCGAGTAGCCCCGCAGCACGGCGTTGCCCATCGCGGTGGGTGCGCCGTGAGGGACGAGGTCGAGATCACGCCGAGCGAGTTCCTCCAGCACCACTCGCGTCTCCAAACGAGCAAGCTGTGCCCCGAGGCAATAGTGGACCCCGTGCCCGAGGGCGACGTGCTCGCGGCTGTCGCGATTGAGTTTGAACGAGTCGGCTGCTTCGAAGACCGACTCGTCGCGGTTGGCGGCGGCGAATGATACGTACACCACCGCCTTGGCGGGCAGGACGACATCACCGAGTCGATAGGCCTCAGTGACTTGTCGGAACAGTCCCTGGACCGGCCCGCAGTACCGGAGGCCCTCCTCGACGGCGTCGACCGCCTGCTCAGGGTGGCTCCGAACCGTCGCCCACTCCGACGGGTGATCCCACAGCGCGTGCTGGAGGTTGCCGAGCAAGTTGGTCGTGGTCTCGTTGCCGGCGACGAGGAGGAGGATGCTGAAGAGCACGACCTCGATCTGGGAGAGCTGCTCACCGTCGGGTGTTGCGGCGGCGATCGCACTGATGAGATCGTCTCCGGGATCCTGCCGGCGCGCGCCGACGACCTCTGAGAAGAACTGTGACATCTCCAGCAGGTCGGCGCCGACTCGCTCAAGATCGACAGACGCGGCCAGCGCGCCCACGAGGGCCTCGGACCAACGCCGAAAGTCGGCCATGCGTTCAGCGGGGATTCCGAGGATCCCGGCGATCAAGGTGACTGGCAGCGGGATTGCAATGTCCTTCGTGAAGTCGATCGACTCGCCTGAGCGCAGCCGCTCCTCGGCCTCATCGAGCAGATCGGCGGCAAGATCTTGTGCCATCCGCTCCCACTCGGCGATCCGCCGCTTCGTGAATGGGCGGCTGACGACCCGGCGTAGCAGCGTGTGATCGGGCGGGTCGCTTGCGATCATGACGCGAGAACCCATCAGATCGTCGAACCGGAGCGCGTTTGCTCGACCACTTGCGTCGCCAGGGCCTGCGCGCCCGGACATGAACTCGCTGTACCCGCCGGCGGAGGAGAAGATGCGAGGCTCGTGCAGCGCGTGAATCACGTCAGCGTGGCGGGTAAGGAGCCAGAGGTCGTTCTGCTCGTCGTAGACGGGCCCGAGGGCTCGGAGCTCGGCGTAAGCAGAGAATGGGTCGCTCCCGACTTCCTCGGAAAAGAGGTCGGGTACCGCGCCCGTGGTGTGGATCGTCATCAATCTCTCAATCTCCTGTCAATGCTGACGCCTCGTCGGCAAAGCGCGTCAGCACGTCGGCGTACTCGGTGACCATGTCCTGCACCACCTGGCCGGCCTTCTTGGGCCGGTTCATCTGACCGACCACCTGGCCGACGAAGTATGTAGCGAGCTCCTCGGCGCCCGAACCTGCCGTGTTCGCACTTCGGTTGATGCGCGCCTGAGCCTCGGAGACGAGTAGCGGCTGCAATGGCATACCGAGGGGGCCCGGCGCATCGTCACGTTCCCATTCCTCTGTCCACTTGGTCCTGAGCATTCGAGCAGGCTTTCCGGTGATCGACCGGGAACGCACTGTGTCTGTGGAACCTGCCGCCAGATACTTGGCCTTGATCGTGTCCGAAGTCTCAGCTTCCTCGGTCGTGAGCCACACGGATCCGCACCACACGCCTTGCGCGCCTAGCGCCATCGCTGCCGCGACCTGCCGGCCCCTGCCGATACCACCGGCAGCGAGGACCGGGGTCGGAGAGACGGCATCGACCACCTCTGGCAGGAGCACCATCGTGGCTACCTCGCCCGTGTGGCCACCGCCTTCGGTTCCCTGCGCAATGATCAGGTCGACGCCCGCGTCCTTGTGGCGGACGGCATGTTCCTTGGTGCCGGCGAGCGCTGCAACCAGGATGCCCGCTTTCCTTGCCCGATCGATGACCGACACTGGCGGCGATCCAAGCGCGCTGGCGATCAGCGAGATGTCGTGCGCGAACGCGACGTCGAGGAGCGGCCCATAGCCCTTCGGCGAGACGCTCATCCCGCCGATCCCCGACACCGCTTCTCTGCGGGAAGGGTCGAGGTCGGGGACCTGGTAGCGAGCGAGGATGTCGTCGACGAAGGCCTGGTGCTCGGCGGGCAACAGCTGACGCAATGCGTCCCGATCGAGCCCGCCCTGGTCGGCACCCTCATACTTCTGCGGCAGGAGGAGGTCGAGCCCGTAGGGCCGCCCGCACACCTCATTCTCGATCCATGTGAGATCGATCTCGAGCTGCTCGGGCGTGTGTGCCACTGCCCCGAGCACGCCGAAGCCGCCCGCATTGGTGACCGCAGCGACGACGTCTCGGCAGTGGCTGAACGCCAGGATCGGATACTCGACATCGAGCATCTCAGCGGCCGGTGTTCGCATGTGTCCTCCTCGTGGGGACTAAGCGGTCAGAACGTGATGCGCACGCGCCGCGGTCCGCGGACTTGGCCACCGTTCCAGACCACGTCGTCCGAATCGGCGAGCGTGAAGGTCGGCACGTTCTCAAGGAAGACCTCGATCGCGACCTTGATCTCCATCCTCGCCAAGTTCGAGCCGAGGCATCGGTGGATGCCGGCCCCGAACGCGAAGTGTCGGTTCGTCTCGCGGTCGATGATGACCTGGTCAGCGTCTTCGAACATGTTGGGATCATGGTTGCCGGCGGGGAATGCCATGAGGACCTTGTCGCCTTCCTTCATCGGGCAGCCCTTGAAATCGGTGTCCTCGGTCACGTATCGCGCCATGGTCACCGGGCTGTAGGCACGCAGGAACTCCTCGACAGCGACGGGAATCAGGGAAGGATCGTCCCGGAGGCGCTGTTGGTCCACCGGGTGGGACGCAAGATGCCAGAGGCTGGATCCGATCGCACTCCAGGTCGTGTCGATGCCGGCGATGAGCAGCAGGAAGCACGTGCCGAGCAGGTGTTCGTCGGTCATCGGCTCATCGGTCTCTGCCTCGATCAGCATGGTGATCACGTCGTCGGGCCGGTCCTCGGACGCCATCTCCCGCCGCTCCGCGACCTGGGCCGAGAAGTACATCGTCATCTCGCCGAGGACGTCCATGGCCCCGTCCAGGTTCTGGAAGCCTTCCTGGAGGGTGCGCACTACCCAACCGGTGAACATCTCCTCGTCCTCGAGGGGGATCCCGAGCATTTGGGCGATGATCCGCACCGGGATATGGCGCGCGAAGTCGACTGCCACGTCCCCAGTTCCGTTGCTGAAGTGCCTTGCGGTCAGTTCCTCGGCGAGCGCACGGGTGATCGGCGTCATCTTCTCGATCGCCGCTGGACCGAAGGCCGGCAACAACAATCGCCGCGCCCACGTGTGCACCGGCCGGTCGGAGCTGATCGGCGGGACGGGGAACACGTCGTTGATGGGCGCGTCGAACGGTGAGACGACAGTGATGTCCCGGGAGGAGAACCGATCGAGGTCGTGAGCGATGGCGGACAGATCCTCGTACTTCACCGGTAGCCATGTCCGCTGCCGCCGCTCTGTGAACGCGATCGGACAACGCTCACGCTGCTCGGCCCAACGCGCCTCCGGGCGGACGAGGTACTCGCCGTCCATGATGTCGAAGTCCGTGGCCCAGTCTCCGACTGGGCCGTAGTCGACAGCAAGCTCCTCACGGGCAGCGGCGTGGAACTCGGTCTCCTGCGTGCTGTCGGTCATGTCCGATCGTCCTTCCCGACGAATCTAGTGATGAGACATACTACGCAGAGCATCTTACGTAACACCACTATAGGTGCTGTCGTCAGGTGGCGGCGACGATCCAGTTGAGCGCCCGTGTGCGGAGGGGGCCGCGGGCTATCGACGCGATTGTCGGTGACCGCGGCCGGCGTCGTGTGCGCCCGCGTCGCTCGCTGAAGGTCGAGCTGGACTCGTCGGAGCCGTCGGCGACGTGGCGAGTTGGAACCGCGGAACCGCCCACGTTCCGACCCGACTCGGATGGAGCCCGACGAATTCTGGTCAGCCGACCGGCCACTTCCCCGGACCAGGCCCGTGCGAGGCGGACCGGGATGAGATGCGGCTGTCCGACGTCGTGCTCAGTCTTCGATGATCACGACCGCGTACTCGGGGCAGTTGTCGGCCGCAAGGCGCGCCTTCGTCTCCTGAGCTGGTGGGACCGATCCGTCACCAATCGCCGAGGCAGTGCCGAGATCGTCCGCCTGGAAAAGCTCGGGCGCTACGACGACGCACCGGTTGTGGCCCTGACACTTCTCTTGGTCTACGTGGACTCGCATGGGAGAACGGTAGCGCTCTGACACGTTCTACGACAGTCGCCTGATGTCTTATCCGTCGACTGCTCAGCGCCGATCCGCGGGGCGCAGATCCACATCGCCCAGCGGGAAAGATCCGCTCGGGCACCAGCGCCTGCAGCGGCGTCTGCACGTCTCCCAGACCGACAGCCTCCCGTGATAGGTCGGCGTCCAGGGAACGGTCTATTCTCGGGAAAGCTCGTGCGCTGCGGCGGCGGTACCCCCCCCTCTCCCGGCCCGGCCGGGCAGGCCCAGCGCAACTGAAGTGCGCGACGGCCACTCGGTCTCCGGTCTCGACGGGAAGTAGTGCTCGAGCCCCCCCGGCGTCCAAGCAGGGATTTGCCTTCCGGGACCTGCCGCAGAAGACATCGGTGAATCCGAGAATCACTCGCTCTTCAGCACGGCTCCCACGCAGAACGTCCGCACGAACTCACGCTGCTTCCCTGCGGTGCGCTGCCGAGGACCGGGAACTGACAGGAGTGACAGGATCATGCGGAGAACGAACTCGGCAGCGTCCTCGGCTTCGACGCCTGGACGCACGACTTTCTCGGCACGAGCCTGCTCGAAGATCGGCCGGAGGAAGTCTGTCGCGATCTCGAACAGCGCCGTAGACGCGCCCGCGATGGCCGACGTCTGACCGGCGACCTCAGGAGCGAACAACAGACTCAGATGTTCGCTCTTGCGCACCGTAGCCACGGTAAAGAGGACGCCTTCGACAATTGCGTCCTCGAGAGTGTCCTCGCGCTCGACCCGCCTCGCGAGCGAGTCCAGGAAGTCTCGGGCCTCTCGTAGAACAACTGCGAGGATGATCTCGTCCCGGCCACCATCGAAGTATCGGTAGACGGTCGCCCGCGAGACTCCCGCTTGTGTCGCAATGTCCTCAAGCGTCGTCTTCGCCGCTCCGAACCTCGTGAAACAGGCTTCCGCTGCATCGATGAGGCGGTTGCGGGCCTCATCGATCGTCGTGGGAGCATCGCTCCCCCAGGACGCAGTTCCGTTACGAGCCATGGGCACAGGGTAGAGCACCTACCGACAGCCGAGTCCCTAGACACAAGGTAGGATTCGCCTCATGTCGCAAGCCGAGTTCGCGTCGAGGTTCAGTCCCGAGATCGCTGACGCCCTGCTGAATGCAACCGATGCCGCAGGCGGGCTGCCGGGCCTTCTTGGGATCGAGCACGTTCGCTTCGAGCCGGGGCGATTCTTCTGTACGGCGACCATCGACGAGTCGCTGTTGACTCCGTTCGGGAATGCGCACGGTGGCGTGACCGCAGCGATCGCCGACCATGTCACCGGCGTAGTCGTCTACCCGCTGATGGAATCAGGCCAGTGGGCGGCGACCACCGAGGTCAAGGTCAACTACCTGGCACCTATCAAGGCGGAGACGATCGATGCCGAGGCAACGGTCGTTGCCATGACGAAACGGTCGGCAGTCGTTCGCTGTGAGCTGTACCGCCAACACGACAGGCGTGTGCTCGCGGCCGCGCAGGCCACACTGACAATCGTGGACCCTCGGTGACTACGCGGCGATGAGCGGAGTGCTCATCCCGGAACATCCAGCAGCGGCGGTTCCGGATCAGACCCACGTCGATGTCACCGACGCCGTTGTGGATCGAAGAAACGCACGCGACGCAGCAAGACCTGCAAGCCCGGCGCGGAGCAGAAGGGCCAACGGTCTTCGGTCAGTCCACCGGGCACCAGCGGAAGGACGTCCGAGGTCAGCGTGGATCACTCGCTGATCGCCGAGCCGGTCTCGAGGCGGTCGAGGAAGTCCAGGACCGCCCCTGCGAAGACGTCGTTCCGGTCACCGACGACCATGTGGCCCGCTCCGGCGATGTCGCGGAACTCGGCGTGAGGGCACTGTTGGAGAAAGACCTCTGCGCTCTCGGGACTCACCATGTCCGACATCCGTCCCCGGACCAATAGGGTCGGCACTCTAAGGCCTCGGGCCGAATCGCCGAGGGCAACGGGGTCGCGGCGGCCGCTACGCGACTTGTCGCTCAGAAACGCGGGGTCCCAATGCCAGTACCAGCGTCCGTCGTGACCTTGTCGAAGGTTCTTCCGGAGCCCCTCACGACTCGGAGGACGCTTCCGGTCACGGTAGGAGGCAATGGCGTCCGCCGCCTCCTCCAGGGTTTCGAAGCCATCCGGCGCGCCTGACATGAACGACACGATGCGCTCGACTCCCTCCGCCTCGAGTTGCGTCGCGACATCGACGAGTACGAGGCCCCACAGTCCGCCAGGGCGGAGCTTCCCTTCGCTCATGAGACCGACCAGGCCGCCCATCGATGCCCCGACCAGTACCGGCGGCCGGCCGATCTGGGTCAGGATCGCCCCAAGGTCCTCCACCATCGCCTCGGTGCTGTAGTCGCCGTCGGCCGCCCAGTCGGATTCACCATGGCCGCGCAGGTCGACGCTCCAGCAAGGATGGCCGTTGACAGCGACTTGCGAAGCCGTCGACCCCCAGCTGTGACGGGTTTGGCCGCCCCCATGCAGGAAGATCACCGGGCATCGAGAACCGGACCGTCCCAAGACGTCGCAAGCGACGTGGAGGCCATCGGAAGTCTGGATCCTGATCGTCTCGATGGTCGCGGCGCTCATCGTTGCGTCCCGACCGAGAGCTCTGAGAACGGAACGTCCTTGTCCAGGCGTGGCTCGACCGGTAGTCCAAGGACCCGCTCGCCGATAATGTTGCGCTGGATCTGATCCGATCCGCCGGCGATCGATATGGCCGGGCTGAACAGGGCCAACTGCTGCAGGAGACCGCCGAGGAGGGTCTCGTCTCCCATCAGCTGGCCTTGTGGGCCGAGCGCCTCGAGCCCCACGTCGCGGAGCTGGGCCACGAGCTGGGAGGCGAGCAGCTTTCCGGTGGAGACCTCGGGCCCTGGGCCGCGCCCGGCGGCCGCCGCTGCCTGCACCCGAAGGCTGGTGAAGCGAGCGATCTCCATGAGCGAGTACACGCGCATCACCTTGTCGACCAGGATGCGATCATTGGCTCGGTCGGCCAATGCTGGCAGCGACTTGATGAGGTCGCCACCGCCCCCGAACGCCGCGGCAATGCCCGCCATCTCACCGCCGCCCGACGACAGCTTCCCCGCCGGGCGCGAGAGGTCGTTGCGGCCGATGATCGCCCCGCCGGCGGCGCCCGCCATACCGGATGCGCCCAACGAGTTCCGTTCGTGGGCGAGTGTCGTGACAGCCACACTCCAACCACGATCGACGTCACCGATCACGTTCTCGTCGGGAACTCGCGCGTCGCTGAGGAACACCTCGTTGAAGGTGGCACCTCCCGTCATCTCCCTAAGTGGGCGCACCTCGATCCCGGGCTGATCCATGTCGATGACGAAGTAGGTGATGCCTTGATGCTTCGGCACGTCGGTCCGTGTGCGAGCGATGAGGATTCCCCACTTCGCGAACTGGGCACCTGAGGTCCACACCTTCTGCCCGTTGACGAGCCACTCGTCGCCATCCCGTTCGGCTCGACACTGCAGCCCAGCGAGATCTGATCCGGCGCCGGGCTCGGAGAACAGCTGGCACCAGACTTCTTGTCCATTGACCATCATCGGCAGGAATCGCGCACACTGCTCGTCCGTACCGTGGTCGATGATCGCCGGCCCGGCCATCATCACACCGATGCCGCTCGGCGGACCGACCGCGCCGACGGACGCCCTCGCCGCCTGCACGCGCCTCGCCTCCTGCGAATCGAGTCCTCGTCCGAACCAGCGTTCCGGCCACGTCGGAAACCCCCAGCCGCTCAGGGCAAGGACCTGCCACCAATCTCCGAGCGACATCTCCGGGTCCCAGGCCTCCTGGAACCAATGCTCGGCAGATCGGGCGTCAGGTATCGGGGCGCTCATTCCGTGTCTCCTCCGGCGTGCGGCTTCCACCGTCCGAGACGGTTCGAATGACGAAACGATAGAACATGTGATGGAAAGTGTCACATGTATCGACTTCACGTCGATGATCCCGAGACGACGGGGTCAGAGGGAGTCTCCCTGTCCTCATCATGGCGGGGGCCACCCAAGCGCAGGCGAGAGCCCGGTCTTGGGGGGACGGTCCGAACGTTGTCTGATACAGCGCGAGCTAGCGCCTCAGCGGCGCCCACCGATCGCGCCAGACCATGGTCACCGACCATCTGGAATCCAGCCCCTGGGTGTCGATGGCCGGGGATGCCAGGTTTCGGCTGACCGCCGCTCCTGACTCACGTAGTGCTGCCCAACTCGCGAAACGTGGGCGAGAGATCAGTAGCTACAGCCTGAGGTCGGCAGGCTACGGGGTGAGACAGGGGCACCGTCCGCGATGGCGACGAAGAACGGCTGGGGACAGTGGTTGATGCCGCCGATGCGGATGCCGAAGTGCAGGTGGGGGCCGGTGCTGTTCCCGGTGGACGCGCTGTCGAGGATGAGTTGGCCGACGTTCACGCGGTCGCCTACTCGGACTCGTTGCGTTCCTGGCTGACCATGGCAGTACACGTACTGGATGCCGTCGTCGCCGTTGAACAGGACGCCGATGCCGCACTTGCCGCTGGTTGGGGTTCCGACGACGACGCCGTTCGTGACTGCGTAGAGGGGGGTGCCGACGGGGACGGGGATGTCGGCCGCGGGGTAGTCGTGATGCGGCTTGGTGAACCACTGGGGGTGTTCGTCGTACCACCGCCGTTCGAGCGGCAGGGCGTAGTCGCCGCTGATCGCTGGCGTGCCGGCCGGACAGGCCACAGGAACGGCCGGCGCCGGTGAGGTGTCGGCGGCACCCGGGGTGGAGCTGGCGACGGCGTGCGCGGCGATGGAGTCGTACATGGAGCTGAGCACGGTCCAGTAGTTGGTCGCTGACGCCCAGCTCCCGGCAAGCCCGCCCCAGGTCGTGGCGGAGGCACCGGCTCGGGGTGCCACGTTGGGGTTGGCGAGCGTTGCGTCGTTGCCGAGCGCGTACTTCTTGAGGAGCTGGATTTGGGCGCGTACTCCGACGAGCGGGCTAGCGAACGGAGTACCTGAAGCGCTGCCGTCGTAGTGGGCGATGCCTGCGTAGTTGTGGCGGGAGGTGTCGCTGTTGGTGAAGTGCCCTGTCTCAAGCACGGCCTGGGCGAGCGCCATGTCGCCTCGGACTCCCTCGGCTGCGCCTTCGGAGATGTAGAGGGCGAGCAGGTCGTCGATCGCGATACCGAGTCGAGCGGGTTGTGCTCGTCCCGTGCTCGCCCACCAGGCGCGCAGATCGGCGACGGTCAACGCCGACGGCCCGAGGATGCTCGGCGTCCCGTCCTCTTCCGGAGCGACATCGCCGCCGCAGGTGGTGGATGGGGCTGCGGTGAGGCTGATGGACAGGATCGGCAACGCGGTCAGCCCGGCGATCGCGCAGAGAACCGCGACGGCGACAGCCGCTGCGAGTGGGTGTCGCTTCATACCCCTGTAGGCCGCGTTCGGGCCTGCTTCTTCGCGTGGGTGTGGAGAGTTTCTGTCCGCTCGGTGGCCTACAGGGGTTGAGGCCTACGTCTCACCGCCCATTCGATGGAGGTCACCCGAAATGGTCCAACTCCCTGGCGTGCTCGCCCAGGTCAACGTGACGCCGAGCACCAACGGCATGCCCGGCGCTGCGCTCATCCAACAGATCCTGAACTGGGGTCAGATGATCGCCCTGTGGGGCAGTCTCGGCGCGCTGCTGGTCGGAGCCGCAATGTACGGCTTGGCCCGCGAGGGTGGCTCGTACGGCGGAGCGTCGCGCGGGAAGACACTCGCCCTTGGCGGGGTGGTCGGAGCGATCCTCGCCGGAGTGGCGCCGACGGCGGTCAACATGTTGTTCACGGCGGCGCGCTGATGTCCCGCCGGACCGGATCGCGAACACCGTCGCCGTACGCACGTGCCGCGGTTGTCGTCGGCGTGGTGATGGTGATCGTTGCGGTGCTCGGGATCGTGTTGACCCGCCAGGACCGCGGGAGCGTCCCGGCAGACTCGAACCCAAGCGCCAGCAGCAGAGCCGGCGAAGAGGACGAACCGGCTGCGGTCGCGCCGAACGGGCCGTCGAGCGAAGCGCCGGGGATTCCAGCGGGGTTCAGCGCTGACGAGCCCGGCGCAGTCGCAGCGGCCGTCGCGTACGCCACTGCGTCGCAACGTTGGCTCTACCTCTCCGACGATCAGATCGCCGCAGCGGTCACGGCCATCGCCACGACGGACGCAGCGCCGGTGTTGACCGACGAGGTCGTCGCGGATGTGTCGATGGCACGAGACCAACTCGCTGCGTCGTCGGGCCCGGTGTGGTGGCTGGTCCGCCCGCTCGCCTGGCGAATCGAAGGGTTCCACACATCCGGGGCGCGGGTTTCGGTGTGGACCATGTCGATCCTGTCTGCCGCAGGGGTCGCCGTGCCGCAATCGGAGTTCTCGACGGTCACCCTCGACTTGGTGTGGGCCGACGGAGACTGGCGTGTCGACGCGGTGCGCGACACGGCCGGGCCGACACCGGTCACGGGCCCGAAGGACCAGCCGTGGGAGGCTGAGCCGTTCGACGACCGCCTGGATGGGTTCACCCGCATCGACGCGGAGCCCTGGTCGTGATCTTCGCAGGGTTCCCCAACCCGGTCGGCTGGGCGCTCGATCGTGTCACCAGCTTCGTCGGCGACGCTGCGTCGAGCGGGTTCGAGGCAATGGTCGGCGGGTTGACCGCCTGGGTAGTCGATGCGGTCGTGTGGCTGGTCGGCGGCGTCTTCAACTTCTTCTTGGACTCGACCGACCCGAACGTCCAAGCCGACTGGTTCATCACCGGCGACGGGCCGTACGCGACAACGGCGGCTCTCGGAGGGGTGCTCCTGGTGGTGTTCGTGTTCGCCGGTATCGCGCAGGGTGTCGTCAACGGCGACGTCGGCGGGATGCTGCGCCGCATAGCGCTCGAGTTGCCGATGTCCGTGCTCGGCATGGTCGGCCTCGTCACGATCACGCAGCTGCTGATCCGAGTCACCGATGAGTTGTCGGGCGCGGTGCTGTCCAACTTCCAAGATGACGTCGCTGAGTTCGGCCAGGTCGTCGGCACCCTCGCCTTCATGCAAGGGCAGCACGCCACCGCGTTCGTCGTGTTCCTGTTCGGACTCGTCGCCGTCATCGCCGGGCTCGTGTTGGTCGCCGAGCTCGTCGTGCGCGCCTCGCTGATCTACATCGTCGTCGCGCTCGCACCGTTGGTCTTCGCGTCCCGGCTCTGGCCAGCGACCAAGGGCGCGAGCCGCAAGCTGTTGGACCTGCTCGTCGCGTTGATCCTCTCGAAGTTGGTGATCGCGATCGCTCTGGGTGTCGCGGCTGCCGCAGCGGTTGGGACCGGGTCGGGCGGCGAGGTCACCGCTCTGGCGTCACCGGAGGTGTTCGCCGAGGACCCCGGCGGATCCGTCACCCAGGCTGTCGGCATCCTCCTCACCGCCGCCGCGGCGTTCGGCGTCTCTGCGTTCTCTCCGCTGTTGATCGCGCGACTGTTGCCGATGACCGAAGCAGCGGTCATCGGCCAGGGCATCAAGGGTGCGCCTGCACGCGCAGCCCAGCAGGGACTAATGGCTGCGAACACGCTGCAGATGGTGTCCGGGCGGCGCTACGGCCAACTCGGCGGCAGACCCGATGCCAGCGCTGGCGCCCCGCCTACCGGTCTCGGGACTGAGACAGCGGGCACGGCAGGCGCCGGCTCGGTGGGTGCGGCAGGTGCCGGGGGTCCAGCGGCGGCAGTCGTGGCTGTCGCTCAGGCGACGAAGAAGGCCCTCGAGACCGGAGCGAGATCCGCGACAGCAACAGCGGGGGCCGCGTCCGACAACAGCTCGTCATCGGACCGTGACCCTTCCGCGGCGGCGAACTCAACTGGTCCAGCGCAACGGCCCCCCGGAACCCGACCGACGAGCGACACCGAGGGCGCAGGCGCCCCATCGCGTCCCGACTCTCCGAACGCCGCACCGACCCGGCCGTCGCCGTCGCTGGGACCGTCATCAGGTTCGCGGACACCAACATCGCCGCCCCCGTCGTCGTCGCAGAAGGGGACAGCAGATGGCAGCTGAACGCACCGCACGCAGCTACCGGCTCGAACCCCTCGACAGCTCTGGCATCTTCTTGGGTCTCGGCGTCGTCCAGTGCGCGCTGCTCGGCGGCGGCATCGCGCTCGCGGTCAGTGCCATCACCGCAGAGCTGCCGCTGCTGATCGCTGCGGTGCCGATCGTCGCGGCAGCGGCGCTCAGCTTCGGTCGAGTCCGCGGCCACGCCACCTGGGAGTGGCTCCCCCTGCTCGGCGGGTCGGCGTGGTCGAGGCTGCGGCAGGGGCGCCGCTGGGAAGCGCCCCTGCCGCTGTGGCCAACCGACCAACCGGCACCGATGCCGCCGTGCCTCGACGGGCTCGACATCGTGGCCATCGACTGGCGCGCCGGCGCACAGCTCGGTGCGATCCGCGACCGACACCGCGACACCCTCACCGCTGTCGTGCCGGTCTCCGGACCCCAGTTCGTCGTCCAACCACGCTCAGACCAAGAACGACTCCTCGCTGGATGGGGTGACCTGCTCGGCCAGTACGCAGTGGAACGAGGAGTGGTCGCGCACCTGTCGTGGTCCGACTTGGCGCAGCCGTCAGGGATGGGCGACCACATCTCGTGGCTCGGCTCCACGGACCGCGGGAAACCACACGAGTCCGCAGCTGCGTCATACCAAGAGTTGCTGGAGGTCGGCACCACGTCCGCGATCACCCATGACGCCGCGGTCACGATCACCGTCGCCCGCGAACGTCTCTCACGTCACCGGGCCAGCGGCGGCGCGTCAGAGCAGCTGCGCCGGGCGTTGGTCACCTCGATTGAGTCGCTGCTGCGCGGATTGCGCTCTGCCGATCTCGCTGCGGCGGACCCACTCAACCGGACCGGGTTGCAGCGGCTGATCCGCTCACGCATCGACCCGATGTCTGCGCGGCCCCGCCCTCGACGCGGTCGACTGGTCGAACGGCTCGACCCCATCACAGCGTCGACCGCCGGCCCGCTTGTCGTGGAGTCCAACTGGCGACACGTCCGCGTCGACGGTGCGTTTCACCGGACGTGGTGGATCGGCACCTGGCCCCGCCTCGCGGTCCCGCCAGCGTGGTTGGAACCGTTCCTGTCCGGCGGCGGGATCACCCGGTCGATGACCGTGCACTTCCGTCCTGTGTCCACACATCAGTCGAGACGACGGATCGAACGCGACCTGGTGAAGCTCGACTCCGACGCGGTCACCAAGGAGGAGAAGGGACGTCGCATCGACGCACGGCACCGCCGCGCCACCCAGGCGCTGCTGGACCGCGAGGAGGAGCTCGTCGCCGGGTACCCCGAAATGGGCTACTCCGGGCTGGTCACCGTGTCGGCGCGCACACTCGAGGACCTCGAGGAACACTCCGAGATCGTCGAACAACTCGGCCGCGAATGCGGAATGGACCTGCGCGTCCTCGACGCCCGCCAGGACGTCGGCTGGGCCGCCGCACTCCCCCTTGGGCTCGCGCCGTCGACCCTGTTCGCGTCATGAACCGCCCATCGTTGCGGCTCCGCTCGCACCAGGGCACCACAGCGCATGTCGCGAGCATCTACCCGTTCTCGGTGCAGAGCTCGTTCGGGCACCGCGGCACCTACGTCGGTCTCGACCTCCTCGCGGGGGGCTCGGAGTTCTGTTGGGACCCGTTCGAGGCGTACAGCAGCGGCCTGGTCACGAACCCGAACGGGTGGATCCTCGGTGAGCCGGGCAACGGCAAGTCCGCGCTCGTGAAGTGCTTGCTGTGGCGCCAGGCAGCGATTTATGGCTCTGGGGCGGGCGGCCGATGGACGGCGATCGTCGACCCGAAAGGCGAGTACGTCGGTCTCGCCGAGCACCTCGGTCTGACGACGGTGAAGCTCAGCCCTGGTGGCTCGGCCACGATCAACCCTCTCGCCCCCGGACCCGCAGCCGCGTACGAACCGGCCGACAAACAGATCCTGCGCCGAGCGGAGATGTGCGCGGCTCTGATCGGCACCGTCCTCGAACGACCGCTGTCGCAGTTCGAAGACGCCGTCGTGTTCGCCGCAGTGGAACAACTCACCACGTCACCGGTCGAGGAGCCGACCCTCGCCGACGTCGCCGCGCTCGTTGCTGAACCGACCGAGGAGATGGCTCAACGGCTCCGCCGCGACGAACACGACCTGGCCTCGGAGACAGCGACTATCGCCTACGCGCTCGACAAGCTCTTGTCGCGGTCGCTGCGCGGCATGTTCGACGGCCGCTCCACCGTCCCGCTTCGCTGGGACGGACCCGGCGTCGTGTTGGACCTGTCCGCGGTGCCGCTCGACTCCGACGCGCTGCCGCTCGTCATGGTCGCGGCGGCCGGATGGCTCCAAGAGCTCATGGCCTGCCCCGGGCCTCAGCGGGTCCAGGTGCTCGACGAGGCGTGGGCGCTGCTCGGCAACCACCACACGGCGAGCTACCTCCAGACCTGTTTCAAGCTTGGCCGCACCTACGGCGTCGCCAATCTGTGCATCACCCATCGCGCCTCTGACCTCGTCGCCCAAGCCGACGATGGAACTGCGACCGCCAAGATCGCCGCCGGATTGCTCGCGGACTCCGCCACCAAGGTCATCCTCCGTCAAGCGCCCGACCAGCTGGACGCCGCAGTGAACTACTTCGGGCTCACCGAACCCGAAGCGGCCATCGTCGGGCATCTCACACGCGGTCGAGCCCTGTGGAAGCTGGGCGGGCGCACCGCCGTCGTGCACCACGTCCTCGCCCCGGCCGAATGGGTCCTGTCCGACACCGACGCACGCATGCACGGCACT
>DAORTY010000036.1:0-5090 GCA_035432905.1 Ilumatobacteraceae bacterium | reverse complement strand
CAGCACGCACAGACCGGACGCACCCCGCCCGTGTCGGTCTTCAACAGTCGCCGCGGAGAGCAACGGTGGCGATGCCACGGCTGCGGTGACGGCGGAACTGCGATCGACCTGGTGCTCGCTGTGCGCGGAGGCACACCGCGAGACGCCCTCGACTTCCTCGCACAACGCACCGGGCACCGCGCCCAGCTCGACCAGCAGCGGCCGCAACGCCGACCGACGAAGCCGCGAGCCCTGCCACCCTCAGGCTGTTCCGATCAGCAAGGCCTCGACCGCTATGTCAACGACTGCGCTGCACGTCTCTGGAGCCCGGAGGGGATCACCGCCCGACGCTGGCTCACCAACACTCGAGGCCTGCCGGCCGACGTCCTCGCCTGCAACCGAGTCGGCGCAGACCCCGGGCCCCGCCGGCAGGAGCGACCTGACGGGATGCCCCGCGCCGCGGGCGTCGTGCTCCCCGTCGTCGACAACGGCCATTCGGTCTACGCGCAACTCCGGGTCATCCGTCCGGCGGGGGATCGGCCTCGCTATCTGAACCCGACCGGCGAGCTCGCTACCAACCCCCGCGTGGTCCGCGCTCGTCCTACCGAAGTACGTCATCCGGAGGTCGTCGTCACCGAAGGGGCTATCGACGCGCTGTCCGCAGCTGCCGCCGGCTACCGAGCAGTCGGAGTGCTCTCCGCTGCGTACGGGGATGAGGCGGTCGCTGTTGCATTGGCCAAGCTGCCCTACCCGCTCGTCCTCGCGCTCGACGCCGACGACGCTGGTCGATCCGGGGCCCAACGACTCGCGTCGTTCCTCGCAGCACGCCAGCGGCCTGCGGCGCTGGTCGACCTCGGCAACGGCGACCTCAACGACGCGATGCGTCGCTGCAACGACTGGCCCCAGCAGATGGCCACCATCGTCGCCGCAGCCGCCCCGACATCCCGTCTCGATCTGGCAGTCGGAACCTGACCCGCGGTCGTTCGTGCATGGGGCCTGCCTATTGGATATGGATCGTCGAGGTCACCGGTCCGACACCGCACAACTCGGCCAACACCGTGCCCACCACGACGGCGAGATACGGCACCCACGGACCAGTGAGGCAGTAGGCAGGGTCACCCTCGAAGGTGAGGTCGAGCCGTCTTGCGTCGAGCATCGGATGCAGCTCGAGGATCGAGTTCAGCCACACAGACGCCCACGCACCGTCGTGCCACACGAGCAGCCTCCGGTTCGTCGCCAAGACCCTGAGAGCGCCGAGCGGGCGCCACTGCGGCACCGCACGCGATTCAGCGTCGCGTCGTGCCCGCCGTCTTGCCGCCGCGCTACCGAGCGCCGCCAGACCGAACACCATCAGCCCACCGAACGCCACGACACGAGGTGCTTGGTACACGACGTCGATCGCCTGGTAGCGCCACCCGTGAGCCCAGAGGTCCGCGTGGAGCAGCTCGCCCGGGTCGAGCACCACTGGGCTCGGCATCGTCGGTGGGCCCCCGTTGCTGATCACCCAACGTGCCAGGTCGATTGCGGCGTCCCACGCGCCGCCGTCCTCTACACGCTCGCCATCGCTCATGTTCCGTGTGTGCATCAACGTCCCCTTCGGATCGAACCGATCGGGACGTCAAGCTGACACGGGGGCCGTTGATCCCAGGACGTCCGAGGGATCAGGCGCAGCAACACAAGTCTACGCCGTCTGGATGGCGGAATCGTGAGGCTCCCGCGACGTTCAGGCCGGGGAAACGGCCTACGTGTGTATGGAACGCGATGGCCTGGGCGGGTTCGAGCTGGTGGTGGTGGCTTTCGCCGGTGTGGTGCTGGTGGCGCTGATCACTGTGTGGTCGGGGGCGTCGCTTTCGCTGGTGGTGTCCGGAGAGGCGGGGCGGATCCCGTTCGCAGCCGCCGCAGAGGCCGCTCCGCGTCTGCCCCGCCACTTCGGCGATCCGGCTGCTGCATGGCCCGAGCCGCACGACGTCCACTTGCCGGCCGCTCCGATCTACTGGTTGTCCACAGCGTTGACGCTGGTCGTTGTGCTCACGACGGTGGTGGCCGGGCTGTGGTGGCTCGGTCGGCGCAGGGTCGGCACATCGAAGCGTCGGCCGTTGGGGGTGGATGCCCGTCCCCGCTTCGCGAAGCGTCGTGACCTCGCCGCATTGTTGCTATCGGGTCCGGCGCCGGGCCGTTTCGTCATCGCGACGTTCGGTCGTCGACTGGTCGCCACCGAGACGCCCCCTCCGCGGTCGTCGAAGAGCAGCCGACGTCGAACCAAGCGCCGGGGCGACCGTGGCGCGGTTGCGCTGGTCGGCCCCTCGCGGTCAGGCAAGACCACTGCTGCGGTCGCGGGGATCTTGGAGTGGGACGGTCCGGCGGTGCTGTCGTCGGTCAAGGCTGACCTGTTGTCGACGACGCACGGCTGGCGCTCGAGCGTCGGCGACGTGCAGGTCTACGACCCGACATCGTCGACGATCCCACGGGGAACCTCCGCGTTGTGGTCGCCGCTGCAAGGCGCCGGGACGGTCGTTGGCGCGCAGCGAGCTGCGCGGGCGCTGTGCGACGCCGCGCCGCGGGGCGGCGTCGAGGGCGGGATGGACTTCTGGTTGGCGCAGGCCGAGATCCTCCTGTCGGGCCTGCTCTTCGTCGCACACCATGCACACCGCGACATGGCTGCGGTGTGCGAGTGGGTGCTGACCCAGGACCGGCCAGGCGAACTGGGGGCTGGCGAAGTCCGCGAAGCGCTCGACTCCCTCACGCACCAGGGCAACTCGGTGGTCGTGGATGGCGCGAACGAGGTCGCCAAGGGGCTTGTCTCGGTGTGGGAGATGGAGGACCGCACACGGTCGTCGATCTACGCAACAGCGCAGACGGTGATCTGGCCGTGGACCGACCCCGGCGTCGCCGCCTCTTCTCGCCTGCCCAAGGGGAAGGGAGGCGGTCGTGGGCGACCAGCGGTGGACCTGCCGTGGCTGCTGTCTGGGTCGAACACCGTCTACCTGTGCTCGCCGATCGAGGACCAGAAGCGGCTCGCCCCGGCGTTCGGCGGGCTGTTGAACGACCTCATCAACCAGGCGTACCGCCACGTCGCTGCGACCGGTGAACCCCTCGACCCGCCGCTGCTGGTCGTCATCGACGAGGCAGGGAACACGCCGCTGCGGTCGCTGCCGGAGTATGCGTCGACGCTGGCCGGGATCGGTGTGCTGCTGGTGACGATCTGGCAGTCCCTCGCTCAGATCGATGTCGCCTACGGCAAGGCCGCTGACACGATCCTCACGAACCACCTCACCAAGGCCTTCTACGCGGGCCTGTCTGACGGTGCATCGCTGCGCTACATCGGCCAAGTGCTCGGCGACGCCGAGGTCGACACCCGGTCGCAGTCGGCGAGCCAACGTGTCGGCGGCGGGTCCGAGCAGTACTCGACGACTCGGGTGCCGCTCGCTCCTGCGCACGTGATGCGTCAGATGCGCCCAGGCGATGCGCTGCTGGTGCACGGAACGTTGCCGCCGGCGCATGTGCGGACCCGGCCGTTCTACCGGTCGCGGCATCTCGCGGAGCGCTCTGCGATGAGCGTCACGGCCAGTGGGTCGTCGTGAAGCCGTTCCTTCGTCGCTGCGACCGCGGTCGACTGGCCCCGGTGGGGTGGGTGTCGGAACCCGCCGGGGTGTGGGCGGGCCGAGAGGTCGAGGTCGTCTATGACCCGACGGCGCATCAGGTCGTCATGTTCCGCTCCGACGCTGGCGACAACGCACGGGTCGTGCTCGCCGGGGAGGGGTTCCGGCGCCTTGCGGTTGATGATCGCCAGGAGATGTGGGTGCGCGACCGCACGGCGCAGGTCGACGCCGAGCCGGAGCCGCTGGCGACCGTGCACTCGCTCACCCTGCGGCGGGTGGTGGGCACGCAGGGCCACAGCCTGTGATCGGCCAGCCGTGGGACGCGTCGCCGTATCGGGGCTGGGAGTAGCGTGGCACCGCGCGATCGGAGCGCTCGCCGAAAGCCGCCAGGGCAGTTGTCGCTGTTCGACGACGTTGCGCTCCCACCTGACGGCGCCGACGCGCCGAAGGAGCAGCAACACCATGGACACCGAAGCACCGTCGATGAGCGCCCATCCGGATTCGGCGACACCGACCCGCGACCCACTGCTGCTCGCAGGGCTACCGGTGTACGCGACGGACTCGAGCGACGACGAGGCGCTGGACTACAGCGACGATCCGATCCTGGAGCAGAGCTACCGGACGCTCCGAGCGGTGAACGACGCGATCCACAACCGGCCCTAACCAACGACGGGGCCGCTGCCGTTCGGTCGGATTCGGCGCGGCCCGCTGCGTTCCGCCCGACCGACCAGCACGACCTGGCGCCCCCGGGTGTGACAGCGAAGCTCCGGGCGAACCTCGACGCGCTCGCGGTGCTCAACGACTGTCGCGGCGAGGCCAGATGGGCGACAGCGGACGAGCAGACGGTGCTGGCGCGTTGGTCGGGGTGGGGATCGGTGCCAGCGGTCTTCGATCCCGACGACGACCGCCACGCAGACGAACGGACCCAGCTACGTCGTCTGCTCGGGACCGAGGAGGCGTGGTCCCAAGCCCGACGCACGACGCTGAACGCGCACTACACCTCGGCCGACGTGGCGCAGGCCATGTGGGGTGCCGTCTCCGCGCTGGGTGTCGACGGTGACGTATCGGTGCTGGAGCCAGGGTGCGGGTCGGGAAACTTCCTCGGGTTCGCACCCGAAGGCATCCGGCTGACCGGCGTCGAGTTGGACCGCACCACAGGAGAGATCGCCCGGCACCTCTACGGCGCCCGGGCGACGATCTACACCAGCGGGTTCGAGGAGCTGCGTGTCGAGGACGGCGCGTTCGATCTGACGATCGGCAACGTGCCCTTCGCGAAAGTCACGCCGCACGACCCGGTCCACAACCGAGGGCGCCACGCCCTGCACAACTACTTCCTCATCAAGTCGCTGCACCTGACCCGCCCGGGCGGGTTCGTGATGGCGTTGACGTCGAGGTACACGATGGACGCCCGCAACCCGGCGGTGCGCCGTGAGATCGCGGGACTCGCCGACCTCGTCGGTGCGATTCGCCTGCCGGAGCGGGCATTCGCTCGGTCGTCGGGAACCGACGTCG
>DAORTY010000035.1:4233-27970 GCA_035432905.1 Ilumatobacteraceae bacterium | reverse complement strand
GCAAAAGGGTGTGACACAGTAACCGCGCTGACTCAGCGGAATGGCTATGCCCAGCAGGGATAGCGGAGGTTTCATATGCGGTGTGCGCCTGGCGGTGCGTTACGAAGTGCGGCGATGGTCCTGACGTTCGCGTTGGTCGGCTGTTCGGGAGGCGGCGGCAAGGCTGACGGCACACTGCCGACAGCGCCACCAACCTCGGTGCCGGCAACGACCTTGGTCGCTTCGACCACGACGGTTGTTGTATCGGCAACCGGACATCGACGTGTCAGTTCACTGCCGACACCGATGGAACCACTGCCAACAACATCCCCTACACGACCGGGCAGGTCGTGATCTCCACCAAATGGGTGTTCCGCGAGGTGCCGTCGTCGTTCTCACCCGAACCATCACTCACCGACAACGTCATGCACGGCGACAACAAGGGGCCCCTCGACACGGCCATGCGGTACTTCGCTGTCTACTGCGACAGTCGCTATCACCTCGTGCGCGCATCGATCCCGGTGCCGGTCAGCGACCCGATGCTGAACCCGCGACCCGCCGCCACCGACCTCTACAACCACCTCCAGCTGGAACGACCGACCATCTACACCAACCCGGTCGTGAACATCTGGGGCGGCCTCGTCACCCGCTACCCGGTCTGGCTCGCCATCCAACCATCCGCCTGGCAACCACAGAAATCATCACCAGCACACTTCCTCGGCTGGACACTGCTGCTGCTCACCGAACCGAAGGCACTCGAGTTCGAAGTCAAGTTCGCCCCCAACCCCGACAAACCGTCACCGGCATTCAACGGCGTCGTCGCCTGCGTCACCGACCCCACCACAGCCACACCCGACACCGTCGCGTTCCCCGCCATCCCGACCATGCCCGACCAAACCGAACCCGGCGTCAACGGCGCGTGCATGTGGACTCCGCCCGGCCCCGGCACCGTCACCATCCAAGCCCGCATCACCTACACGGTCACGTTCTGGGCCAACGGCTACACCGAAACACTCGCCGACTACGTCTGGACCAGCCCGCCAACCACCTACCGCTCCGGCGAACTCTCCGCCGTCAACACCAACAACTGACCCGCCGGCCGAACAACCCTGTCACACCGTCGGCGTAGCCTTCACCCATGGCTGATCACCCGGTGCTGGAGGGCTTCTCGCCCGCGGTTCGCGAGTGGTTCGCGGCTTCGTTTCCGTCGCCCACGCCACCGCAGATCCAGGGCTGGCCGGCCATTCGTAGCGGCCAGCACACGCTGGTGTGCGCGCCCACCGGCAGCGGCAAGACGCTGACGGCTTTTCTGTCCAGTCTCGACACGTTGGTCACGCCACCGACTGTGCCGCCAGACCCCAAGGCTCGCACGCAGGTGCTCTACATCTCGCCGCTACGGGCGCTGGCGTTCGACGTGGAGAAGAACCTGCGCTCGCCGCTGATGGGCATCCGGCTGGCGGCCGAGCGGTTGGACTTACCGTTCGTCGAGCCGACGGTGGCCATGCGCACTGGCGACACGTCGGCCAAGGATCGTCAGGCGCTGTCGCGGCGCCCGGTCGACCTGCTCATCACCACCCCCGAGAGCCTGTATCTGATGCTCACCAGCGAGGTTCGCAGCACGCTGGTCAACGTGCGCACCGTCATCATCGACGAGATCCATGCGATGGCCACCACCAAGCGCGGGGCACACCTGATGCTCAGCCTCGAGCGCTTGGAAGCCATCACGAAGCAGCCACCGCAGCGCATCGGGCTCAGTGCCACTCAGCGCCCACTGGAAGAGATCGCACACTTCCTCGGCGGCCATGCGGCTGATCGCACTCGTCGCCCGGTCACCATCATCGACGCCGGCATTCGCAAGCCCTTGGAAGTCGACGTGGTGGTGCCGGTAGAAGACATGGGCGCGCTCGGCCAGGCCCCCGACCCCAACACCAGCGGCCAGGCCGACAGCGGTGCGCAGGGCCAGCGCAGCAGCATCTGGCCCAGCATCTACCCGCGCATTTTGCAGCAGGTGCTGGCGCACCGCAGCACCATCATCTTCTGCAACGGTCGCCGGCTCACCGAGCGCCTTGCCGCTCGCCTCAACGAACTTGCTGAGCAGGAAGGTATCGAAGGCGAGCTGGTGAAGGCGCACCACGGGTCATTGGCTCGTGAGCAGCGGGTGGTCATCGAGGACCAGCTCAAGCGCGGCGATCTGCGCGCCATTGTCGCCACCAGCAGCCTCGAGTTGGGCATCGACATGGGGGCGGTCGACCTCGTCATCCAGGTCGAGTCACCCGGTGCCGTGTCGCGCGGGCTGCAGCGCATCGGTCGCGCGGGTCACAGTGTCGGCGAGCCCAGCAAGGGCACGCTCTACCCGAAGCACCGCGGCGACCTGCTGGAGGCTGCGGTCGTTGTGCGGCGCATGCGCGAGGGCCTCATCGAGTCCAGTCGCTTCATGCGCAATCCGCTCGACGTGCTGGCGCAGCAGATCGTGGCGCACGTGGCCATGCATCCCGACATCTCGGTGGAATCGTTGGCCACGATGGTGCGCGGGTGTGCCTGCTTCGCCGAGCTCAGCGACGACTTGCTGGCCAACGTGCTCGATCTGCTCTCGGGCCGTTACCCCAGCGAGGAGTTCAACGAGCTGCGCCCACGGCTGGTGTGGGATCGCGTCGCCGGCTCGCTGCGCGCACGCGACAGCAGCAAGCGGCTGGCCATCATGAGCGGCGGCACCATCCCCGACCGCGGCACGTTCGGTGTGTTCCTGCCCGACGGCACTCGCGTCGGCGAGCTCGACGAGGAAATGGTCTACGAGAGCCGGCCCGGTGAAGCGTTCATCCTGGGTGCCAGCACCTGGCGCATCGAGGACATCACCTTCGAGCGGGTCATCGTCACCCCCGCGCCCGGCCAGCCGGGCAAGATGCCGTTCTGGCACGGCGACCGGCCGGGTCGCCCGCTCGAGCTCGGCCGTGCGCTGGGTGCGTTCCAGCGTGAAACCCGTGCCCTGGCCACCGGTGCCACGGCGGAGTCTGCGCTGCCACAGCTGATGGCCGACTACTCGCTCGATGCATTGGCTGCGCACAACGTGTTGCTGTACCTCGACGAACAGGCGCAGGCGACCGGTGCGGTACCCGACGATCGCACCATCGTGGTCGAGCGTTTCCGTGACGAGATCGGCGATTGGCGGGTCTGCATCCTCAGCCCCTTCGGCGTGCCGGTACACGCGCCGTGGGCGATGGCCATCGAACGTCGCCTGATGGAGCGTTACGAGATTCCGGTGGAGACGATGTACACCGACGACGGCATCGTGCTGCGGCTGCCCGAGGCCGCCGACGAGTTGCCGCTCGACGACCTGATCATCGACCCCGACGAGATCGACGAATTGGTGATGGCGTCGTTGCCGCAGACCTCACTCTTCTCGGCGCGTTTCCGCGAGTGCGCGGCGCGTGCGCTGCTGCTGCCGCGCCGTCGCCCTGGCCAGCGCACACCGCTGTGGCAACAGCGCCAGCGAGCCGCCGATCTGTTGGCCGTGGCGTCGAAGTACCCGACGTTCCCGATCTTGCTGGAGACCTCGCGTGAGTGCCTGCAGGATGTGTTCGATCTGCCCGCATTGCGTGAGGTGTTGGGGCAGCTGCGCAGCCGTGCCATCCGTGTCGTCAGCGTCGATACCGCGAAGGCGTCGCCGTTCGCGCAGAGCCTGCTGTTCAACTGGATAGCGGCGTTCATGTACGAGGGCGACAGCCCGCTCGCCGAGCGACGTGCCGCCGCGCTGTCACTGGATCGCGACCTGTTGCGCGACCTGCTGGGTGCCGAGGAACTACGCGAACTGCTCGACCCGGGCGCGCTGGCCGACATCGAGCTCGAGCTGCAGTTGCTGGCCGACGGCCGGCGGGCGCGTTCGGCCGACGAACTGCACGACGTGCTGCGCAAGGTGGGCGACCTCTCCGCTGCCGAGATCGACCTGCGGTGCGAGGGCGACGAGGGCGCTGCCTGGTTGGAATCGTTGCTCCACGACCGGCGGGCCATCGCCGTGTCGGTCGCACGCGTCGATCGGTTCATCGCCGCGGAGGATGCTGCCCGCTACCGCGATGCGTTGGGCTGCAACGTGCCGCTCGGCCTGCCGCGTGCGTTCACCGAGCCGGTACCGCACCCGCTGGAAGGCTTGGTCGGTCGCTACGCACGTACCAACGGTCCATTCCTCGTAGAAGACCTCGCAGCGCGGTTCGGCATCTCGGTCGACCGCGCCATGGGGGCGCTCACCGCGCTGGAGTCGGAGGGTCGCGTGGTGCGCGGCGAGTTCCGTCCCAACGGCAGTGGGCGTGAGTTCAGCGATGTCGATGTGTTGCGCCAGCTCCGCCGGCGTTCGTTGGCCGCGCTGCGGCGAGAGGTCGAGCCGGTCGAGCAAGACGCGTATGCCCGGTTCTTGTTGGGCTGGCACAGCATTCCCGGCGACCGTCGCGGCCTCGACGGTCTGGTGGAGGCTCTGGGTCAGTTGCAGGGTGCTGCACTGGTCGCCAGTTCGCTGGAGAGCGAGGTGCTGCCCGCCCGACTGCGTTCGTACCGCCCAGCCGACCTCGACGAGCTGTGCACTGCCGGCGAGCTGGTGTGGGTGGGCGCCGGAGCGCTCGGGGGCAACGACGGTCGCATCCGGCTGTGCTTCGCCGATCAGCTTCCCGTGCTGGTGCAGAGCTGGGAGACCATCGAACCGCCGTCGGGGCCGCTGCACGAGGCGTTGCGGGCACACCTTGCGGCCCACGGAGCGAGTTTCTGGGGTGGTCTGCGAGCTGCCGCCACGGATGTCACCGACACCGAGCTCATGACGGCACTGTGGGATCTGGTGTGGGCGGGGGAGGTCACCAACGACTCGTTGGCACCGTTGCGCGCGCTGTTGAGCGCCAAGGGAACCAAGGGCGGGCGACCTGCCGGGCCGGTACGCGGTCGACCGCGGCCAGGTCGCCTCACCCGCATCGGCCCACCGTTGGGCGCCGGCCGTTGGAGCCTCGTCGCGCCGCTGCTGCTACCGGTGCCGTCGTCGACCGAAGCGGCGCACACCAGTGCGTTGCAACTGCTGGATCGCTACGGCGTCGTCACCCGCGAGGCGGTGCTGGCGGAGGGCATTCGTGGTGGATACGCGAGCGTGTACGGGGTGCTGAAGGTGTTGGAAGAGCGCGGCCAGACGCGCCGCGGCTACTTCGTCACCGGTCTCGGTGCAGCCCAGTTCAGCCTGCCCGGAGCGGTCGACCGATTGCGGAGCCTGCGCGAGGTGCCCGACCTCGAGCTGCACCCCGCCGACGTGGCGCCGCCGGTGGTGTTGGCTGCCACCGACCCGGCGCAGCCGTATGGCGCCGCGCTGGCGTGGCCCGAGTCGCCGGGCAGGCCGGCGCGCTCAGCGGGCGCGCTGGTCGTATCACGTTCGGGCGTGCCGCTGGTCTGGTTCGACCGGCGGTCGCACCACATCGTGACCTTTAGCGGGGCCGCCGACGATCTCGGTTGGGCCGACGCGCTGGCCAGCTTGGTCAAGGATGGGCGCGCCCGCACCGTCGAGATCCGCAAGGTGAACGGCGAGGCCATCACCCCAGCCATGCCCGTGGCTGTGGCCCTGCAGATGGCCGGCTTCACCGAGGGCTACAAAGGGTGGTCGGTACGCGCCCAGTGACGGGCAGCGCGTGTCAGTCGGTGCGGTGGACGGCGCGCAGGCCGGCCCAGGCCATGTCGGCGACCTGTCGGCCGAGCAGGTCGGGGTCGAAGTTGTCGCCGCGCTCGACGAGGTAGCGACTGACGCCTTCGGCAAGGCCGACCAGGCCCTGTGCGAGCGTGCGCTGGTGGTCCGGCTCGATGTCGGCAGCGATCAGCGGGGCGATGGCCCTCGCCGTTTCGGCCGTGATGCGGCGAATGGTGGTGGTGCTCTGCTCGTCGCGATTGGCCCGTGAGCCGAACAGCAGCAGGAAGGCGTCATGGTCGTCGGCGACCCACCGGAAGTAGGCCCGAAAGCCCATCTCGGTCTGCTCCTTACCGTTGGCGGCGCTGACCACAGCTTTGCTGACCGCGTTGCGCAGCCGGTTGCCGGCCTCTTCGAGCAGCGCCAGGTACAGATCCTGCTTGCTGTCGAAGTGCTGGTAGAGCACTGGTTTGGTGACGCCGGCGGCGTCGGCCACGTCGTTCATCGAGGTCGAGTGGAAGCCGTTGCGGGCGAACACCTGCACCGAGACGTCAAGGATCTGTTCTCGACGGGCCGAGGCGGGCAGGCGCATGCTCATAGTAGTTACTAGAGGGTAACAAGCTTTTCGAACGCCTGAAACCAGCTCAGAGGCCGCGTTCGCGGTCGTCGCGGTCGGCGGCCTTGATGCCGTAGCCCAGCACGATGGCGGGTGCCAGCAGGATGGAGCCGATGATCAACGAGCCGATCACGATGGCCGAGACGGCGCCGTTGAAGCTGAATGCGAAGCCGATGACGAACGTCGCAATCGCAAGTGCATAGAACAGATAGCCGACCCGATTTGCCAGCAGTGTGTACCTGGCGATCTTGCGTCGGCGGGCGCGAACGGGGTCGATGGGCGTGGTGGGCTGGTTCATGCGGTCACAGGCCTGGAGGAAGGAGACGATTGACGTTCTCGAAGAAGAAATAGAGCACGACGACGAATGGGATGACGCCGACGAGGAAGCTGACGTAGAGACGCTTGGTCGCCTTGCCGACATAGTACGAGGCGATGCCAACGGCCAACAGCAGCAGACCCCACGCAATGGCGTGAGGAACGGCAGCCGAGTCGTCGAACCAGCCACCGCTGAGGCCGTCCTCGGTGATGGTGTTGTCCACGCGTGTGTCCACGACCGTGGTTGGCGGCGCTGGCTGCTCGGTCGACGACGTCGCGGCCGTGTCGGTGGTGCCGAGCACAGTTGTGTCGGGCGCCGTTGTGTCGAGGGGCTCGGGCTGTTCGGCGGGCAGAGTTTCTTCAGGCTGAGGTGGTGCTGTGTTCGGCGGCGGGCTGAATACCTGGCCGCTCTGCTCGGGCACCAGAATGGCCTGCACGATCATGCGCTGGCGTGACGTCCACTTGGGATGGCACGTGGCAAGGGTGAGCGTCGCGATCGTCGGATCGACGGTGGGGATGACGGCGGCGTACTCGCTGGGGCTGACGATGATGGTGCCGGTCACCGAGTAGGTGAAGAGGCCGGCACCATTCGCCATCTCGACGGTGATCAGATCGCCCGGTTGCAGCTCGTCGAGATCTCCGAACGGTGCGCCGTGCGTGGTGCGGTGCCCGGCGATTGCGGCATTGCCCAGCTGACCAGGCATCGGGGTCTCGCGGAAATGGCCGGGACCTTTCGCAAGGTCCTTGGTGCCAACGCCCTCCACGACGTAGATGTCGAGGTCGATCTTCGCAATCCGCATCCGCGCGACCACGTCGCCGTTGGGAATGGGGGGTGAATCCGGTGCGACCGGGACGGTGCTGGTGGTCGCAACGGTCGCAACGGTCGTTTCGGGCGGCAGCAAGGTGGTGTCGGTGGTGACAAGGGTGGTGGTCGTCGACGTCGTCGTAGTGGTCGCGATCGACGTTGTCGACTGCATCATCTGGTTGAACTGGTCTTCCAGGCTGTTCTGGGCCCGAGCGGTCTCGATACCGGTGCCCCAGAGCTGATAGCCGACGAAAGCGAACATCAACAGGCCCAGCGTGATCAGCGTTTTGCCGATTCCTCCGACCACCCATCGCCAATCGTGGGGCTGCTTGGGTCGCATGAAATGCGGAACCCGTTTGCGTCGGCTGCGAGGCAACGCGGGGACGTCGCTGTGCGCAAAGGGTTCGTCGGAGCCACTCGTCACGGGCGGTGACGCTATCTCGGGAGCAGACCCCTACGGCTGTCGCGCTGTCCGGGGCCTGGCTCGATTCGCTGTGGTCGCATGTCCGAGTCTTTCGCATGCGGTCCTGTATTGGAATGTCGAGCGCCGAAGATCGGGAGTGGTCCGTTAGCGTTTGCGCCTTCATGGACTCTGTCGTTCAGCGTGGTGAGCAGCCGGTCATCGAGCCGGTCGTCGCTTTGGCCGACGTGGTGGCAGTCCTGGGTAGTTTCCCCGCCTTGGCGGGAGCGTCGCTGACGGTGAACCGCGGCGAGATCGTGTTGCTGCGTGGTCCTAACGGCGCAGGCAAGACGTCGCTGTTGCGGCTGTGTGCAGGCCTGCTACCAGTCGAGCGCGGTACGGCAACTGTGTTGGGCTGCGACCTGGTCGCAGACCGCACTTCCGTCCGTAACCGGGTCGGTCTGCTCGGCCACTCCAACGGGTTGTACGCCGACCTGACGGTTGCCGACAACGTGCGTTTCTGGGGCGCAACCGTGGGCGCTTCGCAGCACGAGATCGACGCGTCACTCACCCGCATGGGCCTGTCCAACCGGCTGGCCGACGTGCAGGTGGCGAAGCTCAGCGCCGGTCAGCGCCGTCGAACCGCCCTCGCCTGCCTGGTTGCGCGCCGCGCCGAGTTGTGGTTGCTCGACGAGCCACACGCCGGTCTCGACGCCGCCGGCCGCGACGACCTCGACGTGACGTTGCGGGCAGCAGCCGCCGCCGGGGCAACCGTGATGGTGGCCAGCCACGAACTGGAGCGTGCGGGTGCGCTGGCGACACGTGTGGTGGAAGTGGTCGGCGGCCAGGTGCAGCAGGTGACCGAATGAACATGTGGCGTATTGCCCGGCTGGTCGCCGCCAAGGATCTGCGCGTCGAGTGGCGTAGCCGCATCGTCATCAACCAGGTGCTGCCGTTCGCGGCACTGGTGATGGTGATGTTTGCGTTCGCGCTGGACAACGACACGGTGCTGACCCGGGTGGCCCCCGGTCTGGTGTGGTTGGCGACGATGTTCAGCCTGCTCGTGATCGTCCAACGCTCGTTCGCGGTCGAGACCGCTGACGGTGCGCTCGATGCCCTCCAGGTGGCGGGCGTGCGACCGGGCGGCATCTTTCTCGGCAAGGCAATTGCGCTCGCTGCTCAGTTGGCCGTGTTGGAGCTGATGCTGCTGGCCGCGGCAATCGTGCTCTACAAGACCGAGATCGTGGCCGACGGCATCGTGTTGTTGGTCACCACCTTCGTGGCCGCGACCACCGGACTGGCTTTCGTCGGTACGCTCTACGGCGGTCTCGCTGCCGGGGCCAAAGGGCGCGAAACATTGCTTCCGCTCCTGATGCTCCCGGTGGTGGCACCCGTTCTCATCGGTGCAACACGGGCGACCGAAGCAGCACTCGGTACCGAGAATGCGACGACGAGTGACGGATGGCCCTGGATTGGCCTGATGGCGCTGTTCGCCGTAGTTTTCGGTGTCGGCGGCACGCTGGCCTTCGGCTCGCTCATCGACGAATGACCGGATTCATGACCTCAAAAACCTCCCCCACCCATATCGATCGTGCGCCAACGTCGACCACCTTCAGCCGTTCGCTCGGCGTTGCCGCACTTGCCGGCATTGGTTGGCTGATCGTGTTCGGCCTGTTCCTGTCGCCCAACGATCGGGTGCAGAAGACGGGCGTGCGCATCCTCTACATCCACGTGCCGTCGGCGTGGCTGGCCTACCTGGCGTTCGGCGTCACCGGCCTCAGCAGCCTGGCCTACCTGTGGAAGCGCACGCGCAGCCTCACGTGGGACCGAATCGCCGGTGCCAGTGGCGAGGTGGGTGTGCTGTTCATGGGCATCACCCTGGTCAGCGGCAGCCTGTGGGGTCGCATTTCGTGGGGCACGTACTGGACGTGGGACGCCCGGCTCACCACCACGGCCTTCCTCTTCGTCACCTACATCGGGTATCTCGCCGTGCGCGGCCTTGGCGGAACCCACCAGCAGCGTGCCAAGCGCAGCGCGGTCCTGGCCGTCCTGGCCATGCTGGAGGTGCCGCTGGTGCACTTCAGCGTCACGTGGTGGCGACCGCTGCACCAGAACGAAACCGTGGAGAACGGCAAGCTCAGCGGGTTGATGCTGTTCACGCTGTTCATCGGCATCATCGCCTTCACCTTGCTGTACGTGTGGCTGGTGCTGCACCGCCAACGGGTGCTCGCACTGCTCGATCAGGTCGACGATCAGGGCCTCGACGTGGCCATCCTCGAGCGTCGCAATGAGGCCAGCGCCGCCCAGGAGGTTTCGTCATGATCGCAATGCTGTACGCCCCCTACGTGCTTGGTAGCTATGCGGTCACCTTTTCGGGCATCGCGTTCTACACCTGGCGCATGCTGTCCCAGGCGCGCAAGGCGGCGCGTCAGGTGCCGCCTCAGGACCGGCCATGGACCTGAACGACTCGGACCTGAACGACTCGGACCTGAACGACTCGGACCTGACCCCACGGAAGGTCGTGCCGACGGCTGCTCGTGGGAAGAAGAAGCCGTGGTTCGCGTACGGTGTGCTGGCGCTGGTGATCGTCGCCGGCGGTGTGGTGGTGGCCAAGTTCCTCACCAACTCGCTCGACTACTACTGCAACGTCGACGAGGTCGGCGTGAAGGACGGCTGCGACCTCGATCGCAACATCCGCATCCAGGGCGTGGTGGAGCAGGGCTCGGTCGACACCGAAGGTTCGGTCACCAACTTCGTCGTCACCTTCAACGGTGCGTCGATGCCCGTTGCGCTCAGCAGCAAGCCGACGGGTCTCTTCCAGGAGTGCATCCCGGTGGTGGTCACCGGTCGAGCGACGCAGGCAGCCGACGGCTCTCGCACGTTCGATGGCGACGAGGTACTGGTCAAGCACGACGAGAACTACGACAAAGACAACGCTGACCGCCTCGGCGAGACCAACGCCGAAGCGGATGCCTGCGCGGCCAAGGGCTGACCACACCGATGCTGGCTGAGGGAACCAACGGCCTGCTCGGCCATTCGGCGTTGATCATCGGTTTCGCCGCATGCATCTTCGGTGCATTCGGCCTGATCACCGCAACAGTTCTCAAGAACCCGCGACTTGCGCGGGCGGTGAATGCGTACGTGTGGGTCGTGCTCGCCGGTGGGGTCGCTGCGATCGCAGTGATGATCAAGGCAATGGTGACCCGCGACTGGTCGTTGGCCTACGTGCAGAAGGTGGGCAGCTACGACACGCCGGCGCTGTTCAACTTCACCGCGGTGTGGAGCGCCCTGGAGGGCAGCATCCTGCTGTGGCTGCTGCTGTTGGTAATCTACCTGGCGATCATCGCCCACCGCTATCGCAATCGCATCGCCGACCCCATCGTCGCGTGGGCACTGGTCGTGATGTTCATCGTCACCGCCTTCTTCTTCTTCCTCGCGCTCGGCCCCACCGATGCATTCCGCGCCGGTGTCACGCCGGCAGACTTCACCCGTTGTTGCAAGGGCCCCAACCCGCTGCTGCAGAACCACGTGTTGGTGCTGTTCCACCCGCCGATCCTCTACCTCGGCTACGTGGGGTTCACGGTGCCGTTCGCGTTCGCGATCGCTGCGCTCGTCACCGGCCGCGTCGGCGAAGGCTGGTTGGTCGAGACCCGTCGCTGGGCGCTGTTCGCCTGGGGTTTCCTCACGCTGGGCATCATCCTGGGCGGCTGGTGGAGCTACGAGGTGCTGGGTTGGGGCGGTGTCTGGGCCTGGGACCCGGTGGAGAACGCCAGCTTCCTGCCCTGGCTGACGGCGACGGCATACATCCACTCGGTGATGGTGCAGGAACGTCGCGGCATGCTGCGCGTGTGGAACCTGAGCCTGCTGGTGGCCACGTTCTCGCTCACCATTCTGGGCACCTTCCTCACCCGCAGCGGAGTGGTCAACAGCGTCCACGCGTTCAGCGACAGCACCATCGGGCCCTATCTCCTGGGTGCGTTCGGTGTGGTGGTTGCATCGTCACTGATCCTGATTGCCTGGCGTGGGGACAGGCTGCGTTCACCCGGCGCCATCGATTCGCCGATTTCGCGTGAGGGTGCGTTCCTCGCCAACAACGTGATCTTCTCGCTGTTCGCATTCGTCATTCTGCTGGGCACCGTCTTCCCGCTGATCGTGGAAGCCCGCGACAACCGCAAGATTGCCGTCGGCTCACCCTTCTTCGACACCATGGCCGAGCCGATCGGGCTGGTGCTGCTGTTCTTGATGGCGGTTGCGCCGGCGCTGCCATGGCGCAAGGCGTCGGGCGAGTTGTTGCGCACTCGGTTGTTCTGGCCGGCCTGGTGCGGCGCCGGTGCGCTGGTGTTCTCGGTCGTGGTGGGCGCCACCGGCTTCGCCTCGCTGCTCGCGTTCGGGTTGGCCGGGTTCGCGGCCGGTGCGGCACTGCGTCAACTCGTGTTGGCCACCCGCCGTCAAGGTTTGCGCGGTCTGCTGGGCCGCACCAACGGGGGCATGATCGTGCACCTCGGCATCATCCTGATCGCGGTCGCGCTCACCGCCTCCAACAGCTACACGCGCTCGGGTGAGTTCACGCTCAGCAAGGGTGAGACCATCGAGTTCGCCGGTCACAGTTTCACGCTCGTCGATCTGACAGATTTCAAGACGGCACGAGCCGTGGGTATCAAGGCGTCGATCTCCATCGACGGTGGTCAGGCGTATGCGCCGGCCATCAGCAAGTTCACCGCCAACGGGATGGATATCGCGACACCCAGCGTGCGCACCGGTCTCGACAAGGACATCTACCTCACGCTGGAGGCCGGGTCGAAGCCGAGCACCGGTGAGGCGAAGATCAAGGTGTTCATCAAGCCGATGATCGTCTGGTTGTGGGTCGGTGGGCTGATGTGTGCGTTGGGCACGTTGCTGGCCGCATTCCCCGGCCGCCATCGACGCCGACCGACCGACACGGTGTCCGCGCCGATCAACGTTGCTGAAGAACCCGAGCCGGTCGATGTCTGAGCCCTCGATGTCTGAGCCCGCGACGGCTGACGTGTCACGCCGGCGAGTCGCCCCGTTCATCGTGCTGGCTGTCGCGGCAGTGCTCGCAGGACTGTTCTGGATACTTGCCGCGAGCAAGTCGGGTATCGACGACAAGGTCGGTCTGGTCGAGAGCCCGCTGATCGACAAGCCGGCACCCTCGGTGCGCAGTACCACTGTGGACGACCAGCCGTTCGACCTAGCCCGCCGCAAGGGCAGTTGGGTGGTCGTCAACTTCTTCAACTCGACGTGTGTGCCGTGCATCGCCGAGCACGCTGACCTGAAGGCCTTCGTCGCGCAGCAGGCCACGTTCGCCGACGGCGCCGAGTTCTACAGCATCGTGCAACCGCCGAACTCCGACGCCGACATTCGCGCCTTCTTCGCCGAACGTGGCGGCGACTGGCCCGTGATCCGCGATGACGACGGACGCATCAATGTTGCGTTCGGTGTCGCGCAGGTTCCCGAGACGTTCATCATCGACCCGAGCGGCATTGTGCGGGTGCGCTGGGCCGGGCAGATCGACGCGGTCACGCTGTCGCGACTGGTGCAGCAACAACGCGATCTGTACGGGGCGACATGACTCGGCCGTCATCGTCGTCGTCATCGTCATTGTCGACATCGCTGAAGCGCTGGCCCGGGTGGGTGCTGCTCGTCATGGTCGTCGCCGGTTTCCTCGCGTTCGGCAGCACCCGCGACGCCGGCGCGCGCACGCCCGAGGAGCGGGTGGAGGAGATCTCCAAGCAGTTGGCCTGCCCGATCTGTGGCGGCGAGACCGTGTACGAATCGCGCAACACCGCGTCGACATCGATTCGTGCGGAGATCAAGGCGCAGGTCAGTACCAGCGACGCTACCGACGACGAGATCATCGCCTTCGTCGTGCAGCAGTTCGGTGCCAAGACGCAGCTGCTACCCAAGGCCAGCGGCTTCGAGTCGTTGGTGTGGGTACTGCCCGCGGCGGCGCTGGTGTGTGCTGGGGTTGGGCTGTTCTTCGCCTTCCGCCGTTGGAAGCAGAACGTGGACACCGTGCCCGACGACAATGACCGAGCGCTGGTCGCCGCCGCGCTGGCGGCAGAGCCGGAAGGGCCGGAAGAGGCTGGCGAACCGTGAACCCTGAACGGATGGCGGAACTGGAGGAGCAGCGTCGCTTTCTGCTCGACAGCATCCGCGACATCGAACGCGAGCACGAGTTCGGCGACGTCGGCGACGACGACTATCACGCGTTGCGCGACGGCTACGTCGCCCGTGCGGCTGCTGTCATGCGCGAGATCGATGATGGTCGTAGCTCGCTGCTTCCCAAGCGGCCGACTCACTGGGGCCGTCGCATTGCGATCATCGGCGGCACCATCGCGGTGGCCGTTGCCCTCGGACTGTTCGTGGCCAACTCGGCCGGCCAGCGGTTGCCTGGCCAGAGCCTCACCGGTGGGCAGCCCGCCGACGAGGTGTCCATCCAGTTGGCAGAGGGTCGACGGCTGCTCGGTAGCGACTCGGCCGGCGCCCGCGCTGCGTTCGGACGGGTGCTGGAGCTCGAGCCGGGCAACGCCGAAGCAGCGACGTACTCGGCGTACCTGCTGGTGATCGACGGGCAGAAGGCGGGCGACCAGGCAGGCGTCCGCGCGGGCATCGCCGGCCTGGAGGCCGCCACTGCGCTCGACGACACCTACGGCGACCCGCACTGTCTGCTGGCTGTCTCAGCGGGGCGATTCCTCGACCCGGTCGACGAGGAGATGGTCACCACCCAGGGTGCGCTGTGCCTGGCCTTGAACCCTCCCCAGGACATGGTGTCGATGATCCAGAACCTGATCGCGAGCGTGACAGGCGAGACGACCACGACGTTGGCGGGCGACAACGTGCAGACGCTGCTGGCGACGGCTGATGCACAGCTGACGGCCGGCAGCTACTCCGAGGCGTTGCTGACCTATCAGCGTGTGCTCGAACTGGAACCCACCAACACGACCGCTCGCGCCTACTCCGGCTACCTGATCGCTCTCAATGGGCGCGATACCAACAACCCGGCCCAGGTCACGCAGGGCATCGAACTGCTGCAGTCCGCCATCGCCGCCAACCCGACGTACGCCAACGCTCAGTGCCTGCTGGCATTCGCCGCCGGCTACCTGCTGCCCGAGCCCGATCCCGACACGGCTCGCACCGCCGGCAAAACATGCCTGACACTCGACCCTCCCGCCGACATGATCCCGCTCGTCCAACAGCTGCTGGACGAACTCGGCTGAGTCCGTTCAGCTGACGACGGTGGCGGGGTCGCAGTTCGAGCCGCAGACCACGACGACGATGCGTTCCCCCGGGGTGGGGACGTACGCGCCGCTGTGCAGTGCGGCGAGGGCTGTGGCGCCACCGGGCTCGGCGACCAGGCGCAGGCGGTCCCAGAGCAACCGTTGCGCGGCGCGGATGTCGTCGTCGCTGACCGTGACGGCATCGGCCACGAAGTGCTCGACGATGCTCCATGCCACCGCCCCCAGCTTCTTGGCGCCAAGAGAGTCCGCGGCAACGCCCGACACGCTGACCTCCACGGGTGCACCGGCCAGGCGAGCGGCTCGCAGGCACTGACTGGTCTCGGGCTCGACGGCAACGATGCGCTTGCGGCCGGCGAACCACGCTGCTTGGCCGGCGGTGAAGCCGCCACCGCCGCTGGCCACCAGCACAGTGTCGAACTCGCTGCCGCGGGCCGTCATCTGCAGCTCCAGCTCGCGGGCCATGGTGCCCTGGCCGGCCACGACATCGGGATGGTTGTAGGGGTGGACCGCCAGTGCGCCGGTGTTCAGTTGATGTGCGGTCGCGGCGGCTTGGGCATCGTCGTAGAGCCCGTCGACGACATGCACGGTTGCGCCCAGAGCGGCAATGCGCTCGCGCTTCATGGCCGGGCTGCTGGACGGCACGAACACTTCGGCGCGATGGCCCAGAGACCGGCCCACGAACGCCACTGCTGCGCCATGGTTGCCACCGGACGCGGCCACCAGGCCGGCGTCGGGCACCTGCGCTGCCGCGAGCACGCGGTTGAAGGCGCCGCGGGGCTTGAAGCTGCCGACGTGCTGCAGCAGCTCGAGCTTGAGAACGACATCTACCGGCAAATCCAGTTCGCTCGCCGCGATGTCCAGCAGCGGCGTGACCCGGATGTGGCCGGCCAGCCGCGCGGCGGCATTCTCGATGTCGTGCGGTGTCACGGCTGGGGCAGCGGGCGAGAGCATGCGCCGATCCTAGATGGCCGTCCCACAGTCGAACTATGGTGCCGACATGAGCTCACCGCCGTTCCCGCCGTCGATGCCGCCCGGTCCGCCGACGGGGTCTGGGCCGGGTGGCTTCCAGCCGGCGCCCGGCTATGGCTCGCCTCCGGGCTACCAGCCGTACGGCTTCCAGCCGTCGGGGCAGCAGCCGTCCACATCGGGTATGGCGATCGCCTCGCTGGTGTGCAGCCTGGTGGGAATCGTGGTGTGCGGAATCCCGGCTGTGCTGGGTGTGATCTTCGGTTTCATCGGGCTGTCGCAGACCAAGGACGGCGCTCGCAACGGTCGCGGCATGGCGATTGCAGGCGTCGTGGTCGGCATCGCGGTGGTGCTGCTGTGGGGAGCGCTGTTCGTGGCCATCGCTGTTGATCCAGACCACTGCATCGAGTTCGGCAGGAGCAACAACTGCCCGTAGGGGCAACCCGTTCAGGGCTCTGGGGGCTCCCAAGCGGTTGCCTCGACGACGTGTCCGGCACTATCGCGCGTGAGCACCCAGGTGCTCGCCTTGCGCCAGTTCGGTTCACCGACGATCACGCAGCCGCGCCGGATCAGCGCGTCGATCGTCTCGGGGATCACGTCGCCGTGGCTGCACAAAACGCTGCCGTCGGGTAGCTCGCCGATCAGGGCGAGTGCGCCCTCGAAGCCCTGCTCCTCACCGAGTCGGTCATCCTCGCGAACGCGCATGCGGAGCACTGCTGACAGCGGTTGCACTGTTTGCAGGCAGCGTTCGTACGGGCTACTGACCAGGTCGCCGGTGGTCAGGCGGGCGAGACGCCTGGCTAGCGAGTCGGCCTGCCTGCGGCCTTCCTTGGAGAGCGGTCGCAGCCGGTCGTCTCCCTTCCACGCCGCCCGATCGCCGGCCTTGGCGTGACGGACGAGATACAGCATCAGCCGAGATCGGACTCGTGGGTTGCCTGCATGTGGCGAGCTGCCAGTTGGCGCACGAACACGATGAAGACGGCCGCTGCTGCCAGCGTGAGCACGCCGCCGAGAGCGATGAAGGGCAGCTTGTCGCTGATGTTCTTCGCCAGATCCGTCGACGAGCCAGCCGTGCGGACGGGCCCGACCGCGCCAGCGAACCCGAGCGAGAGTGAGGCAGCAATGGTGGCCAGCGTGAGCACGAGGTAGACGGTGAGGAGCGGTGTGACGGCCCGCTGCTTCCAGCTGGGGTCGCCCATGGCGGTGTCCGGGTCTGCCGCCTTCCACAGCTCGCGCCACATGAAGAAGTTCAAGATGCCCAGCGTGCAGCCGCCCAGAATGTTGACGGCGATCGTGGCGCCGGGGCTGAACGCCTGCGGTTGACGACCCATCACCCGACCGTTCTTGGCCAGGCGGAACGTCCAAATGATCAAGATCACGATCTGGGCGACGGACGCGATGCCGGCAATGGCGACCACGGCCAGATAGAGACCCAGCTTGTCGTCGAAGTTCAACGACGACGGGTTGTTGATGAACTTCGTCGCCGAGTCGCGCAGGGTGAACTGCACCAGCAGCGAGACCAACTGCACCACCAAGCTGACGACGAGGAGGCCGACCAGCCACTTGGTCAGGCCACCGATACGTTGAAACGTTCCTTGCACGGCGCCGGGGCCGCCGTAGGCCACGTAGCCGGGGGGCGGACCCATGTTGGGCGGGGGAGGTGGCATGTCTGTCATCCGAATACTGTAGACGCGCAGCCTCGCGTGGCCGTGAACGTCGGTCGGCGGCACACTGTGCGCATGGGATTCTTCGATCGCAACCGTGATGAGCTGGCTGCCAAGGGCTACGACGCCGCTCGACTCCCGAAAGGGCAGTACCTGACGGATCGCTTCCCTGTGCTGCACGTCGGGGATGTGCCGGCGTATGGCGCCGGCGAGTGGGATCTGACGATCAACGGATTGGTCGATCAGCCGTTCACCGTCACCCTCGACGAGTTGAAGGCCATGCCGGCAGCGACCCTCACCTTCGACATTCACTGCGTCACCAAGTGGAGCAAATTCGACACGACCTGGACGGGTGTGCGCGTGCGTGACCTGTTCGAACGAGCCGGCGTGCAGCGCAGAGCGAAGTTCGTGGTGGAGCACGCTGAATACGGGTACACCACCAACCTGCCGCTGGCCGATGTCATGACGGACGAAGCGATCGTGGCGTACTCGTACGAGGGCGAGGACATCGAACCCATTCACGGTGGCCCCGTGCGCATCGTGGTGCCGCACCTCTACTTCTGGAAGAGCGCCAAGTGGGTGCGCACCCTCGAACTACGGTCCGATGACCAAGCTGGCTTCTGGGAACGCAACGGTTACCACATGTACGGCGACCCCTTCAAGGAACAACGCCACCGCGGCGACTGACTGCTTGGCTCTGAACTTTGTGGGCCAAGCCTGTTGTGGAAAGGTGGTGCCGTGGCTGAGTTCGCTGCCGGCGAGGAGCAATGGATTCGCCGCTTGGGCAATCTGCGTAACACCGTTCGTCAAGAGATGGTTCGTCGACAATTGGCGGGTCACGTCCGCCCGTGGATGTCAGTCTTGGACGTCGGCTGTGGGCAGGGCACCCAGGCCATAGCGATGGCCGCCCTCGGTTGCACGGTGACTGGCGTCGAGCCGTCCCGACAGCTGCGCGAGCTCTGTGCCCGGGCAGCCAGCGAGCGGGCAGTGAGCATCGAACTTCTCGACGGAACCATTGAAGAGCTGCGTGCCGTCACGCGCTATCGCCGCTTCGACGTTGTGTGCGCGCACGGCCTGCTGATGTACATGGACGACTTCTTTCTCTCGATCCGGAATCTCGCCGACCGAGTGACACCTGCCGGGCTGTTGTCCGTGACGTTCCGCAGTGGTCATGCCCTCGCAATGCGCCCTGGCCTGCGGCGCGACTGGACGGGTGCGCTCGAGGCGTTCGGGACAGAGCGCTACATCAACGAGCTCGGGGTGGAAGCACGCGCCCACACGCTCGACGAAGTCGTAGGCGCGTTGCAGTCATGCGGGCTGGAAGTTGTCGATTGGTACGGCGTGCGCGTGTTCAATGACGCTGTGGCATCCGATGCAGAAGTGCCCGAGCACGAAGATCTCGCTGCACTCCTCGACGCCGAGGATCGAGCCGGCCGACTCGATCCGTACCGCATCCTCGGATCGCAGCTCCACGTGATTGCGCGGCGGATCTGACAATTGGGCGACACTGTTCGGATGGGTTCCACGTCGTCAGCGTCACCGGATGCCCGAGTGGTACGGCTGTTGGCTGCTGCAAAGGTGTTGCTCGCAGGTCTGCTGATCGCCGGGTCGGTGTACCCGCACGGTCCGTTCGAGGGTGTTGGCGGCCTGCACCTCACGTACGCAGACGCCATCAAGGATCTGTTGGTATCAACGAGCGGTGGCGCGGTCGGCGCGTGGTGGGCAGTTCGTCGCCTGACACCGCTGGGCTCAGGTCGTGACCACTGACGTCATGGCGTCGAGGTAACGGGCGGTTGCTCTGCGTTGAAGGATTCGGGCGACGGGGGGCAGCGCTCGGGCGAGGAAGTGACGCGGTCGAGACACTGCGACGATTTCGAACACGATGGTGCCATCAGCCTCACGGATCACTGTGAAGGATTCTTCGCCTTGCTCTGGGTGGACCGAGAGCGTCCCGTACGCGAATCCGAACCGGTCGGGCAGATCCGCGGCCGTGACGACGCGACAGACGATGTCGATGTATCCGATCGGCAGCGGGGCGCACAATGCCACGACAGCATCGACGGTCGGTGGTTCGTCCGCGCAGACGACCAGCCCGGCACCGCGGTGAATCTGCCACGTTCGAATGGCTTCACATGCCCGTTCGAAGACATCGTTCGACGTACCAATGACGCGCGACCATCGATCGAGTCGGTATCCCGTCGGGACTGTGAGCGTGTGGGAGATGCCGACCGGCTCGTAGGTCAGCGAGCCCGACCGCCCTGCATCGACGAGCGGCCGAAGATCCTCAACGCTGGGTCGGGTCAGTCGGATCGGCACAACGTCGGTCAACCAGAGCGACCATGCGGGTCGCCGTGCCGTGTGGGAGCTTGATGCGGGCAAGGCTGAGGAATCCAGCTGACTCGTAGAACCGCATCGCGTGATCGTTGGCGTCGACCTCGATGCGGGCGGCGCCGTTCGTCCGGGCCTGGATTTTGGCGTCGACGATGAGTGCAGATGCAACTCCTCGACGCATCCAGTCCGGGTCGACGAAGAGGTCTTCGAGTTCCGCGACCGATGCGCCGATGGACAGGGTGGCGAATCCGACTGTCGCGTCGGCCATCAGCGCAACGCGGGTTCGACCTTCCTGCACCCCGGCGTCCGACAGTTTGAGAAACTCGGGATGCTCGGTCAGAACAGGCCGGTCATCCAGGTTCGACCACGATGCTCGGCGAAAAATGTCCTGCAGCGCCACCA
Source organism: Ilumatobacteraceae bacterium (assembly GCA_035432905.1). Taxonomy (GTDB): domain Bacteria; phylum Actinomycetota; class Acidimicrobiia; order Acidimicrobiales; family Ilumatobacteraceae; genus UBA668. The sequence continues at coordinate 7,595 of DAORTY010000035.1, read as the reverse complement.
TGTCGTCTGGGCAGGCAGCACGAACTACGAGCTGGGACATGCGCCGACCGTATCCGGTCGGCGCGGTTCAGTCAGTTGACTTTGAGGGCGGCGCTGAAGATCTTCTTGGGCTTCAGTTCGGTGGCGATGCGGGCGGCGATGGCCTGGAATGACTTGGCCACCTCGCTGTCGGGGTGGGCGACGGTGATGGGGTTGCCGTTGTCGCCACCTTCACGCAGCTCGGCGACCAACGGCAGCTGACCCAACAGCGGCACACCCAGGTCGTCGGCCAGCTCCTGGCCGCCGCCGCTGCCGAAGATGTCGTAGCGCTTGCCGTCGTCGCCGGTGAACCAGCTCATGTTCTCGATGATGCCCTTGACGGGCAGGTTGACCTTCGCAGCCATCGCCGCCGACAGTGCAGCGACCTTCTGCGCTGCCGGCTGCGGGGTGGTGACCACGTAGACCTCGGCGCGGGGCAGGTACTGGCTGAGGCTGAGCGCAATGTCGCCGGTGCCGGGCGGCATGTCGATGAGTAGGAAGTCGGGGTCGTCCCAGAACACGTCGGCGAGGAACTGCTCGAGTGCCTTGTGCAGCATCGGGCCGCGCCAGATGACGGCTTGGCCTTCGGGCACGAAGTAGCCGATCGAGATGCACCGCACGCCGTGGTTCTCCGGCGGGATCAGCATGTCGTCGATGACAACAGGGTCGCGGTCGGTGCCCAACATGCGGGGCACGGAGTAGCCATAGATGTCGGCGTCGACGATGCCGACGCTGTACCCCTGGCTGGCGAGTGCGACTGCCAGGTTGACCGTGACGCTGCTCTTGCCGACGCCACCCTTGCCGCTGGAGATGAGCAGCGGGCGGGTCTTGTTGCCGGGCTGATTGAACGGCACTGCCTTGCCCTCAGCGTGGCCGTGGCCGCCCTGGGCGGAGGGTGCACCGTGGCTGTGGCCACCACCCATCATCGCTCGCACGGCCTCGCGCTCCTGGTCGGTCATGACCGTGAAGTCGAGGTTGAAACCGGTGACGCCGGGGATCTGGGTGACGGCCCCGCCAACCCGGTTCTGGATCTCGTTGCGCAGCGGACAGCCGGCGACGGTGAGGGCGATCATCACGCCCACGACACCCGTGTCGCTGATGGTGACGTCGCGCACCATGCCGAGATCGACGATGCTGCGGCGCAGCTCGGGGTCTTCCACCGGCCGCAGAGCGTCGATGACTTGATCGTGAGTGGGCGTGGACATGGCGGCGACTCCGAGGCTTGGCTTCTGCGCGTCCGAATTACCACTACGCGCATAGGTATAATATCGGCGTGTCCGCGAACTCGCCGTCCTTCACCAGCACCGTGTCGGCAATCACTGACGCGTTCGGCGATCCCACACGTCGTGGCATCTACCTTTTCGCCCGCGAAGAGTCGGCCGGCGTCACCGCCACGCAGGTCTCCGAGCGGTTCGGCGTACACCCCAACGTCGCTCGCCACCACCTCGACAAGCTGGCCGCCGGCGGCTATCTCGAGGTCGCGGTAGAGCGTGCCGAAGGGGCTGGCGCGGGTCGCCCGAGCAAGCATTACCGGGTGTCGCCCGACGCGAAGGTCGATTTGACCGGCGACGTGCCGGTGCACAGCGACGACCTCGTGCTGTCACTGCTGGGTCGCGCGCTGGCGCTGCTGCCGCACGACAAGGCCGAGGCAATGGCCGAGGAAGTCGGCCAGGAGTACGGGTTGGCAATGGCGCAGGGCCTCACGGGTGCGGATCTGGCATCGGGCCAGCGCAGCCTGCGGTCGGCCATTCAGGCCGTGGCCGATGCACTCACGGCGCACGGCTTTGCCGCCCACGCCGATCAGCGCAACAACCAGCTGCGCATCGTCAACAACCACTGCCCGTTCGGCTCGGTCGCCATCGAGCACCCGGTCATCTGCGCCGTCGACCGCGGCATGGTCAAGGGCATGCTGACCGCCCTCTACGGCGTTGCCGACGTGGCCACCATGCAGTCGTTGCCGCAAGGCGACACCTTCTGCGCAACCTCTGTCTGAAGCGGCCCGCATCCCAGCTTTGGCGTTGAAGTGCGGTACTGGCGCGTCTCAGCGCCGATGCTGGAGCCGGGTCGAGCCCTCCTCTGCGTTTTCCATGGCGGGTCGGACGGCCAGACGAGGTCGGTGGATATGTTCGGGGGAGAGGATCGAAAGTACTATGTGACACCCCTTGAGTACTGTTGTTCGTATGGACTTGACGGCCTTGCGACCCTTGATCTCGGCGACACCCCTTGCCGACGTTGCTGCGTGTCGCGCTGAGTTGGCCGACGTCACTGTTGCTCGCGGGTTGTTGGATGCGCGTGAGTTGGAAGTCGTTCGCCGGCTCGACGAACTGGCCGCCACGGATGCTTCGTTGTTTCCGCAGGATGTGGTCGCGAAGGCGTCCAGGTCGTCGTTGTCGCATGCGGAACGGTTGCGTGAGCGGGCCAAGGCGGCTGCTGCGGTTCCTGAGTTGGGTGAAGCGTTGGCCGATGGTGCGACGACTGGTGATCGGTTGGACACGGTGGCTCGTGCGACCGCAGGTTTGTCAGCGTCGGAACGCGAAGCAGTCGCGGCGCTTGGTCCGCGGCTGGCGTTGGCGGCGGGTGAACAAACCGCAGCGAGGTTTCGTCAGACCGTCGAGCACGTGGTGGCGCAGGCCCGCAAGGACGACGGACTCGCGAAGCTGGAACGGCAGCGTCGATCGGCGCGGTTGCGGTGGTGGCTCGACGCCGACGGGAACTGGAACCTTGCTGGTCGGTTCGACCCGGCGACCGGCGCGCGGATGGAAGGTCGCCTTCGGAACCAGATCAACCGCATCCGCGCCCGCAGGTTGCCGGAGAACTGCCCGACTGATCCGCTCGAACTGCAACAACACCTCGCTGCATTGGCGTTGGCTGAGTTGATGGGTGTCAGCGACACCGCTCTCGATGGTGAGAGCGCGGATGAATCGGGTGTGCGGCCTGCTGGCCCTGTTGGCGGTGGAGGGTCACCGGACGTGACGGTGATCATCGACGAACAAACCCTGCGCGAGGGTCACCAACGCGAGGGCAGCATCGTCGACATCGGGCTGGGCGGGTTCGGGCTACCGGTGGAGACGATTCGTCGTTGGGCATGCACAGGGTCTGTGACGCCGGTGATTGTGTCCGCCGACGGGGTGCGCCTGATCCTCGGCCGTGAGACACGAGTCGCGAACCGGGCCCAACGCCGTGCTCTGCGGGTGCTCTACCGGACCTGTTCGTTGTGTGACACTCCGTTCGATCTGTGCCAAATCCATCACGTCGATTGGTTCGCCCTGGGTGGGCTGACCAACATCGAGTGTCTGTTGCCGGTGTGCTCGAAACACCACCATCTGGTCCACGAGGGCGGCTGG
>DAORTY010000035.1:0-4133 GCA_035432905.1 Ilumatobacteraceae bacterium | reverse complement strand
ACGCCGACACGCCGTTGGAACGAGCGGCGCAGCGTCTCGGCCGTGCCAAAGCCGCAACGACTGGCGATGACGTCGAGCGTGTCGGTGGTGGTCTCCAGGTCGCGGCGAGCTGCTTCCAGCCGCACGCGCTCGACGTATCGACCTGGCGTCTCGCCGACCTCGTCGGTGAAGACTCGGCTGAAGTGGCGCACGCTCATGGCCGCGGCCGCGGCGAGCGCGGTGACCCGATGATCGCCGCCCGGGGCGGCCTCCACCAATGCCTGCACGGCGCGCACTGTCGACCGTTCGGCCCGTGGTGCCCAGACCGGCGCAGCGAACTGTGTCTGCCCGCCTGGCCGATGCAGGAACATGACCAGCCACCTCGCCACGGTCTGGGCGACGTCGGTGCCATGGTCCTGCTCGACCAACGCCAGCGACAGGTCAATGCCGGCGGTGACGCCGGCGCTGCTCCACACGCTGCCGTCGCGCACGTAGATCGGATCAGGGTCGACGCACACCGCGGGGAACTCCGATGCCAGGCGCGCAGCGCGAGCCCAATGCGTGGAGACGGTCCGCCCATCCAACAGCCCCGCATGGGCGGCCAGGAAGGTGCCGGTGCACACGGTCGCCACCCGTCGGCAGTGCGGTGCCGTGGCCGAGATCCACGCGATGAGCTCGGTGTCGTGCTCCGCCTCGAACACGCCGGCGCCGCCAGCCAGAATCAGCGTGTCGATGCGCTGCGCACCCAAGTACGCAGCGGGCAAGGGGGCGGTGGACAAACCGAGCCCCGACTCACTGGTCAAGAGGCCGCCGATGCTCGATACGACCGACACTTCGTAACCAACCGCGCTCGGGCGATGGTGGTGCGCAACCTGAGTGGCCGAAGCGAATACCTCGAACGGCCCCACCACGTCCAGTGATTGCACGCCCGGAAAGGCGACGATGACGATGCGTCGGGGTGGAGAGATGGCGTGCACAGTGCGAGCTTGCACCCGCAAATTGATGGCGTCAATGCCATAATCCCCACCTATTCGGCCAAAGGTCGACCACGAGGCACAACGGGGAGAACGCCGTTCACAGATACGCTGCCGCCCACTGAACCCCGCGCTGCGCGGTCGTTGAATTCACCAGCTCAACGACCATCACGTGCAGCATTCGAAAGGACCGTCGTGGACGTACGCATCAGCGTCACTCAAACTGCCCGTGAGATCAGCCTCGAGCTTGCCGATGACATTGATCGCGCCGCCATCAAGGCGCAGATCGAGGCAGCACTCACCGGTGCGGTCGATGTGCTGTGGCTCACCGACAAGAAAGGCCGTGACGTGGGTGTCGCTGCCGCCAAGATCGCGTTCGTCGAACTGGGCGCCGCCGAGGGTGAGCGACGCATCGGCTTCGGCGGCTGAGTGTGGTTGGGTCTACGGCGCCGATGAAGGGCATCATTCTTGCCGGTGGCACAGGTAGTCGCCTGTGGCCCATCACGCGCGGCGTCAGCAAGCAGTTGCTGCCCGTGTACGACAAGCCGATGATCTACTACCCGCTCAGCGCGTTGATGTTGGCGGGCATCCGCGAGGTGCTCATCATCACGACGCCGCACGAGCAGCAGGGCTTCATCACACTCCTCGGCGACGGCAGCCAATGGGGCCTCGATCTGCAGTATGCGGTGCAGGAGACGCCCAACGGTTTGGCCCAGGCGTTCGTGATCGGTGCCGATTTCGTGGCCGGCCAGCGCAGCGCACTCGTGCTCGGCGACAACATCTTCTTCGGCCACGGCCTGGTCGAGCTGATGCAGTCTGCCCGCAACCGTGAAGTCGGCGCCACCGTCTTCGGCTATCGCGTGCACGACCCGGAGCGCTACGGCGTCGCCGAAGTCGACGCGGCGGGCAAGGTGCTCAGCATCGAAGAGAAGCCGGCCGTGCCGCGCAGCAACTACGCCGTGACGGGTCTCTACTTCTACGACGAGCAGGTCGTCGACATTGCTGCCAACCTGGCGCCGTCGCCACGTGGTGAGTACGAGATCACCGACATCAACGCCGAGTACCTGCGGCGCGGTCAGCTGCACATGGAGATGCTCGGCCGCGGGTATGCGTGGCTCGACACCGGTACGTACGAGTCGCTGCTGGAGGCATCGCACTTCGTTGCCACGCTCGAGAAGCGCCAGGGCCTGCAGGTGGCATCGCCCGATGAAATCAGCTTCGCCGCCGGCTGGATCGATGCCGCTCAGCTGCGTGCCAACGCCGAGCCGATGAGCAAGAACCCGTACGGCCAGTACCTGCTGAGAATCGCCAGCGAGGGACTACACACCTGACATGGCCGGGCTGCCGAAATGACCGGACTGCTCGACCGCGAGCTGCTGTTCGTCAGCGGCAAGGGTGGCACCGGCAAGACCAGCGTCGCGGCCGCGCTGGCCGAACTGGCTGTGCGTGAGGGCAAACGCACTCTTGTCTGCGAAATGGATGCCAAGGGGGCGCTGGCTGCCGCCTTCGAGGTGAGCGAGCTGCACTTCCAACCCAGCGAAGTGAAGCCCGGGCTGTGGGCGATGGTGATGAACACCGAAGACTCGCTGAAGGAATACCTGCGGCTCTTCGTGCGCATTCCGTTGGTGGGTCGCATCGGAGTGTTGGCGCGCACCTTCGACTTCGTCGCCGATGCAGCGCCGGGCGTCAAGGAGATCCTGGGTATCGGCAAGTTGTGCCACGAGGTGCGCCAGCACCACTACGACATCGTCATCGTCGACGCCGAGGCCAGCGGCCACATCGTCGCCCAGATCGATGCGCCCCGGGCCATTCGCGAACTGGTCCAGGTGGGCATGGTCCGCGAGCAGACCGACTGGATGTTGGAGATCCTCGGTGACGCCGCTCGAACCGGATTGGTGGTCGTGACGACGCCTGAGGAAATGCCGGTCACCGAGACCATCGAGCTCGTCGACAAAGTTCAGTCCACCACCGACGTGAACGTGGCGGCGATCGTGGCGAATCGGGTGTTGCCGCAATGGTTCTCGGCGCCCGACTGCGAAGTGTTCGAGGCGCTGATGGAACCCGCTGCGCAGACCGCCCTCGCCGCAGCTGCCGGATCGAAGGTGGCGACGGTCTTTCAGGCGGCATCGCTCGCGCAAGCACGCCGCACCGCCGCCGTGGGCTATCTCGACCGGTTGCGTGCGGAAGTCTCGCCCGATGTGACCATGCTGCTGGTGCCCGAGCTGTTCACCCGCGCGGGTGGCCGTCGCGTGGTGTCGCTGATGGCCGACGCACTCCACGAGGAGCTGGGCTGATGGCACGTTCTCGAGACTCGCACCGCGAGCTGGTCGAGCTGTTGAGCGCGAAGGAGATGATCGTCGTCTGCGGCAGCGGTGGAACGGGCAAGACCACCATCGCCGCGGCTCTCGGCGCGCAGGCCGCAGCCGTGGTGGGCGGCCGAGTCCTGGTGCTCACTGTGGACCCGGCCCGACGGCTGGCGACAGCTCTTGGCCTCGGGGTCGCGTCGCTGGGCAACACGGCCGTGAAGGTGCCCCCAGCCGCGTTCGCCGACGCCGGGCTGGAGTGCCGCGGTGAGTTGTGGGTGGCCATGTTGGACACGAAGTCCGGATGGGACGAGCTCATCCGCCGTCACGCTCCCGACGCCAAGCTCCGTGACACCGTGCTGGCAAACCCGCTGTACCGCAACATCACCGGTCGATTCGTCAACAGCCACGACTACCTGGCCATGGAGCAGCTCTACGACCTGCACGCGTCGGGCGAGTACGACCTGGTCGTCATCGACACGCCGCCGTCGCGCAACGCGCTCGACCTGCTCGATGCGCCCGGCCGGATGCGCGAGTTCTTCGGCAGTCGACTGCTGAAGTGGCTCACCGTGCCGTATCGCTCGCGGCTGTTCACGATGGCGTCGAAGCCGTTCTATCAGGTCGCCGACCGCATTCTGGGGTCTCGTTTCCTGCAGGACATCGCCGAGTTCTTCGTGCTCTTCCAGACGATGGAAGCTGGCTTCGTGGCGCGCGCCAAAGAGGTCGAACGGCTGCTCACCGACGAGGGCACCGCCTTCATCGTGGTCAGCACCCTGGAGGCGGCGCCGGCGCGTGAGGCACGCTTCCTGGCGGACGAATTGCACCAGCGTCGGATGCCACTGGGGGCGCTCGTGTTGAACCGCACGCTGCCCGGCGA
>DAORTY010000034.1:0-29236 GCA_035432905.1 Ilumatobacteraceae bacterium | reverse complement strand
GATCATCAACGAGCACGGCGCGACCTACGCCCAGGACCTGCACGACACGCTCGAGAGCCTGGTTCGCAGGAGCCTGTCGATCCTCGGTCACGATCGGCACCCCAAGCACGGCAACGTGTACGTCCTCAGGGGCGAACGGCTCAGCACCGAGGATCGGACGCTGTTGCTGAGCGCGGCACGGGCGGTGCTGCTGAGCCGGCGCGGCACGCTGGCGCAACAGGTCATCCGGTTCGAAGGCGGCCCCACCGCCCACGTGCCGGTCCCGGCGATCGCGCCCGTCACCGCACACGACAGCCACGCACCACTACCCGCGCTCGAGTTCTTCAACGGGCTCGGCGGGTTCGACGACGACGGCCGCGAATACGTGACCATTCTGGGCCCGGGTCAGTCGACCCCGGCACCGTGGCTCAACGTGATCGCCAACCGCGCCTTCGGGTTCCAGGTCTCGGAGAGCGGGTCGGGCTACACCTGGTCCGAGAACAGCCGGGAGAACCAGCTGACGCCGTGGGCGAACGATCCGGTCACCGACAGCCCGGGCGAAGCGCTGTTCGTGCGCGACGATGACACCGGCGAAGTGTGGACGCCGACCGCGCAGCCGATTCGTCGCCCTGAGGCAACGTACGTGGCTCGGCACGGAGCAGGCTTCAGCCGGTTCGAGCTGGCGCACTCCGGCATCCATCTGAGCATGACCCAGTTCGTCCCACTGGACGACCCTGTCAAGCTGTCGGTCCTCACCATCGAGAATCACTCGGGGCGACCCCGCCGCCTGTCGATCACCGCGTACGCCGAATGGGTACTGGGCACATCTCGCGGTGCGAGTGGACCCCGAATCATCACGGAGCACGACGAACAGACGGGCGCAATTCTCGTCAAGAACCCGTGGAACACCGAGTTCGCCGGGCGGATCGCATTCCTCGATCTCGGCGGACGGCAACAGGCGTGGACGGCCGACCGCACCGAGTTCATAGGCCGCAACGGTGAGCTCGGACGGCCCTCCGGCCTGACGCTCGGACACCAACTGCAGGGCGCTGCCGGTGCCGGCCTGGATCCGTGCGCAGCGCTCCAGACGAGCATCCAGCTCGCGAGCGGTGAGCGCGCGCAGATCGTGGTGGCGCTGGGTCAGGCCGACAGTCTCGACAGCGCCCGAGAGCTGATCGGCCGCACCCGCGCCGCGAACCATGACGACACATTGCTGGCAGTAGGCGCATGGTGGAACGATGTGCAGGGCACGGTGGAGGTACACACACCCGACCGGTCCATGGACATCTTGTTGAACGGTTGGTTGGTGTACCAGACGGTGGCGTGTCGGCTCTGGGCACGAGCGGCGCTCTACCAGGCCGGCGGGGCGTACGGGTTCCGCGATCAGCTCCAGGACGTGATTGCGCTGATCGTGCCCCAGCGCGACCTGGCACGCGAGCACATCCTGCGCGCGGCCGCCCGTCAGTTCATCGAAGGCGATGTGCAGCACTGGTGGCACCCGCCGTCGGGGCGTGGCGTGCGAACGCACATCTCCGACGATCGGCTCTGGCTGCCGTACGTGGTCGATCGATACCTTGCGGTCACGGATGACGTCGCCATGCTCGATGAGATCGTGCCGTACATCGAGGGCCCCTTGCTGCGCCCGGAGCAAGCTGACGCCTACTTCGAGCCGCAGACCTCAGATCGCCCCGCCACACTGTTCGATCACTGCGTCGCGGCGATCGAATGCAGCCTTGCGCTCGGTGCGCATGAGCTGCCACTGATTGGCACCGGCGACTGGAACGACGGCATGAACCGCGTGGGCGAGCTTGGTCGCGGGGAGAGCGTCTGGCTGGGGTGGTTCCTTCACAGGACACTCACCGGCTTCATCCCGATCGCCGAGTCCAGAGGCAGGCGCGACCTCGTCGCGCAGTGGAGAGCCCACGCGCAACAGCTGGCCGAGTCCTTGGACACCCACGGCTGGGACGGCGACTGGTACCGCCGCGCCTACTTCGACGACGGCACCCCCCTGGGCTCGGCGACGAACGAGGAGTGTCGCATCGACTCCATCGCCCAATCGTGGAGCGTGCTGTCGGGCGCTGCGACACCGGCGCGGGCAGCGCGAGCGATGGCTGCCGTCGACGAGTACCTGGTTCATCGTGGCGACGGACTCATCCGGCTGTTCACACCCGCGTTCGATCACGGCACGCTCGATCCCGGCTACATCAAGGGGTACGTGCCCGGCGTCCGCGAGAACGGTGGCCAGTACACGCACGGCGCGATCTGGTCAGTGATCGCGTTCGCCATGTTGGGCGACGGCAACAAGGCCGGCGAGCTGTTCTCGATCCTGAACCCGATCAATCACGCGAGCACCCGAGCAGGCGTCTACCGCTACAAGGTGGAGCCCTACGTGATGGCGGCCGATGTCTACGCCGAGCCGCCGCACACCGGCCGGGGCGGCTGGACCTGGTACACCGGGGCGGCCGGATGGATGTACCAGGCAGGCGTGGAGTCGATTCTCGGGTTCCGCCTACGTGGCACCGAACTGATCATCGACCCCTGCATTCCCACGACGTGGCCCGGCTACACCATCCGTTTCCGCTATCACACGAGCGAGTACGACGTGGTCGTGGAGAACCCTCAGGGCGCGAGCCGTGGCCTCGCGTCGGTGGATCTCGATGGCGTGTCGTGCGATCCGGGCGCGCCCATCCCCCTGCGCGACGACGGATCGACCCATCAGATCCGCGTCGTTCTGGGTGACCCACAGGCATAGCCGAAGTCCGATCTCGCCTGCCTTCGACCGGAGCACGCTATGAACGGACTGTCCTGGGTCGATTCAGCTGAACCGCCTTGAGGTCACGGAGAGCTTTGTGAGACATGAACCGCTCGAGCACGACGAAGAGGTGGTGTGTCGAGCGGCCTCCACGCCGCACTCGGCTGCGATCAGTCGCTTACTACAGTCGCCCCGGTGACACGTATTTGGTAACCGGTTCGACGACTGGGCTGGGTCTCGCGGCAGCGCAGGAACTGATCGACGCCGGACATGAGGTGCTCGTGCATGCACGGGGCGCCGAACGCGCTGCGGCCTTGGGATCCGTCGCTGCGCAGGCCGCCGGTCTCGTGATCGGTGATCTCGGCGAGGTCGATGAGACGCTCGATCTCGCCCAGCAGGTGAACCGCTACGGACGCGTGGATGCAGTCATCCACAACGCTGGCTTCTACGACAAGGACCGACGCTCCGACAACTCTCGCGGCCAACCGGTCACGTTCGCCGTCAACGTCGTTGCCCCGTATCTGCTGACTGCCCTGCTCGAACGACCCTCACGACTCATCTACCTCAGTAGCAACATGCACACCAGTGGCTCCGCAGATCTCGTCCTCGGCCATCGCACGCAGGTATGGCTCGCGACAAGTGAAGAACAGGAAGCCTCCGTGCGTGGCCGCTACTGGTTCCGCCAAGATGAGCAGTCGCCCGCCGCGCCGACACTCGACACCGACTTCCAGGACCGACTCATCGCCCGGCTCACGGAACTCACGCGTGTGCCGCGCTGACCTGCCAGTCCTCGAGTCCACCGACGATCTGTTGCACCCTGCGTGACGCTGGCCCGGAATGTCGCATGCTCGGCGACATTTGGCCAGCGTGGCCTGCCGCGTTCGAGCGCTGAGACGTCGGGAAACCGGATGGGGCGAGGCGCAAGTACGAAGGGCGCGTGTCACCTCGCTGACAGAAGTGACGCTGCTGGTGCGACAAGCTAGGACGGTGGACATTCTCAGTCTCAGTCCGGCCGACTACAGGGCTCTCGCATCAGCCCTCGATCGTCGAGCCGACGAGATCGGCGCAGTGATGCCACCCGTCGTGAAGCTCGCCACCTCCACCGCGTTCGAGGGAAAGTTTGCTGCGCGCGCCAAGAGCAATCTGAGGCAGGGCCAACGCCAGGCAGATACTGCAGCAGACGCCGTACGCCATGCAGCGCAGGTCGCGCGCCAACAGGCAACCAGTCTCGAAACAGCCCAGGCTGCCGAAGTCGTCCGGCGGACCGCCGAAGTTGCTCGGCGAGCCGCCGAGACCGCTCGGCGCCTGTTGGGAGGCGACTGAGATGGGGCTCATCCTCTTCGACGTCATCGGCGTTCGAGCCGCAGCGGACAGAGCAACTGCAGCTGCCGAAAGGCTGTCAAGGCTCGCCACGCAAGTTGGGACCTTTCAGCTCCCTCCAATGCGCCCTGAGGACAGAGACGCCGTGTGGGCCGCACTGACCGCCGCGGCCGGCGACGTGCGCAAACCTGTACCGCTACTACGCACCACCGCCGCGGAGATGCGAGTGCGCACCACCTTGCTCATGCGTGACATGCAGGGAAGCATTGCCAGCGGCTTCGGTATCCCGAGCTTTGCGGTCGGTGTGTGGGGTGGCAGCGAGGAGTCGCTCGAGTTGGCGGTCTCTCGCCTCAAAGCGAAGTACAAGCTGACTGGGGAGCAACTCGACGCGCAGGTCGCCAAGCACAACGCAATCGGCCGCGACCCCAAGACTCGGGTGACCAAGAACGACCGAGAGAAGCTCAGGCAACTTCGAGAAGACAAACGATTCTGGAAGCGCTGGAGGAACGGGGTCGACGGCTTGCTCGAACGCCTCGGCGGGGTTCGCGGAGCCAAGTTCCTCGGCCGGGTGTCACGGGTGATCGGTCATCCGGCGGTCGGAATGTCACTCGACTTCTTCGCCGTAGCGTTCGGCAGCCCGATGCTGAAGACCCCGGGCTCCAAGGCCGTCGCTGGCACATCACTGGCCCTGACGAACCTGGCGGCGAGCGCAATACCGGGTTACGCGATATTCGCAATGTTCGACAGCGCCGGAATGATGTTCCTGGGGGACAAGGGCTATAGCCAGGTCTCGATCGGCAACATGACTACAACGACGGCCCAAACGCTGGGGGCCTTCGACGAGGCGATTCGCACTGGGGACTACTCAGGTCTCGAGGCCATCCATCAGATGAGCCTCGATGGCAAGACCACCGTTGTGCAGACAGCCGGTGCGTACGTCGGCGATATGTACACCAGCGGCGACATACGCGGCTATCACGATGAATCGCTTGCCGGCCAGCACGGCAAAGGGGCCGAGAACATGGCGGTCACCGGTGAGACGATCCACGAGATGGTCACCGCTCCTGGTTCGGTGATCTCCGACGCGTGGGAGTACTGGGGCTCGAAGTGGTGATCACCGTCGAACGTGAAGCCCTTGCGGCCGCGATCAAGGTTGCAGGTCTTTCGACGTCGCCGTGGTCGGTCGCTGCCGTTATCGGTGCAGTGGCCTCGTCGCCGTCGACAGTCGATTCTGAGCTCAGCCAGACGCAGTTGCGTCTGCTCTGCTCGGCACCCTTCGTTCTGGAAGTCGGTCTGGCCCATTCGGGGGTCCTCATGGAGCAGCGTTGGATCCACGACGGCTCGACAGCGATGCTGACCCACGTCGGCCGCGACGTCACCGTCGCTGACGCGATCCCGCTCCTGGATCTGCTCCACAGCCTTGCGCAGGACGTTGGCGAGGGCGCGGACCACGCATTGACCGACGACATTGCAGCCCGCGATGGCGCGCTACGAGTACGATCCGTGTACCTCGCGGCCAGCACTCCCCTTGGCGGCCCCACCATCGAGTTTTTCGGTCATCGTGGCGCACGGTCACTCCTCTGGCGTGATGGGCAAGATCGCCTGCAGACGGTGACTTGCGAAGAAACGGAGTTCCTTCTGCGACTCTTGAGCGCCGAACGAACGTTGGCTCTGGAAGTCGACGACGAGCCGATCATGCTGAGCCCTGACGCTCTGGCAGCGCTTGCCGTCCAATTGGAACGCACTTCACTTGTGGCGTTGCTGGCCCCCGATGGCGAGTCGCTCGAACGACTCGTGGCGAGAGGCACGATCGAAGTCGAAGAACGACCCGACGCGTTGAAGCTCATCGAACTGCTCTCAGAGCCTGCGGAGGAACTCGAACTTCTGGTGAGCACCCCGAACGGCTCCGAGGCCCTTCACTGCGGACTCGACAACGGGTGGGCGACGGTGATTCGAGCAACTGCCGACGGATGCGAGATCTCGAACGCAACTCGCGATGGGGCCGTTGCACGAGTGCGCAGCGTCATCGACGCGATTCACGAGAAGGCGCTACTCGTCATCACCCACCGCTCAGTCGCGAGTGGTGTCACCACGGTCGCCGATCTAGTTCATGACGGCGAGCGCTTGTTCGACCCCGACGGCGGCGACCCAGCCGACGTGCTGAATGCGGTGCTCGGCCTGAGTAACACGCTCAGCTCACGCGACAGCTGAGCGTGTTGCTCAGACGCACTCGTAGGGCCACGCCCATCACGATCAACGACGCGATCGCGAGCAGTGGTTGCAGCGGGGCGAAGACGCTCATCGCTCCCGAACTGCCGAGCGCCACGAGCACGATCTTGTTGCACACTGGGCAGCCGACGGCGAAGAACGACAGCAGACCACCGACACCGCCCATCCGACCCGGACGGTCGATCGCCGCATCCTCGAGCGTTCCGGTGCGGACGTAGGTCGAGAGCAACAGCCCACCGAGCACTGCGGTCACCACCAGCGTGGGGTACGACCACCACGTGACCGGCACGGGGCGACCGAACACAGGGTTGGGGATGACGTCAGTAGGAAGCCCGACCAGCAGCGCCGTGCCGACTGCGCCGGCCAGCGCCACCCGCCACTGGCGAGGGTTCCAGCTGTGCAGCGCTGTCCATGCTGACGGGGACCGGCCGGGGGAAGGAGTCGTCGCAGTCACCTCACCATCGTACGGGAGCCGCGCGACCAGGCGTTGGAAGCGGACCGACTACAGTCCTCTACGTCTTCACCGACAAAAGGAGAGGTATTTACTCATGGGGCTCATTCAGGCGGCACTCGGCGCTCTCGGCGGCACGATGGCCGATCAGTGGAAAGACTTCTACACGGTGCCCGAGGGCCTCGCGTCAACAGCAGCGCTGTTCGCGGCCGTCGCTCGCGGCCAGAACGCAGGGCGCGGCTCGAACACCAAGGGCTCCGATGGCGTCATCACGAACGGCAGCCGCATCGTCGTGCCCGAGGGCTACGGCCTCGTGCTGATGGAGCAGGGCGCGATCACCGGTCTCGCCGCCGAACCCGGCGCGTACGAGTGGAACAGCGAGGCTCAGGACTCGCAGTCCATCTTCGCGGGTGACGGCATCTTGAGCCCGCTGATCAAGACATCGTGGGAGCGCTTCAAGTTCGGCGGTCGCCCCGGCACCCAGCAGCGTGCGTACTTCGTGACGCTCAAGGAGTTGCCGAACAACCGCTTCGGCACCCAGTCCGAGATCTACTGGGACGACGCGTACATGAACGCCCAGGTCGGTGCCGTCACTCGTGGCACCTACACGATGAAAATCATCGACCCGATCCTGTTCATCCGCGGGTTCGTGCCGGCAAAGTACCTCGAGCCGGGCCAGGTGTTCGACTTCACCGACATCGAGAACGACGCAGCTGCGCAGCTGTTCAACGAGGTCGTCGGATCGCTCGCCCCAGCCTTTTCGATGTACACCAACGACCCGGCCAAGGGCAACCGCATCACCAAGATCCAGCAGGATTCGATCGGTTTCGCCCAGAGCCTCTCGGCAGCGGTCGAGACGAACTATCAGTGGAGCACCGGACGCGGGCTTGCCATCGTCTCCACCGCGATCATCGCGATCGAGTACGACGAGACCACCCGTGAACTGCTCCGCAACGTGCAACGCGCCGATGCGCTCTCTGGTGCTCGTGGCAACTCGAACCTGCAGGCATCGGTCGCCGCGGGCTTCGAGGCTGCAGGCGACAACGCCGGCGGCGCCGGTCTCATCGGTATGGGAATGGCCGCCGGGTCGGTAGGTATCGGCGGCCTCCAGCAGCCGGTGCCGGGTATCGGTGCACAGAGCGGCCCGCCGCCCGCGGCCGCTGCCGCAGCACCCATGGCCCCGCCTCCCCCGCCGGCCGCGCCCGCAGCCGAGGACCCGATGGCGAAGCTGGCAAAGTTCAAAGAGATGCTCGACGCCGGGCTCATCAGCCAGGCGGACTACGACGCCGCCAAGAACAAAGTGCTCGGGCTCTGAGGCACTGAGGCAACGATGTCGACACTGCCACCTCCGGGAGAGGGTGTGCTACCGCCTCCGGGCTCGAGCCCCCAGCCACAGCCGCCCGTCGCCGCAGGCCTCCAACCGCCGACCGACACGACCATCGACACGCGCAACAAGCGGCTCGACGACGGTGTCAACCGCTGCCCTCGATGCGGGGCCACCGAGATCCAGCTACGCCCTTCCGTCGGCATGCTGGTCTGCCTGTTCTGTCGACACGAGTGGGCAGAGGCGCGGCTCGACGAGACCATCGCCAACGGTGATCTCACCGCGCTGACCGGGACGACGATGGGCTCGGGCGCTGCCAACATCGATACAGGTGCGGGCTCGCTGATCACCATGAAGTGCGCCGGCTGTGGCGCCGAGGTCGTCGTCAACACGGCCGAGCAGATGGGTGCTCGCTGCCACTGGTGTCGACACGTGCTGACGGTGAACGAGCAGGTGGCCAACGGCGCGGTGCCCGACGCCGTGCTGCCGTTCTCGATCACGCATGACGCGGCGATGGCGATCATTCGCGAGTTCGCGGGCAAACGACGCATGTTCGCGGATCGGGCCTTCGTGAATGGCTTCAAACCGGAGAACGTCTTTGGCGTCTACATGCCGTACATGGTGGTCGACGGCAACGTCAGTGCCGACGTCGTCGGTGCCGGCGAGGTGCAGACACGGCGCTACACCCGAGGCTCGGGTGATGACGAGGAGACCTTCTACGACGCCGATGTGTACCAGGTGCAGCGGCACGTCGACTTCACCGTCGACGACCTGACGATCGAGGCGTCATCCGAGCGAGCGCAGATGAACGCCAAGCAGAACACCAACAACGTCATCAACACGATCCTGCCGTTCGACACCGAGAATGCGGTGAAGTGGAATGCCAGCTACCTGACCGGCTTCTCATCCGAGAAGCGCAACACGGATGTGGCCCAACTGGGGCCGCATCTCGAAGACCAGTTGCTGTCCATCGCCCGGTCGCAGGTCGCCTCCAGCCTCAGTCGATACGACCGAGGCGTGCGCTGGGAGGGCGAGCGGGTGACGGTGCACGGCACCCGCTGGGTTGCGATGTACCTACCGGTCTGGCTCTACTCGCACTTTCAGGAACGTGAGGGCAAGAGCATGGTGCACTACATCGCCGTCAACGGTCGCACCGGCGAGGTGATGGGTAGCGTGCCGGTGTCCACCGCGAGGCTGCTCGGCGCCGCACTCACCGTCGGCACCGTGCTCGAAGGCATTGTGATTGCGATTCTGGCGGCGGGCAAATGATCGCCATTGCCTTCGCGCTCATTGCTTCCAGCAAGCCGACGTTCCTGCTCGTCCTGGGCCCTGCCGGCGCTGGCGGGCTGTATTACGGGCTGTGGAACTACTACCGCAACACCGGCAAGTCGCACAGCTTCGAGAGCGAGACACGTATCGAGGCCAAACCCGTCACCGGCCAGGACCTGAAGGTCAACGAGATCAAGGGCACCAAGCAGTCGAGCATTTCCGGCGCCAACGGCACGGCCCATCGCAAGCGGGTGCAACGCCTCGACCCGTGACGCGCCGGGTCGCCAGTCAGCGGTGATCTCACAGCTCTGACGCTGGGCCGAAATGTTGCATGCTCTGCAACATTCCCGCCCAGCGTGTTGTGAGAGCGACAGCGATGGACACGCCCCTGACCATGCCGACGAAAAACGGTCTAGGCCGAGGTCCCAGCCGTTCGGCCAAGGATGTCGAGCAGCATGCGGACGAACTTCTTCTCGTCCGCGTCGATTGCGAAGTGAACGTTCGCGGGCTTGCTCGGGCGCGATCGAAAGTCGCACACCGTTCGGCCCACCGACAATTCAGCATTGACCTCGACATCGACCGGGATGAACTCGGTCGTCAGGATCGTCGGGTCGATGATGGCGCACACGGCGAGCGCGTCGTGGATGGGCGCACAGCCCGGCCGATCGAGGATCGGCTGCGTCGCGGCGTAACCGGCGATGCGCTGGAGCACGAAACGCGCGGCCGCCTCGCCGGCGGGCGTGCCCAGGTCGCGGAGCTGCTGAGCATCCTCGGTCGACAGCATCGCGCGATGCGTGGCGTCGAGCGGCACCATCCGAATCGGCCGACCGCAATTGATGACGACTCGCGCCGCCTCAGGGTCGATCAGGATGTTGAACTCGCCCGAGTGCGTCAGGTTCCCCATCTGGTGCGCGCCGCCCATGATGACGATCTCCGGGATCGCCTCGAGGATGCGCGGGTCCTTCTGGATTGCCATCGCAATGTTGGTCAACGGCCCGACGGGGCACAACACGATGTCGCCGTCAGATGCCAGGTATGTCTCGATCAGCCAATCGACGGCGTGCGTGGGCTGCAGCGTTGCGCCGTGCGAAACAGGTGGAAGATCGAGCAGGTTCTTGTGAATGATCGCTGCCATCCCCAGTTCTGGCTGCGCCCGAACGATGGGTCGATCCATGCCGCGGAACACCGGGATCTCCGGCAGCCCGATCCAGTCGAACACGCGCAGCGTGTTCTCGGTCGTGTACTCGACCCCGGTGTTGCCGTTGACACTCGTTGCGCCGACCAGGTCGATGTCGGGCGAGAGTGCGGCGGCCATGAGAGCGACGGCATCGTCGGTACCGGTGTCAACGTCAAGAATCACTTTCGTCGCCATCATGAGAGTCTGCCGGAATGCACCGTCGGTGTCACGGCCGAAGCAGATCGGTGTAGGGTGAGCACGCACGGTGAGTCGAACTCCGTAGTCGTGTGGTGGTGTTCCTTGTGAGCAAAACCCGGGGGCGTTGCTCCGGACCTCGGTAGCGCAGGTTGGCAGACCCTCTAGGCGCCGGCCCGCTACGACGGTTGCTCAGGCACCTCGCCCGACACGGGTACTTGAGGTACCCGAACCACCCTTGCCCTCACCGATCAGCACCATCAGCCGCAGCGGTTGGCCACACGGATTGACCAAGGTCAGCGAACCACCCCGAAATTCGAGCAGTGTCCGCGCAGCGATCAAGGCGCCGTAGCCGGCGCAGTCCATGAACGCCAGGCCCGCCATTTCTACGATCACGTCTACCTGACCGGCTGCAGTACATGCTCGGACAGTCTCGTCGCGGCTCGCGAGATCCAGTTCGCCCGTGATCACGACGACGTGCATCGGATCGTCCAACCGAACCCGACCGGCGAAACACGCGTCCGAGGGCACACCCTCTACCGCAGGACCGCTCAACACCTCAGTCACACGACACCTCCGTTGGCCACATGGCGCAACCAGGGTCCGGAGCGACGCAACGGGGAGCGAACTTTGCTCTCCTGTCGTCAAGCTAGCGGAAGCAGCGCCCCCGTGACAACGCAACCTCAAAGCCCGCTCGCGAACGCCGACGGCGCCGCTGATGTTTCCGTTTCGCCGAGTGCGTCGGGCTCAATCAAGATTGGCTTCGAGACGGGCATAGCTGGTCTCCATCCCGCCGACCATGCCCGTTTCGAGCACCATGTCGCGGACCGCGGCGCTGGGGTAGGTGATGACGAGACTCAAGAGCGTGCCGCCGGTGCGTGGGGTGAGGGTCATCTCGTTCGTGGTTCCCGAACCCTCCACCCCGATCATGCGTTCAGTCGTGACCGCGCGATGCGGCGGATCGGATTCGAGCAGCTCTCCCTCGAAGCCGAACCGTCCAGGTGAGCCGTCGGCCGAGACGTCATCGGGCTCCCACTCATAGCGATACGCGCCTGCGACCTCGGTCGCCACTTCACACACGGGCATTGTCCACCCGTCGGGGCCGAGCATCCACTGGGTCACCAGCTCTGGATCGTGGTGGGCTCGCCATACCTGCTCGACGGTTCCGCGGATGATGCGCGAGATTCGCACCTGCGTGTCGGACAGGATGTGGAGCTCGGTGCCGCTTCCGACGGCGAACGACGCGAGGTCGGCGAGTACCTGGTCGATCTGGCCCATTGCTGCTGCCATACCGGCTTCCATCCCCATGTCGAGGAGTTGTTGGAGCTGATCGACGGAGCCGAAATGGGTGGTGGTCACCAGACGTGAGCCGTCGCCCGTGTCCTCGAAGGAGAAGGTCATGCGCATCGATGGCATGGCGGAGTTCTCCTCGCCGTCATCGCCGGCGAACCCGTCGCGGACCTCGAAGAACGTGCCGTCGTCGACGGCGAGGAACTCCCAGAAGCCGGCGGAGCGCTCTCCTTGCGGTCCTGTCATGAAGTAGGCGGACCGTCCACCGACGAACACGTCGTGGCGGGTGAACGTGGCCGGCCACTCGGGCGGCCCCCAGAACTTCTCGATCTGGCGGGGATCGGTGTAGGCCTCCCACAAGCGTTCGCGGGTGGCGACGAAGTCGGCGACAACCGTCATGGTCAGGGCGTCGAGATTCTTCTCGACCGAGGTGATGGGCATCGTGGTCTCTTTCTATCGGGTTCGTCGGGTCTATTCGTCGGTCTCGGCGAGGAGGGCGTCGAGGCGTTCGATGCGTGAGTGCCAGATCTGCTCGTACCTGTCGAGCAGCGCCTGGGCGCGCCGGATGGCGTCAGGGTTGCCGCGCACGATGCGCTCGCGGCCGTTCGGGTGTTTGGTCACGAGACCGGCCCCCTCCAACACTGCGACGTGCTTTTGCACCGCGGCAAACGACATGTCGTAGGTGCCTGCCAGCGCCGAGACCGATGCCTCGCCGCCGAACGTGCGCCGAAGGATGTCGCGGCGCGTCGAGTCGGCCAGGGCCCGGAAGATCCGGTCGACCTCGTCGTCGCTCAGCTCACGTGTGTCACGTACAACCATATGGTTGTATATTAGTGGCCCGCAGCAGACTGTCAAGACCCAAGTCGACAGGCCCGATCGTCGCCATGCACGGCGACTACCTGTCGAGGGCGCCCTTACCGGCGAGAATCTTGTCGCGGAACTTGATGATCCGCGCGACCTTGGTGGCCGATGTCTTTGCGGAGTTCAGCGCGAACCCGTAACTGCGCTGCCGACCCGGGGTCAGCAATGCGAACGCCTGGGCGAGCTCGGGGTCGGACTCCAGCGCGTCGAGGAACTCGTCGGGCAGCTCGAGTTCGCGCACGACCTTGGGGGGACGAGTGCCCTGCTCCGCGTACCCGATCGCCTCGGCGAGGTACTCGCGGAGGATCGCCTCCGAGCCGACGACCTGACGGTCGTCGTCGAACTTGAAACAGTCTGGGTGGCTGCTGTTCGGCCCCTGCCCAATCAGCACACCATGGGGATCGCGCATCAGCGCTGCGTTGAAGAACGTGAGCCGGAAGTCATCGCGGAACGCGCCGATGATGACGATGTTGCGATCGGAATGCATGTAGCACGGGTGACCCCACTTGACGTGCTCCGACATGCCGGAGTCGCGACAGATGCGCCGCAGATCGGCCAGGCCCTTGGCCCACAGCCGAGTCGAGCAGTCGGGGGTCCCGAAGCGATCGCAGCGACCACATCCACTCTCGAAGTAGTGCTCGACGTCAGTGATCATGCGCATCCTTCAACGGTCGGGCCGGCCAGTCCGCGGCGAGCCCCCAACTCTACGTTCGGTTGCCCCGTGGCGACAGCGAGTCAACCGACGCGTCAGTTGAAGCTGTAGCGGAGTTGGTCGCCGCTTT
Organism: Ilumatobacteraceae bacterium; assembly: GCA_035432905.1. GTDB lineage: Bacteria > Actinomycetota > Acidimicrobiia > Acidimicrobiales > Ilumatobacteraceae > UBA668. The sequence continues at coordinate 15,607 of DAORTY010000034.1, read as the reverse complement.
CATCCACGACAGCCTCCCCGATGAGCCGAAGGTGTTCGAGATGGGCGTAGGTTTCGCTCTCGGCCATCGAGCCCCATGACCGTTTCTGGAACAGCACCTGCATGAACTCGTGCACCGTGCCGCTACCGATCTCGCCGCTGGCGGTGCGCAGCGTGTCGAGACGCTCGTGGTGGTGGCGCTTGATGGCCTCGGCGCGACCCGAAAGGTCATCGAACTCGAGGCCATGGGCAGGGAGCACCATCCGCACACCGTCGAAGGTCTTCATCAGGTCAAGGCTGTCGAAGAAGTCCTTCAACGGGTCGATCGTGGTGCCCAACCCGGAGATGTGCGGGGTGATCGTGGGCAGTACATGGTCGCCGCTGATCATCACCCCCGCCACCGGGTCGTAGAGACAGAGGTGATCGATCGTGTGGCCGGGCGTGTGCACGGCCACCCACTCGCGGCCGCCCAGCTGCAGCACCTGGGCATCGTCCACACGGCGAGTGGGGGTGGGCGTGGCGGCGAAGCGACCTGCCGCCTTGCGCATCGCCCAATAGCGCATCCGTCGAGCGCGAGGCAGCGAGTACGGGTCGCCGCCCCACGGGGTGTGCTTCGCAAACGGGCCGCGACGCATGTCCACGCCCTGCATTGACTCGACCTGCGCCTTCACCGGGCCGTCGATCACCTCCAGTTCGTCAGCGCTCTCCTGGTCCTCGGCCTCGGGGTCGAGAAAGGTTCGGAACGTTCGATGCGTGATCACCTCGGCACCGAAGCGCTTGCGGAACTGACCGGCCTGCCCGAAATGATCCGGGTGCGAGTGGGTGACCACCACCGAATGCACCCGGTCGATCGCGAGGCCGCCCGCCTTCATGATCCGCTGCAGTCCGCGCCACGTCTTGGGGCCGGGCAACCCCGGATCGACAAGTGTGATGCCGCGGGCGTCCTCCATTGCGTAGCAGTTCACATGGCCCAGGCCGGGTAGCGAGATGGGCAACTGCAGCCGCAGGATGCCAGGCGCCACTTCCTCGATGCCCTCACGCGGAGGCTGCCGCTCTTCGCGGACAGGCTTCGGCGCGGCATGGTCGTGAGTCACCCCCTAGGTCATAGCGGAGCCGAGCGCCGTAGCCAGAGTCGCACGGCCTTCGTGCGTTGACCTTTCACATGGCGGACTCGGAAATTCGTGTCACGCACGGCACCAACGGTCGATCGGAGTGTTGGCATGTCGAAGTTCACGATGCTGACGGGGCGGGACTCGCCAGTCGCCTTCGCGGCGACGAGTACTGTCATCAGCGTGCTCGGTGCTATCACCAACGTGGTGCGAGACAAGGTCGTACTCCGTCCTGAGCCGACTGCTCGCGGTCGAAGCCGGAAGCGATATGGCGCGCTGGCGTTGGCCTTGCTCCCTCTGCTTGCGGCCTGCACCGGCGCACCGGCGGCCTCACCCGGCACGACCATCACGGTTGCACCGAGGGCACCGGTGACGACGCCGCCGATCCGCACCACCCTTCCCCCAACCACGCTGCCGAGCACGACGAGTACAGCGGCGGCGCCGGCCACCACCACGGTCGACACGGCGGGCGACAGCCAGTACGGCGCGTACACGGTGCAAGCCGACCTCAGCCTTTCCCCAACGCCCACGGAGCTCCATCAAGTGTTGTGGGATCTGTTCCGGCGGGTACTCGGCGACACCGCGACGGCGCAATACATCGAGGGCTTCACGGTGTACAACGACCTCTACAGAAACGCCGACGCGACCGTGTTGGATGGCCAGACCCCGGGGAAACGTCAGGTGCTCGTGAATGCCCGCTACGCCGACGACCTAAAGGCGTTGGCTCGAACGTTCATCCACGAGTACGGGCACCTCGTCACCCTTTCCGCCGACCAGATGACTGGTGGGGGCGACGACTGCGGCACCACAAGCACCGACGAGGGGTGCTTGGCCGCGGACTCCTACCTCAACGGCTTCCTCGATCGTTTCTGGTGGAGCTACGGCCAGGAGGTGTTCGACGCCCTCTCCTCGCCGACCGCGATGGACGCGTTCTACGCCGTCCACCAGTCCGACTTCGTCACGAGGTACGCGGCGACCGACCCGCTCGAGGACATCGCCGAGGTGTGGGCCGAGTTCGTCATCAATGACGCGCCAGCCGGCACGACGGTGGCCGAGCAGAAGATCCTCTACCTCTACGGCTTCCCGGAGTTGGTCGAACTGCGCGAACAGATTCGGCAACGAGTCGGCGACACCCTCGGCGTCTGACCGCCGAGCGGCCGTCTGCTCGACGCCGTCGTCCATTCCTGAACCAGATCCGCTGCCAGCACGGCGTCGGTGAGGTTCTCGGGCAGGATCGCAACGCAACAACGTCGTCGACGCCTTCGGCGATGGCGAGCAAGAGGGCGATGACACGCTGGTAACGACCTCGGGCGATGAGTTCGAGCGGGGACATGGGCCGAGTAGCAGGCTGCACTGCGCGGGCCCTCGTCTCGGGGCGGTGAGTGGCTGGAGCCGAGTGCTCGCTTCCGCGCGACGTCGGGCAACGGGTATGACCTTCGGGTTGTGAACGCCAAGCGGTGCTGTCACCCTGTGATCGGGTCGGAGCCGAGCCCCGCAGCCGAATGTGGACATCTACGATCTCGTCGACGATGGGAGTCGCGATGGATACACATGCAGGCAGCACGATCGACCCGCAGGATTCGAGGTACCCGACGATGGTGCGGGGCTTCAACCAGCGCTTCGTCGGCACCCCTTCGTCCATCCGGGTGGTCGGGACGGCCGAGGAAGCCCGACAGGCGGTGCAGTTCTGTCTCGACACCCACCAACGGCCGGTGGTCCGTAGCGGCGGCCACTGCTACGAGGGGTGGTCGTCGCTCACCGACGGCGTGATCATCGACATCTCGCAGATGAGTCGTTTCGAACAGCTCCCCAACGGCAACGGCTTCATGGTCGAGGCCGGCTGCACCAACTGGGACCTGACAAACGGCCTGTACCGACGGTTCGGGGTGACCATCCCGGGCGGGTCGTGTTACTCCGTCGGTGCCGGCGGACACATCTGCGGCGGTGGCTACGGGCTGCTGTCGCGCACCCATGGACTGACCGTTGACTGGCTCACCGCCGTCGAGGTCGTGTTGGTGCACAACGGCATCGCCCAGTTGGTGACGGCGGAGAAGGACTCGCCGGACCGCAACGAACAGGATCTCTTCTGGGCGCACACCGGCGGCGGTGGCGGCAACTTCGGCCTGATCACCAAGTACTACTTCCGGCCGCTTCCACCCGCGCCGAGCGGCGCCTGGTGGTCGACGATCGCCTGGAACTGGAGCGATCTCCTCGGCGCCAAGGACCAATTCGACCGTCTGGTCAGCAATTTCGCCGACTTCTTCGCCGAGCACAGCGAACCGGACAGCCGCTACAACACGCTGTTCGCCCTGCTCCACCTGACGCGCAAGGCCGCCGGGCAGATCTCGATCGCAGTGCAGCAGGCCGATGCCGACGACGCACCCCTGAATGAGTTCATCGCAGCCATGACGGCCGGCGTGGATTCATCCAGGGCACCGAGAGTCACCCCCATCACCGGGGTCGTCGGCCATCGGTTGATCCGGCCCACGACCCAGACCGAGGCGATGCCGTGGCTCGAGATCACCCAATCGGAGAACTCGTCCGGGCCGAACTGCCGCGGCAAGTACAAGTCGGCGTACATGAAGGACGTGTTCCCGCAGTCACAGATCGACACGATGTGGACGTGGCTGACCACCGACGAGCACCCCGCGTTCACCAACGCGCTCATCCAGGTCGACTCGTACGGTTGCGCGATCAACACCGTGGCTCCGCAGGCGACAGCGGTCCCGCAGCGGTCGTCGATCATGAAGCTGCAATACCAGACGTACTGGACCCACCGCGTCGACGACGACGACAACCTGGCCTGGATCCGCGGCCTGTACGCCGACATGTACGGGTTGGAAGGTCCGACGCCGGACATACTGATGGACGGCTGCTACGTCAACTACCCCGACGCCGACCTCGTCAACTGGCAAGAGCTGTACTACGGAGTCAACTACGCCCGGTTGCAGCAGGCGAAGACGACCTGGGACCCGCAGAACGTGTTCAACCACCCGCAGTCGATCGAGCTGCTGTGATCAGGACGGGTAGCGGAACGCATACACGTCGGGCACGACGAGCAACGGTCCGGCAGGCTGCATCACCGGATGCTCGGTGTCGAGCTTGAAGAACTCGAGCTTCCGGTCCCATGCGATCTGCAGGAAGATTCGCATCACCTGCACGTTGAGCAACTCGCCCGGGCAGCGCCGATAGCCGAAGCCGAAGGGTGCGTACCCGGCGTAGTCGCAGATCGGAGTAGCCGTCCCGTTGACGACCGGGTACGTGGTGCCGAACAGGCTGTTCGTGATCTCCACGTCGCGACCGTCCGCGACCTTGAACGACTCCTGCGAGAATGGGCATGTCGCGAAGCCGATCTCGGCTGACCGCGGCGCATCGTTCTCCGCTGCAAGCGGAACGGTGAGGAATCGATCCGGTCGGAAGGCCTCAGGATCGGTCCAGTGCAACCCGTACATGCTCGCCGTCTCGTGCAGAGTGAACACGTAGCGGTACACCTCGAACGGCGAGTTGGTCAACGCCGGAGCGGTGAACGTGGAGATGCTGGCGCTGTTCGGGTTGACGAAGCGGAACAACTCCATGATGAAGCGGTCGAGCGCATCGAACGGGCCATCGTCGGGGGGTGCCTGCATCGTCGTCGCGAATGCCGCCTGCACCTGAGGGTTCCCGTCCGTCACGTTGAGCATCTGCACGGTGTGCCAGATCATGTTGCCCCATTGGCTGAGCGCAACGAAGTCGTGAAAGGACTCGAACGCGATGTCTGCGGTCTGGAAGTTCGCGTCCGTCCCCAAGCCGCTGTTCTGCAGCCAGTGGCTCACGATGGTCGTCGAATCGGGGTGCTGCGCCAAGTGTGCGACCTGCTGCTGCAGCCACGCTGCGAGCTGCGGGCGTAGTGCACGGACCTTGACGTAGTTGTCGTAGACCAGTTTCATCGTCGGCGTCGCGTTGGCCAGCACGATGTTGAAGCTCTGCCCGATCTCCACGGCGAAGTCGGGGAGATCCGCGCCGGTGACGCCCACATGCAGGTCCCAGTAGAGGTCCTTGTAGTACGACTCGAGGTACTCGCCCATCAGCGGGGATCCTGCGTTGGCTTGCGCCAGGAGCGACTCGAAGAACGGCTGGATCTTCGGGACGTACTGCGGCATCAGATCAGGAGTGACCGCCGACCAGTAGATCCGCTTGCGCAGGTTTGCAGGCAACGCCGGGTTGGCGTCGGACGGGAGACTCCGCTGGTCGTAGCCGGTGATGAACACCGACTTGCCCTTGGTCGGATCAGGTGCCCAATCGTCATAGAGCAGGCCCCACAAGAACTCGGGAAGGGCCGCGTTCTTCGAGAACAGATCGTGGTCGAGCATCGGCATCACCGGCCGCTGATCGACAGCCAGGCTGGTGAGCATCGCGGCCACGACGACATGCTCGATGTAGCCCGTGTCGAGGTCCGGCAACACGAGATGCATGGCATCGCTGACCAGTCGCCTGACTTCCTCCGGGTGGGCAAGGATCTCCTCGAACACTTCCTTCGGCAACTTGCTCCACAGGTGCGAGAGATCAGGAAGGTTGGCAACGTGCATGGGGGCCTCCGATCAACACACTCGGTCGCGTCGACCGCGGAACGGGACCGTACCAGCTGCGCCACGGCCGAAACTCCGGCACTCGACGCTGTCGTACAGTCGCGCCATGCCCACCGCGTCGCAACACACGATCAGCCTCGGTCACGGTCTCTTCGTCGACTACGAGTTCAGCTCGTCGACCGAGCTCGACTGGGACCTGCGGTTCGAGCAACTCGAGCTCGTGCACGGCTCGGTGAGCGTCGGCGCCCCAAGCGGACCGGTGGGGGTTTCCACCGATCTCGTGTGGGGCCAGTTGGAGATCACGATCGAGCCGCTCAGCGGGGTCGTCGGGCTGACCGCCACGATCGAGGTGCGCCAACCGGGCATCGAGCCACCCACGTGGAAGACCGTCGTCAACTTCACCGAACCGCACATCACGCTGATCGATCCGACCAAGGGTTTCATCGCCGGCGCACAGTCGGGATACCCGCCGCAGGTACTCGGGTATGGGCCCAATGGGCCGAGCGGCGGCGGCGACGTCACCCGTTTCCACATCAGCGACGACGAACGCTTGCTCGCCGACGTCGGCCGAATCGTCAAGCAGCGGCTGTTCGGCGCCACCGGGCCGCTGACCTTGAACATCCTCGCCTGTGTCGGGCTCGGCGCCGACCCCGGCAAGGGACCCGGTGTCTACGCCGACCCGGAGTCGCCGTGGTTCAACGTCTTCTTCGGCATCTACCAGATCGACTGCGCGAAAGCCGACGGCTGGACGCGGCCGTTCGGGTACGAGGCCGCTCACGGGGTCGGCTCGGTCGTGCACGGCGAGGACCTCGTCCGTATCGGCACCGCCGACTGGAACTGGTTCTCCAACTATCTGTACGGCGTCCCCGAGGAGATCTGCATCGAGTACAGCACCGTCGACATGGGCGCCGTCAGCTTCCAGCCCCCGCCGACGGTCCTGCGGTGCGGCAACAGCAATTGGCACCAGGTGTCGATGAGCGGGGTCAAGGTCGCCAGCGCCTACCAGTCCAACGCGCCCGGCGCGCAGCAACTTGTCACGAACTCGCTGCTCACCCCGACCTGGCAGGAGTCGTTCGGCCTCCCGTGCCCCCGTCCCGAGTACACCACCAGCTTCATCCCGACCGTGCTGCGCTCGGCGCTCTTCATGGCCTACACCGAGGACGACAGCGCGTTCCACACACTGATGTTCGGCGGCACCGCCGGCATCGACACCGACGCGGGTTTCCTGACGGCACAGGCCGATGCTGCCGTGGCGACGATCACGAAGCACTACCCCAGCGCCGGCTTCCCTCTCAGCTGAGACACGGCTCGCTCAGCGGAGCGCAGCCAGTGCCTCAGCGGCGCGCTGAGCGACTCTCTCGTAGCCATGGTCCGTCGCTGCCAGACGCGCCAGCGCGAACCGTCCACGGGCCGCCTCATGCTCGCGACGCGCTGCGACACGCCCCCACCACAGGGCCGTGCGCGCGCCCGAGAAGTTGTCGCCCGCGCGGCGAGCGTATGCATCGGCCTCGCTGAACCAGCGGTCCGCCTCGTCGAGACGCCCATCCAACATCGCCAGACCGCCGAGGTAATGAGACACCGGGCCCTGACTCGTCAGGCCGGTACAGGCCACTTGCGACGAGAACGGCTCCAGCATCTCGTACAGTCCGGCCGCCTGCTCGAACATCTGCAACTCGACGGCCACTTCCGCATGGTCGACGGTGATGACGAGCCACGAGTTGTCGATGCCGTAGTCGAACCCTGAAGCCGCAGTCGCCGCCAGCATTGACGCCGCCAGGTCGTCCCTTCCTGCCTCAAGGTGCGACAGCATCAGCGCCGCATTCGCCGCCGGCCCCAACTCCGGCATCAACTGCAGCGTTTCCTCGATGAGCGGCGCCAGGTCACCCAGGTTGCCGCGTTGCAGGCAAATGGCCATCTGCTGCACCCCGAAGTAGGTCATCGCGTCGGGCTCCCCGTTGTCGAGCCCGAACTGCAGCGCCGCGACCGAGATCGCATCGGCCTCGGCGACGTCGCCGATGATCATTGCCTGGACCGCGTTGTTGTGCATCTGCGACCACTTCAGTGTCGGCTCACCGAGTCGCTCGACCAGGTCCTCCAGCTTGGCGAACAGCGCGTTGCAGCCCTCGATATCGCCCGCCATGTGCAGTGTCTGCGCACGCCACATGAACGCAAAGAACAGCAACACCGGGTCACCCAACCGCTGAGCCCGCTGCAACGACATGGCGGTGCGCTCGAGCGAAGTCTCCAGCATGTGTGGCACGCTGAGCGGTAAGGCAAGGTCGTTCAGGATGCGCACGGCGACAGCATCGTCGGCGCACTCCTGCGCGATCGCCGCTGCCTCCGCGGCCAGCCCCTGGCGTCGCTCGAGGGACGTCCCCCAGGAGAACTCCTTGCACAGCGCGGCGAGCACCAGTCCGCGGTCGGCAGTCGGTTCCGGAAGGTGCATCAGTGCGTGCTCCAACACCTCCACCCGCTCGACGTCGATGGCACCGATGGTGCTGGACCATCCCCGACTGTTGTTGAAGGCCGCCGTCAACAGCCGTGAGGTGTCCCCCATCGCCAATGCTGTGCGCGACGCTTCCAGCAGCGTCTGGCGGAAGGCCGGCGAACCGGTCTTGCGTTGTGCGATCCCGAGCCCGATCAGGAGGTCAAGGTCCAGCTCCGGGTCGGGCTCGCCGACTCGTACTCGCAGCGCAATCGCCTCGGTGAAGAACGCGAATGCGATGTCCGGCGCCAAGCCGGTCAAAGCATCTTCGGCCGCCTGGCGCGCGTACTTCACGGCGAGACCAAGGTCGGAGACCCGACCCGTGTGCGACCAGTGGCGAGCCAGTTCGGCTGCCCGTCGCCGGCGTTCGACAACTGGTGCGGCGTCGAGTGCCAGCGCAACCTGACGGTGCAGCGACGCTCGACGCGTCGCCCCGAGTCCGTCGTAGATCGTTCGCTGGGTGAGCGCGTGCTGGAAGCGGAACCGGCCGGGCGTGTCGCTGATCTCACGTATCAGACCGACCCCCACCGCTCGCTCCAGGGCATCGATCAAGGGAGCCTCCGGCAGCGACATGACGGTGGCCAACGTCTCCAGGTCGAACTCGCTACCGATCACCGACGCGTGGCGCAAAACCCGTTCGTCGTCCTCGCCCAGGCGGCCGACACGTGTCGAGATCACCTCCTGGACACTCCGCGGTGTCTCGCCCTGTGTCGAGCCGGCCGGCGAGTCCGAGAAGTGACGGAGCAGTTCGGTGACGAAGAACGCATTGCCGTCGGTGTCGCGGTGAATCTCCTCTGCGGTGCGTTCGTCGACGTCGCTGCCGACCGCTCCGATCAGCAGTTCGACCTCGTTGCGGCTCAACCCGTCGAGGTCGATGCGTGTGACGGCGTCGTGCCGGCGCAACATCGCGAACGCCTCGACCAACGGGTGAGAGGCCGGCAACTCGTCGTCCCGACACGTAGCAATCACCAGCACCCGCATCGGTGCTGCAGCTGTGGCGACGTGCGTCATCAGCCGCAGACTGGCCAGGTCGGCCCACTGCACGTCGTCGAACACCAGCACCACCGGCTGCGCCCGCGACAGCTCCGACAACGTCGCCACGACCGCTGCGAACATCAGGAACCGTTCCGAGTCCGTGTCGACGGCCGCGGACGGCGGCACGGAGGCGAGACGAGAGTGGATGTGTGGCACAAGACGGGCGAGGTCGGACGCAGTCGGGGCGATGATCGACTCGATGTGCGCGTCCGATGCGTGGCGGACGAAGTGGCCGAGCACTTCCGCGAACAGCCTGAACGGCGTACCGAGGTGCTCGTCGGCCCGCCCGAACAACACGACGTCACCGAGCTCGAATGCGCGACGCGCAGCAGCAGCCGCCAGGGTGGTCTTACCTTGGCCGGGTTCACCGACCACCGCCAGCACATGACAGCCGCCGGCCGACGCGACCTGCGCCCGAAGATCCGCGATGACCGCGAGCTCAGCTGCCCGACCGACGAAGCCATTCGCCGGCAAGGCGGCGATCCGCTGCGGCAGCTCCACCGACGTCGCGCCACGCTCGGGGACCCATCCGACCTCGAGGACCACGACCTCGTAGGCAAGCCCCTTCAGTGACATCTCCCCGCGGGACGCGAACGTATAGCTACCGTTCCGCCCGGCCATCAGTCGTACGACTTCGGTCACCAGGATCTCTCCCGACTGGCACTTCGCGCACACCCGTGCCGCCTCGACGACGGGGTCGCCGAAGTAGTCGCCGTCCTCGAACGACGCCTCGCCACCGCTGAGGCCGACACGCAGCCCGACCGACCACGGACGGGCACGGTTGTCGATCTCGATCGCCTGCTGCATCTGCACGGCGCACAACAACGCCGCCGACGCCGACGAGAACGCCGTCATCAACCCGTCACCGAGGTTCTTGACCTCGACACCGCCGGTCGCGGCGATCGCACCGCGCAGGAGCGAGAAGTGCTGACGACGCAGTTCGTCAGCCTCCTCAGGAGGAACCCGCATCGAGACGACAGTCGAGTCCACCATGTCGGTGAACAGGACCGTGATGTTCTGACGTGGCATCTTCCCGGTACCCGCCTTCCAATCAATTCCTTGTTACCGTAGTGGTTTCGCGGGTCGCCATTCTGCCCTGCGATCAACGGGAGGATCCGATGGCCGTGTCGCCTTCCAATCCGGCTCTCGAGCACATCTTCGTGCTGATGCTGGAGAACCGTTCGTTCGACCACATGCTCGCGTTCTCCGGCATCCCAGGCATCACACACGCACTGCCGACCGACACGAATCGCTACCGGAACACCGAGTACCCGGTCGGCGCGGCCGGTGCACCATGGGCAATGCCGAGTGATCCGGGGCACGAGTTTGCCGATGTGCTCGTCCAGCTGTGCGGTCCGAACGTCACGCACAAACCGTGGACGCACTACCCGACCACCATCCACAACTCCGGATTCGTCGCCAGCTACGCGACGTCCACCACCGAGTCGGAGCCGGGTGCGCCGGCCCCTCCGCGACTCACCGACATCGGCGAAATCATGCGTTGCTTCGACACCCCTAACCAGCTGCCGGTGTTGCAGCAGCTGGCCACCGAGTTCGCCGTGTGCGACCACTGGTTCTCGTCGCTCCCCGGGCCTACATGGCCGAACCGGTTGTTCGTGCACGGCGCCTCGTCGGGGGGCTGGACGAGAAGTCCCAGCGCCGAACAGCTGACGGATTGGTACCGGAAGTCCGTGTTGTTCACCCTGCCGAACGGAACGATCTTCGACCAGCTGACCGCAGCGCAACTGCCATGGCGGATCTACGCCGACCAGGACGGCCCGCAGGCCGGGGGTGTGCCGATGGCCGCCGCGTTGGCAGGCATCACCTACCAGCACAACACGCTCGACTTCTCCACCTTCGGCTCGGATCTCGCGAGCGGCGGCTACGACGCCGCCTACACGTTCATCGAGCCCAACTACGGCGACGTCCTCGACGGCGCGTTCACGGGCGGGTCGTCGCAGCACCCGACCGACGGTGTCACCCGCGGCGAGGCCCTGATCAAAGCGACCTACGAGGCCATTCGGCAGTCGCCGCTGTGGGAACGGAGCATGTTGATCATCACCTGGGACGAGCACGGAGGCTTCCACGACTCGGTAGCCCCTCCCCCCGTCACTGCGCCCCACGACGGCAGCCCGCACGACCCGACGATCAACCCTGGGGGCTTCCTGTTCGACCGACTCGGCGTGAGGGTGCCCGCCATCGTCGTCTCCCCGCTCATCCCACGTGGCACCGTCGACTCCACGGTCCACGAGCACTCCTCCGTGCCAGCGACGATCGAGCGCCAGTTCGGGCTCGCACCGATGACGAAACGGGACAAGCACGCCCACGACCTGCTGGCGCTGTGCACGCTCACATCGCCGCGCACGGACTGCCCCACATCGCTCGTCTCGCCGGCAACGCCGCCGACCAGGCCGCCGACCCTGACACCACGACCACCGCCCGACCCGAACCGGCTGCTGATACATCCGGCGGCGCACCTGCGAATGGCCGTGCTGCGCAAGAGCGACATCGAGACGGCACGAAACGACGAAGAACGCAACGAAGCCCTCCGCGCTCACGCGATGGTGCGTACCGTCAGCGACGCCAATGCCTACGCCGGGGGCGCCTTTGCACGGGTCGCCGCCCGCAACACCGAACCTGGGCCCTAGTCGGTCGGGTGGTGTAAGCGGCCACACCTCACGCCCAGGCCGCCGTGTGCCACTCCGACGGCGGGAAGGAGCGAAACAGGTTCCCTGTCTCGAAGGCCTGCAGATCCAGACCATCGATCGCGTCGATCAGATTTCGGTACCGGCGGTAGCGGCCACCGAAGTTTGGCGAATGGTTCTCGGTGGGGCGGTGCTCGAAGGCGTATGCGTGCCCACCATCGTCGAGGTTCAAGTAATGCCGCGTGTCGATGTGCTTGTACAGATGGATGGCCACCCGCTGACGTACGGCGTGCAGGGTCGCCATGTACATGAACTCGCCCGGGTGGAACTGAGGCAGCTCGGGTGACTGGCGCACCAAACGTGCGACGGCCTCGAGAGGCTTCCAATCCGGACCCGTTTCGAGGTCAAGGGTGGTGGGGAACGAGTTCCCCGAGTAGAGAGCTGACCGAACCGGCATCTTCGCCTCCGTGCGTCGTGTGAACGAGCGAGGAACCCAACGTCTGGGGTTCCACTTGGAAGCGAGTGCTTCGATCAACTGCAGCGCCGAACCTACCGAGTGCCCGGGTGCTTCCCACCACCTCACGACAACCCCGCCATGTTCTGCTTGAACCAATGCTCCGCTGGGCGATACCACGGGCACCCTCGACGTCGAGGCCCCCGACGGCACGATCGTCCCCTCCCGTCAAGTGCACGAAACCGAATTCGCCATGATCAGCAGCGCCTTCGCGACCATCGTGGACGCCGCCGACTGGGACACCACGATCCCAGGATGATCCTCAGGCCGTCAGTATCCCGTGGTACTCGTTGACCGCAGTCACCGCGTCAGCAAGCGGCACGCGGCGCACCATGTCCGGGTGGTTGATGCGTACTTGATCGGCGTAGGCGACGACACCCTCTGCGGCGAGGTCCGCGAAGTTGTCGCGCAGGTCATCGAGCGCCCTGCATAGGCGTTGCTGAGCCACCTCGGGAGCAACAGTTGCAGAGCTGAGAATCGTTCACCTCAGCCCCAGAAGATACACGTTGGGTCAGCATCGATCTCGGCGAGCAACGTCTCGACATTCACAGTCGGTGGGACAAGGTCGTAGGCGTGGAACTTGAGGTTCCGGTCGCGCCAGTAGATCTGCCATTCCCGACGCGTCTTCGTGTACCGCAGCCGGGCGATCGGGAACCGCGTCCACTCCAGGCCAAAGTCGGCTCGCCACGGTGGCCGACACTCGAGGATCGTCACGGCACGATCGTCAACGTCGAACTCGTAACGGATCTGGTCACGAGCGCGCTCCGGCAGTCGGGCATTGCGCGCATCGACCCACCGTCGGATGCGGGCAAGGTCAGTCTCGGGAAGTGCCATGGCGGGCCGACTGCCTTTCTAGCGATCGCTCTGTGTTGGTACATGGATGGTAAATCTTTCTGCGTCGGGGCGGAGCTGTCACACGCGCAGCGACGCGCTCTTCAATCGTTGCTCGGTGACCGGACCGGGCAGCGGCCGGACATGCACCAGCCCGTCAACGGCGACATCGACGACCTCAGCGATCGCGATAGCCGAACCAGCCCCGACGATGATCAATCGACCGGGCACGATCACCGTCTGGTCGGGCGCCTGATCGAGATACGTCCACGGAAGGCCGGTTTCATCCTCTGTGTTCAAGTCGACAAACAGATCAATCTTCATGCGTCCTCCCGTCGAAACGCTGGGTTGCTGACAACGCGGTGCGACACCGCCAGTAGACGGGCGACACCAGCGTCGACATCATCGTAGAACGTGATCGTCACGTGCGGGCTCCGGTATGTCGGCACTACCTCGAACCCGGCTGCGATCACGTCGGCCAACCGGTAGACGAACAACGTCGCGAACGCGTCGAGACGGTCCTCACCAAGGTCGAGCACCTCATCGTCCGATCGGGCGTAGAAGGCTGACAACCCGTAGCGGCCCCACCCCTCGAACCGTCGCCGGAACAACTCGGCCTGGCGCCGAGATGTCTCTGGTTCGATCGAAGCGACACCGCGCACCACCAGCCACGCGTCCTGCGGAATGGCCGCATGACGAATCCGCGGACGATCCATCGGACGTTCTGCGGACATGCCCGCAGATTGCCGGCCCCTCGCCATGACGCTGCCCGTGCATCGGAATCCTCAAAATGTCGGTGCGCAGGTCGGCGAGTCGCTCCGACTTGCCGGGCAACCGAAAGGCCGTTGAACGCTCGTCGGCTGTTACGAATCCTCAACTTCGCAACACAGATCCCCTGCGCAGCCTGGGTTCGCCGCCCAGTCCTTCTCCCCGATCGCTCCCGTGCGACTCGGCATGCTCTACGTCGCCGACATCGAGACAGCCGTCCGGCACCTCGACCTCCGCGAAGTTGACAGCGGTGCCAACGTGCTCATCGCCGAACCCTTCGACCCCGTCGTCTACGAACGAATGACAAAGCGAGACGGCCTCACGCTCACCGCGCCGACACAGATCGCCGCCGATCTCCTCACCGGCTCTGGCCGAATGCCATCAGAGGGAGAAGAGCCGGGAAGTCGTCGAGGTTGAACGTCACGATGCCGGAGGCATTCGCTCGCACAGCTGCAGCCAGGATGTGGCGGTCCTTCGGATCACAGGTCAAGCCCTCGATGAGGGAGGCGTAACCCGTGACTTCGGCATCGGGGAACGCACCTTCCATCTCGGCGACGAGGTTGTCGACGACCCGCAGGTCAATTCCGGCCCCGACCAGGTTTCGGTGGAGCTCGTCGATGATGTCGGGCGACCACAAGGGTCGATAGAGACCTCGCTCAGCGAGGCGTAGCAACGTGTCCCGCAGATGCGCCGGATAGATCACACAGGTGTCGAGCACGACGGCGAACGGCACGAGACTGGCCTCAGCGGGTGCGCTTCGGTGACGCGGTCCGTTCGTACATATCCGCCTCGTCCGCGATCTCGACCATCCGGTCGAGGGCCGCGCGACGATCGACGGAACTCCGCTCGCGATAGGTCAGCACGTCGGCCAATCGAACCCTTCGGTGACGTCCCGGCTGTTCGAAGGGGATCTCTCCCGACTCGAGAAGCTTCACGAGCGTGGGCCGGCTGATACCGAGCAACTCGGCAGCCTCTTGGGTTGTCAGGCGCTGGTGAACGGGCGCGATCGTCACCGCTTGTCCGCTGGCCATCGCGTCGACGACACCGCGAAGCACCTCGAAGATCTCCGGCGGCAGCACCAGATGCTCGCCGTTCGGGCCTGACAACGTGGTGGTCGGTTCGGCGCCGGGACGGCTCAGCATCGCGACGAGCTCGTCAAGCGACTCGGTCGGTGGCAGAACGGTGCGTTCAAGAGTCGGTGTGGTCATTTCGGTGCTCCCCTCCAGACCCAGATCGTACCCCGAAACGAAAAAATCGCAAGTGCCCAAAATTTGAGAGGCCTTCTGCCAAGCCTAAGGAACGGTTACTTGGCAACCGTTACTTAGCCACCTCAAGTGTGCTCGGTGCAAGAGCCTCGGCACGCGGCCGGGCAGGATGGGGTCGTGCTGCTCGTCCCCGCCACTCAACATCTGGACCAGCCGGTCGGCGGTTGCGCGTTGGAACCCTCGGTGGCGCACACATGAATGACGAGCTACAAGACAGCCAAACAACGCAACACTGTGGTGTGAACTGGGACCGAACTATCAGCCCTCGACATAACGACCGGGCAACGTCCGTTAGAAGTTCCGTTAGAAGTCGGGCCGGTGAACGACGAAGCCCTGGCCCGCCATAGTGGCTGACCAGGGCTTTCTTAGTGGCGGGGGCAGGATTTGAACCTGCGACCTTCGGGTTATGAGC
>DAORTY010000033.1:0-30184 GCA_035432905.1 Ilumatobacteraceae bacterium | reverse complement strand
GTCGAACGTAGTTCGGTGTTCGCTGCATCTCCTTGACTGACGAGCAACGTAGCACAGGAATCTCGCCACAAGAACCGATGGCTCCCATCGGATGTCATCGGGCGTCGAGTTCTTACCAGTCGTGGCTGAAGTGGGCTCTCCGCGTTTCAGGGTGGGTGTTGAGGGTGTCGAGTAGGTGCCAGTTGGACCGGCCGGCCTAGAGCCGGGCTCGGGTTCGGTGGTGGTCGAAACGGTGAAAGCCGAACGCTGTTCGTTTGACGCGTTTGACGAGGTTGTTGATCGCTTCGGTGGACCCTTGGAGACATGCGCCTGATGCCAGGCGACGATCTGGGCGGCCCACTCGCCGATCGTTCGTCCGAGACGTTGGACCTCGAGAGGCATCGAGTGGTCGGTGAAGTCGCGGGCGATCTTGGCGACCCAGGCGGCGGCGAGCTCGGGGGTCGGTGTGGGACGTAGAGCGGGCGGCCGACCTCTTTCGCGTTCCATGCGAACCACACCTCGCGTTTGGGGTCGCCGGCGGCGAGCATTCCGAGGAACCGTTCGCGGCCTTCGATGGTGAGGCGTTCGGCGGCCATCGTCGAGTAGACGTCGACAGCGGTAGAGCGGATAGTCTTTTCGGCCGCGGTGGCCGAGGGTGTCGTTCTGCACGCGGCGCCGGCACTCATCGAGCGCGACGTTGGCCAGGTGCACGAAGTGAGACGGATCAGCGACTTAGACCGCGTGTCGGCAGCATCATGTCGAAGACCACCCGGTACGCGGCCGAACGATCCAACGTCGCCCACCCGCCCCCATCCCGCCTCGCTTGCGGTCGTTGCGCGAACCAGGCGCATGCTGGGGAGACTTCCCGGCTGGCAACCACATCGAGGAGCTGTCCTCGGGCGACATCGACGATCTGGGTCGACCAGCACGGGGTGCGGAAGGGGCCGTCGCGCTTGTAGAGCGTCTCGTCCAACCCCACCGATTCGACGGTGCCGTAGTGGGCCGGGTCATCGATCAGCAGCTTGCCGAACAACATCACGGCGTCGTTCACCGTGTGCCAATCACACGCGAGGTCGGCGGCGACTCCCGACACCGCCGACCGTGCCTGCCGACCTGCAACGTCACCCATCGCGCCGCCCGTGTTGTCAACGCGCACCGCTGCGCAGCGATCGTCGGGTCCTGCTCGGTCCACGTCCCAAACCCGCACGCGTCGTTCGGGCAGCACCATCGTTGCTTGAACCACGCCAGCCGCGTCGGGCGACCGAACACCGGGAGATCCAACAGCAGCACCTGCGTTGGCCGTGGTCCCACGCCAACACCCCGCACTCGACGCAGGCAGGGCGTGGCACCCTGGTCTCGATCTCCACGCGCAGCCACGACGGCCATGTCCGACACCGCACACGACCACGTTCGGCAGGCCAACAAGCAGCGCGCACATGCGCGTCGGATCGGCTTTCTACAGGGCTCCTCGACACTGGACGGCGTAGGGCACCCTCAGCGTCGCAGAGACGCTGTCCCGCGCACGGGACCTACCCACCCTCATATCCGAAGCGCCGCTCAAGGACTTGCGAAATGTTGTTCGATGGATGGGTAGCCTCCCGCTAATGAGTGCGGATGAGGTAGCTCGCGACGGAGGTGGACCGGATTGCGACGATGCGAGTGCGCCAGTAACGGAAGGGCCAATTCGAGAACCGGTACCGATATCTACTTTCCGGCGGAGAGTCGACGCTGCGCGTCAGTGGCTGGTCGTCATCGCTGTGGCAGTCGGTGCGGCGCTCCTTATCCGAACGTTCGTGCTACAACAGTTTTCCGTATCCGGTTACTCGATGGTGAATACCTTGCACGACGGTGACCGGGTGTTGGTCAACAAGCTCAGCTATCGCCTTCACGAACCGCGTCGCGGGGACGTGATCGTTTTGGAAACGTCAGAGGGCGCAAGCGAGCGCGACCTCATCAAACGTGTGGTCGCACTGCCCGGCGAAACAGTGGCGTATCGATCCTGTTTGCTGTTTATAGACGGGAAGAGACAGGATGAGCCTTACCTCAGCGCTGCCGTCGTCGGCTCCACGAACTGCGGAACGGATCAGGCTCCGCTCCAGATCCCAAGCGGTCACGTGTTTGTTCTCGGAGACAATCGCCCAGCGTCGAAGGACAGTCGCGATCCCAGCGTAGGACCGATCGACTACGACAAGATTGTTGGTCGCGCATTCGTCGTGATCTGGCCCGCTGGCGACTGGCGCTGGCTGTAGCGGCGCTCTCGACATCGGATGCACCGATCCAAACGGGACTCTCTAGGCAACAGTGCGGAATCAGACACCACCTCGCTGATCGCTCGGATTCCCTCAATTTGAATCTCCTCCGTCGGAGAATCAAAGTGCCAGATTGCCGGACCCGTCCACACGGGCGTCGATGTCGCTAGGACGAAGCGAGAGGGACCTGACCCAGCATCGCCGTACGCACGTCGCCCGGACACACGCTAGTTCCCGGTCGCACGCAGGATCGAAGCAGCTTCGGTCTGTCCGACACCCCGAGGGTGCTAGCCACGAAGCGTTTCGGCTGGCGGCGTGTGGCTTGCACGGATAGCCGGGACAAGCCCCGCTAGTGCGCCTGTGGCGAGGCCTATGGCTGGTGCGATGAGAACCATTGTTGGGTCAATGGTCGCGGTCCATCCTCGGGCTGCGCTGGTGATGACGATGCCGATGATGCCGAGGCTGGCTCCGACGGCTCCAGCTCCAGCTCCGACGAGTGCTGCCTCAACAGTGATTTGCCGACTTATGTGTGCTCGCTTGGCTCCGAGCGCCCGACGCAGGCCGATCTCGGATCGGCGCTCAATGACGTTGAGAAGAGTGGCGTTCGCGATAGCCACGGTCCCGATGAGTAGCGCGAGTGCGGAGAGCGAGAGGAACAGGCTTGTGATGTCGCCTGAGACTTGGTTGCGAAGCCTCTTGGGGTCTGGTGGCACGAGTGCCTGAAGACGCTCAGGCAGGTCGGGCCGTAGCGCTACTGGCGCCTGCCGTCCAGCGAGTGCCGCGGCACCGGGTTGGGTGTCGATAAGCACTTGGTAAGTGGCCCCGGCGACGCCGAGGTCGCGGGTGGCGGTGGAGGTAGGGATGATGACGGCGAGCAGCAGATCGGGGTTGCGCTCCACATCATCTATGATCCCAATGATGGTGTAGGCGTTGTCGCCAATGAACACGGCTGGTTGGTTGTCGATGCGTGCTATGCCGAGCTGCGACGCAGCGGCACGCCCAAGGACCGCCACCCGAACGCTCTCGTCCTCGAAGAACTGATCGTAGAGCCGCCCGACTTGCAGTGTTGGCAGTGCGGCGAGCAGCGCACCGGGTTGGGCGGCGATGACCGGCGCCGTGGTACTGGGGTTGGTCGATCTGGTGGGGGTGGTGCGTGGCTGCAGGGTGCCGTTGTCCGGGATCGTGAAGTACAGCCCTGCGTGGTTGATGCCGTTGAGTCGTTCCAACCGTGCGCCGACGTCACCAGGAAATGGGTTGGTATCGTCGGGTGCGGCGTCTTGAATTCGGACTTCGGTTGCTTTGAGCGCATCGAAACGTGATGAGACTTGTGCTCGTGCGGTTTCGGCTAGGCCGTTGGTGGCGACGAATGCCCCGACACCCAAGATGGTGCCGAGTGCAGTGAGCAGTGTTCGGACTGGTCGTTGTGTGATCGAGGAGAGGGCTTCGCTGATTGTGTCAGACCACTTCAGCCGCGAAGGCTCAATACCGGCTGTCATGGCACACTACTGTCCGGTTCGGTGAGGACACCGTCACGGATCAGCAAGTTGCGTTGCGCTCTGGCCGCCACCGCCTGGTCGTGAGTGATGACCACGACGGTCATACCCTCGGCGTGGAGCTCTTCGAGAGTCGACAAGATGGTGTCGCTGTTCACAGTGTCAAGGTTCCCGGTGGGCTCGTCGCAGAGCATCAGTGCAGGTTTGCGGATCAACGTCCTGGCGATCGCGACACGTTGCTTCTCGCCACCAGACAGCTGTGAGCACAGCCCATTCTTGCGCCCGGTCAGCCCGACGCGGTCAATGACTTCCAAGGCACGTTGTCGGCGTTCGCGTTTGGGAGTGCCGTGGTACAGTAGACCCAGCTCGACGTTCTCCAAAACAGTGCGGTAGCCGACGAGATGGAACGCCTGGAACACGAACCCGATCCGACGTGCACGCACCCCGGCACGGTCATTGTCCGACAGCTCGGCGACGTCCAAACCGTCGAGCACGTACCTGCCAGCAGTCGGCGCGTCCAAGAGGCCAAGCAGCGACAGCAGCGTCGTTTTACCTGAGCCCGATGGTCCGGTGATCGCTACAAACTCACCGGTACCAACCTGAAAGTCGCATGGTTGCAGGGCGGTCACTTCTGGTGGGCCAAGAAAGACCTTCGACAAGCCCTCGACCCGCACAACAACTGTGGCTATTGCAAGGTCGCTCGCCGAACCTACGTCAGGGTTCATCGTCCAACGACGACCAGATCGCCCGGCTCCAGCGTTCCACCGGCTGCGGGTTCGATCCCGGCGAAGCCATCAGCAGTGAGCAGCACCGTCACCGCCAAATCGACCGGATCGGCATCCCCGTTCCGAAGCACAGACACACGTGTTGCACCCTCGGCACCGGCCGACACCGCTGCGACTGGCACCACCAAAACCTCACCCTCGCTCGCAGCGGCCGTCACTGTGACACGAAGGTTTACACCAGCCAACTCTGCCGGCAGCGGCGCGTCCGGAGTGATCAACGCCGTACGCCCCGACTGCCCTGTGCTGTCGACGGTTTGCGTCTCAGCAATCTGGGTGATCTTCGCCGGATAGGTGGCGTTTGTGCTTTCGTCCAACAACTCGACCTCCACCCCAGTGCGCACGAACTGCTCGTCTCCGGAACGGATCGTGGTCGACACGACCAGACCACCACCAGACAACTGCACTAAACCCGACCCAGCCGACTGACCATCACCAGCGCCCGTGCTTTCGATCGGACCCAATGTTGCGACGGCTGACTGCACCCTTGCAGGCATCGTTGGCAAGAAAACCACCTCACCTTGAGCCACCGTTGCTCCGGCGGACCCTGCGGTCAACATGAACGAGATCGCAGCTGAATCCCGAGTCTGCACCGCTGCGTCGCGTGCCGCCTGCGCCGCAACGACATCGTTGGACTTCTTTGCTTCACTGAGCATCGCCATTGCCACTTTCACCTGATCACCGGCCGCAGCAACTGCGTCATCACCCTGACGTTGCGCAGCAGCCAAACCTGTCTGCGCTGCGACTACCGCCGCGTTCGCAGCGTCTTTGTCGGCCTGCGTAACCGCAGGGTCGGCCATTGTCGTGTTGTAAGCGTTCTGCGCGTTCGTCAGCGCCAACTGAGCATTCGCGGCAGCCTCATCACGGGACGCCACCGCGTCCGTGTACGCCCGGTTTGCCTGATTAACGCCCGCCTGAGCAGCAACCACCGCCGAACCCGAACCACCCGCAGTCGCGCGAGCCAGCGTCGCTTCCGCTTCAGAAACCGCGGCCTCGGCCCCGTGATAAGTCTGCTCCGCAGCCGACACATCAGCCATGGTGGTTGCCGAGGCCATTGGCGCAAATCCGGCTGCAGAGTACAGCGCCGTCACTGCTTGCTTGGTGGCCTCACCAAACACACCATCGGCATCCGGCGAAAACCCGAGACGGGTCAGCGCCGCCTGGAGTTGCACCACGTCAGGCCCGGCCATGCCCGGCTGCAGGGACCGGTACACCGGTACATCCCCCTGCATCACAAACACCGGTCGACCTGACACCTCCACCACCACCTGACCCTCAACCACTTCTGTGCCTGCTGCCGGAGGAACACTCGTCACCACGCCAGAACCTTCCACCGACGACGGCACTCCCACCGCCAACGACACTTCAGACCTCACATCACCGCGCAGTACCACCGTCGACGCCAACACACGTTGCTCGACCGGCGCGGTAATCCACGACGCGTCCGGCTCCGATGCCTTCGCCGCAGCCTGCTCAGGTGACTGTGCTCGTGCACCAAGCCACCAAGAGACCCCTGACACCCCAACAAGCGCGCACAAGCCCAGGACCCAAATCCTACGCACCGCAAATTCTGATGAACCAGACATCGTGAACACCCAGGCTACTAAGTCCAAGACGTGGTTGTGGTGGCGGGTAGCGGTCCTGGTGTCGAGCAGTCAATGCCCGTATGCGCGAGCATCCAGAGATGAGATGATGTGTGATGCAAACTGCCGCCGTCAAAGCAGTCCACGCTACCTGGCTCGCGCGGGCGCATGCTGATCCAAACCCCTCTTCGAACACCCGACGCCCCGACAAGGAGTACTACCTCAGCTCCGACACAGGCGACTACGTCTGTCTGACTTGCGGCGATACAGGACGGGGGCGGGACTGGCCGATCAACGAACGCGCATCACGCGAGAAACCGGCGTGGGAGCGTTGCCACGTTACTTAGGCAGTATGGACAGCTCCCAGCGGTGCTTCGTTCGGAGCGAGCGACCTGGCGAAAATCGCTGATCACACCTGCCCGCCGACCGAGCGACCTACCAGCGCGCCCGCTCGTGACCATGTCAGACGCTGCGAGCACCGCAGATCATTGAGGGCAAGCGCGTGGTCCGGCGGATCTTCACCGCCGATTACAAGCTGTCGGTCCTCGCCGAGTACGACCGCTGCTCCGAGCCGCAGCGCGGCACGGCCGGCGATAGGCAACAACCACGTTCAGGCAGGGGTGTCCATTCGAGCCACGCTGGATTCGGCCGAAATCCTGCCGACTCGTACAGCGGTCGTCTGTCCTCGGTCGCGTGCAGGAAGAGTCGACCGATGCCGAACTCGTCCCTTGATGCCAGACATTCATCGAGCAATCGCTGCCCGAGCCCCCGACCTCGTTCGGCAGGTTCGACGTACATGTTGATGATGTACCCATCGCGCTGCCCGTCGTCGAGCGGGCGGGGCGCACGCGCCCACAACAGCAACGAGATCACCCCGACGCACCTCGTTGTCTCAGCGATCCACGCATACATCCGGCCCGCAGCAGTCTCGTCGCCGATGAATGCTCGGGTCGCCTCGACGAACGCCGGGTCGACGGTGAACGCGTCACCTCGAACGGCCTTCTGAAATGTCATCCGCTGCTCGACGACGAGTTCAACATCGTGCGCAGTGGTCCGTCGAATCGACACGCTCACGGCGACATTCTGACACGGACTTCCGCGCGCTCGCTGCGACGGGCCTTCCCGGCGTTCTGGGGCAGTTCTCACGGGGGAACAATCAGCTTGTGCTGTTGCCCGGAGGGCGATCGCGTCGGTCTGGGCGACAGTGAGCTTGGGCACGTCGCCCCACTCCGTGCCGCCATCGGGAAGCGTGCCAGCGACGTGAAAGTGGAGGCGAGGTACGGACTGGTGTGCAGGGATGCCGTTGTTCTGCCATACGGCGACGCCTTCGGGATCAAACGCCCCAACGATCGCTGCGGTCGCCCGGACGATGTCGGACATGACGGCGGCTTGTTCGTCTCGGTCCAGTTCGAGAATGGTCTCGCGGTGTTGGACCGAGATGACGAGGAGGTGGCCACGGCCGCGTTGTTCGTAAGTGACCAGCAGGTCGGTGGCGTCGTTTCGATCGAGGATCGTGTAGGGCTTCTCGCCTGCGAGGTACTCGCAGAATGAACAGGGACTCGACGGCGGCAGCACCAAGGGCACCTGCAATCTTCGCCGATCGCACGTTGCGCAGCCGGCGTTTGGGGGCAGGGCGGGTTGAGTTCATCCCGGCGAACGATCAAGCTCGGAGCATCTCGATTCATTCAGCTCGTCCTCGACAGTCGTGCTCCGGCGGAACTTGCGCGGTTCTGGGCGGCGGCGCTCGATGGCTTCGAGGTCCGTCCGTACGACGACGCCGAGATCGCCAGGCTGGCCGAGCCGGGTCGCACTCCAGAGACCGATCCATGCGTCATCCTCGCCGGCCCGACGTTCGATGTGTGCTTCCAAGAAGTGACGACGCTGACGGAGAACAAGCGGACCGTGCACCTCGACATCTCGACACCGGACCGACCGCTGGGACGAGATCGTCTGGTATCGCTCGGCGCGTCGATCGTCCAAGAGTTCGACCGTCACACCTGGATGCGTGACCCCGAGGGCAACGACTTCTGCATCACCGACGGATAGCCGGCGGTGGCGGGCACGACGACGTGCGCACGCTGAGCTATTGGTGGTCAATGTGTTCGTTGACCGGCTCGGAGGACGGTGAGGTAGTGCCGGGTTGATGGCGGTCACCGTGGTTCGCAGCTACGAATCGGTGTACCCCACCCAGCCCGAACGCCTCCGTTTCGCCCGACAGCGGAGAGTCTCGATCGCGTGCCTACAACGTGCCTAGAACAAGGGCATCCAAAGGTCAGCAAGGGGCACCACAGGACAATGCCGTCAACTCACCTTTGTGGCTCTGACCTGGTGAAATACGCTTTGACCTGGCTCTTCGTTCCCAGCTCGATCTAGCTTCCCAAGCTGAGAACGCGGGTTCGATTCCCGTCACCCGCTCCATTGAAAGACCAGCTCAGAGCTGGTACACCCTTCGAGCGAGTCTCCAGAAATCGGCCGCCGTGCCATATCGGAATTGGGCTGTCGGCATGGGTCGCAGCCGGTGGGGAAGCGTGCGCAAGTTGCCGTCGGGTCGGTTCCAGGCGCGCTACTGCATCGATCTTGTATGGCACAGCGCGCCGACGACATTCCGCACCAAGCGCGAGGCCGACGCGTATCTCGCTTCGGTCCGCTCAGACGTGGACCGCGGGTCGTGGATTGACCCCGACGCCGGCAAGGTGACGTTCGAGGAGTACGCGACGCGCTGGCTCGCCGAACGACCGCATCTTCGACCCCGCACTCGCGAGCTGTACGAGGGTGAGTTGCGCCTGCACATCCTGCCGGCGCTCGGCGCGACGGAACTTCGAGAGATCACGCCGAGCCGCATTCGCACCTGGCGCGCCGACATGATCTCTGCGGGCAAGCCGGGCTCCTCGACGATCGCTAAGTGCTACCGGCTGGTGCACGCCGTGTTCGCCACCGCGGTTGAGGACGGCATCGTGGTGCGCAACCCGTGCATCGTCAAAGGTGCCCCGACGGAGCGCCCTGCAGAACGCCCCGTCGCGACGATTGCGCAAGTGTTCGACCTGGCCGACGCAATCGCACCCGGGCTCCGCGCTGCGGTGTTGCTAGCCACCTTCTGCGGACTTCGGCTCGGAGAGATCCGCGCCCTGCGGGTGCATCACCTCGATCTCCTGCATCGCACAGTGCGGATCGAGGAGCAGTACCAGGAGCTGTCCGATGGCACCCTCGTGCTTGGTCCCCCCAAGACCGACGCCGGCGTGCGCACGATCGTGATCCCGCAGGTGATCATCCCCGACCTCGAGCAACACCTCGCGTCGGTGCCCCTTGGAACAGATGGCCTGCTGTTCACGACGACGAGTGGCGCACCAATGCGGCGTGCGACCCTGTACACCGCGTGGGGCCGAGCGACGAAGGCTGTCGGCATCACCGGGCTGCGCTTCCACGACCTGCGCCACACCGGCAACACCCTCGCCGCTGCGACTGGAGCGAGCACGAAGGAACTGATGGCGAGGATGGGTCAGTCATCACCACGCGCTGCGCCCCCCATCGCTTCTGGCCGTCGATTCAGGTCGGCCGTACAACGACGGTGACCGTGAAGCTCGTGAGGGTTCCGTCGTCATGGACTACTCCGAGTATCCCGAAGTTCACATCGAATCCGTCAGCGATTTGAGTGGCCTCCAACAACGCTCGCACTCGTATCGCTGACGGATCACCGTCCTTCTCCACTGCGTAGTCAAGCTCGCGCAGTTGGGATTCGTACCATTGCAGGAGTTCTGCCGGATCAGTTGGCGGTACGTCGTAAGTGAGCGTCAGACGTGGTGCGTATTCCGCTGAGCCGCCGTCGATGTAGGTGCCCTTGTCGCCTGGGTTCCATCCGCGGGTGCGTAGCTCTGAGCCGGGGAAGGCGAGGGTGGCCTCGGGTGGGACGTCAGATTCCTTCACCCCCCAGGAGTCGGAACCGCACGAGACCAGCAGTAAGAGCATGGCTGCGCCAAGCACGCGGGACGTCCAGCGGGTTGCGGTAGAGAGCACGTGACCGAAAGACCCCGTCGCTGCTGCCTGTCGGCTCAGGCCGGCGTCACGACGACTGTCACTCGGTAGAGAACTACGGTCCCCGCACTCTCCAGAACCCCCTTCACCCCGAATATCACATCGAAACCATCAACCGTCGAGTGAGCTTCAAGAAAGGCCTGGCCGAAACCGGCAGATGGCGATTCGGTCTTCGTGACCTTGTAGCCAAGTGCCTGCAGTTGGTCCGCGTACCACCCCACCAACTCCTCGGGAGCAGTTGGTGCTATGTCGTAGGCGAGGGCAAGCCGGGGTGCGTAGTCTGCGGAGCCGCCGTCGATGTAGGTGCCCTTGTCGCCTGGGTTCCATCCGCGGGTGCGTAGCTCTGAGCCGGGGAAGGCGAGGGTGGCCTCGGGTGGGACGTCAGATTCCTTCACCCCCCAGGAGTCGGAACCGCACGAGACCAGCAGTAAGAGCATGGCTGCGCCAAGCACGCGCGTGAGCAAGCTGGGGGTCGTGCGGGGCGCGTGGTCAGGTGGCATTGGTTGCGGCTGTCCAGGCATTTCGGTAGGCGTCGACGGCGTCGCCTGGGTTGTTGTGTGCTGCCTTGTCGTCGCCCAGGACGATCTTGCTCGTTGCTTGGGCGATGTTGTTCGACGAGGCCCCGCGTGCGATGGCGTCGTTGATCGCGTTGGTGCCCCAGCGGCGTGTCATCGCGAGCAGGTCGCGTAGTGCTTGCTGTGTGGCGGGGTTGGTGATCTTGGCGAGGTCTTGGACTGCGTTGTGGAGTTCGTCGAAGATCTTCTTGCCGTTGCTTCCCGTGGGCGCTGTGCCTGCCGGGTTCCACCAGCCTGGTGTGATCGCCGTGGTCAGACTGGTGATCGTCTTGTTGCGGTTCTGCGCGGCGGACCCCGACAACGGCAGTTATTGGAGTTGCGCGATCAGGTTGATGATGAACTGTCTATCGGCGGTTGCCGTCAAGTGGTTGAGTGTCGCCGAGCCAGTGTTGCCGGCATTATCAATCGCGGTTGCGCTGATCTGATACTGACCCGATGGCAGGAGGGTCGGGGCGGAGATCTGGCATGGTGATCCGATTCCGGAGAGACCGTCGGTTGCGGTGCATGTGGCAGACGGTGTTGCCGCCGGCGAGTAGGTCAGCGTGACTGTTGGTGCCTGGGTGTCGATGTTGATCCCGGCGACGATGAGCTGACCAACGTTGTCGAAGGTGTCGGTGGCTGTGACGGTGAAGGTTTGGTTCGCTCCGTTGGTCGCAAGAGTGAGCGGGCTGGAACTGCGACCTGCTGGACGTTCCATCGTGGCATCCTGTCGCTGTGGCCGCTGAACTGCTCGAGCGCATCGTCGCGGATGCTGACGTCTGCTTCGGCCGGCGAACGATCCGTGGCCACCGCGTCTGGGTGTCAACGGTTCTCGGCTATGTCGCCGAGGGGTGGACCACGGAGGCCGTGCTGGTCGAGTTCCCCGCTCTCGAAGGCGACGATGTGCGGGCGTGTCGCGCCTACGCGGCCCAACTGGCCGACACGCGGTTCGCCGACCTCGACATCGGCTGACCTCCAAGGATCAGAGGAGTGGCGCGAGTTCGAACGCTTCGCAGTGAGCTGGCCGAACGACCCTGAAGTGAGCGCGGTCGAGAGTGGCGATCCGTGTCGCTCCCAGACGTTCGGCGATGGCGATCAGGCTTGCGTCGGTGCCGCCGAGCGGCAGGTCGTGGTATCGATCTACCAGCTCGCGGATGCGCTGCCAATCGGATGCCACGAGCGGCTCAACGGTGAGCGTTCCATCGATGATTGCGTCGTAGAACGATGCTTCAGCGTGTGCCCCAAGCTCGCGGGTGAGCAGATACACCGCCTCAGCGACGACCATTGCTGTTGTGACCAAAGGTCCGGTCGCGGTCTCGAGGAGGTCGAGGCAGGTGTGATGATGGCGGTCGGTGCGATCGGCAGCGGCGACAAGGGGACCGGTGTCGACGATCAGCACAGGTCAGTCGCGACCGAACCCGTCGGCGAGCAGTTCGTCGACTTGATGGCTGATGCCCTGTTCGCTCGCCCCAATTCTTGCGAACGACAAGTGTCGCCGTCGGGGCTCAGCATCGACGTGCGGGGCGTTCTCAGTGAGCACTTCCGCAGCGAGTTCCTCGACCGTGACCCCCCGCGCATGGGCAACCGCTTCTAGACGGCGCACGACGTCGTCGGAAACGTTCACGTTCATCGTCATGTCCGAAGCCTACGCACTCTGCTGGCGTCCATCGCTCCATGTTCTACCGGCGGCACTCGTTCGAACACCGGCACGCTGCCGGTGCGCTGCTCGGGCAACCGCTCGTTGTCGGGTGCGAACACGAAGAGGTCGATCGACAGCTTCGACTCGTTCTCCAGGTCAAGGCGCACGTCGGCGAGATCGAAACGCGTGAGCGAGTCGGAGACGACCGCCACGTCGACATCGTTGGGCGGCGCACCGGCCTCGTCGCGGTAACGGGCAGCCCACGAACCGAAGATGAACACCTCGCTGATCGCCGGGTTGTCGCCGAACGCACGCGCCAGCATCGAGATCACTCCGCCGGCGTAAGCCAGCAACTGGCGCAACACCGGCCCATAGGGCAGATCCGGGGCGGGGCGAATGGTCTTGGCCGTGCCGACCTGCTCGGTGATCAGCACCCCGGCCCGCTCGAGGCGGGCCACCTCGCGCGCCACCTCGTTGAGGTTTAGGGGCGCGATTCTTGCAGAGCGAGGTCACTGAACGACGGGGTGGTGGCAGCTGCCAGACCGGAGTGTCGACGGCCCTCAACGACACCGGATGTCTCTGCGCGTGGTTCCGTCATCGCCGGCCTCGGCTCGCCTTGCGGAACAGCGCCAGTCCGGCCGCGCTCGTTCGCTCGTCGCGGTCCTCGATCAAGTCGACCGCTATCGCCAGATCGGGCAGCGGCGAACCGAGGACCACAGCGAGCTGGGCGCCCTCGAGTGCGACGGCGCGCAGGGTCACGTTGCCGTCCTCGGCGGGACGCAACTTGAACTCGTCAACCAGACGCTTGATGGTCGACCCTGCCGCGTACACATCGAACCTGGCGGAAGTCTCGGTGAGTCCTGCGGCCGCCGCAGTGGTGGCCGACAGGCCGGCGCGGACCAGCCCTGGCCTCGCCATGAGACGCTCCAGATACGCAGGGCGTGTGTCGTAATGGTGGACGTCGGCACGGCGGCGCGCCAGCCATCGCCAGTCATCGAGATCGCGGCCGGCGAGTGCCAGCAGCCGTCGGCGACGCTCGTCCTTCACATCGAACGATTCGCGCACCTCCGGACTGACGTCGGCAGCGAACTGCGACAACAGCGCCGCCCACGCGGTGATCGGAGCGAGCGCCCGCCCACCGTGGGGTTGACGCACATGGCGATACGCGGCAAGCGAGACCGGATCGACCAGCCACACAGAGCCGACCTTCGTACCGGTCAGCTCGCCGGCAGCGAGCAGTGCGCGGACGCGCTGAACGTTCACCCCGAGCAGAGCTGCCGCGTCAGCCACAACCATCTCGTTATCACCCATCTTCACAACCTCACACAACTAGAGCGACATCGCTTTAATAGTGTGATCCACAGACCTGTGAAGCGGCTCATCGCAGCCAACTATTTACAGTGATGATTCTTGCGTCTACTCAATTTAGAGGTACGATTCTTGCACTGCAGCCGGACATCGGGACATTTGGAGCCATGAATCTCTCAACGAGACCACCGCACGGCGACCTCGTCGCCGCTACGCCAGCAGATCACTCGCGTCTGAGTCGCCAAGCCAAGTCAGGTCAGGCCTTGCGGTTGGCCAGTGGACTGTACGCCGTCGGGGCCACCCTTGCGCCGGAGCAGGTCGCCCGCCATCACTTGCACGCGGTGATCGCACACGTCTGGCCCGGTGCGGTTTTGTGCGGTCGCACCGCGTTGGCAGGCGGCGTCGCGGTCAATGGTGAGGTGTACATCGCCCACCCCGATCCGCCCCGACGAACCGAGTTGGCGCTGCCAGGGGTGACGGTGGTTCCCTTCGTCGGACCGCCGGCACTACCCGGCGACATGGGCCTTCCGTTCGGTCTCTCGTTGTCGGGGCAAGCTCGCCAGCTCGTCGAGAACGTGTATCTGCGAGGTCGCCAGCCTCACTTTCGTGCCGGCACATCCGCAGTGGATGACCGCATCGATGAACTCGCCCGCTCGGGTGGAGCGGGACGGATCCAGGAAACGTTGGGCCAGCTCGATGTCATCGCAGGTTCGTTCGACCCTGTCGCGGTCAACGCCGTGCGACAACGCTTGGCCGCAGTACTCGGTACGTTCGCCGCTACTGGTCAGCGACCGAGCGACCGGCTCGCCGCGCGACTTGCTGGGTCCCCATTCGACAGCCACCGGATCGACATGCTCGAGGGCCTTGTCAATGTCCTGCTGGCGCGGCCGCCGATGCCGTGTCCGGAGTTCTCGCCCGTGTCGCGATGGGAGTGGCTGGCGTTCTTCGAGTCCTACTTCTCGAACTTCATCGAGGGCACCGAGTTCGGGGTGGACGAGGCGCGACGCATCGCCGTCGAAGGTGTCGTCTCTGTGGCACGCCCGCAGGACGCGCACGACGTCACAGCCACCTACCGCCTTGCAACCGACAGCAACGATCGGACACACGTGCCCAATTCGGGGGACGAACTGATCGAGCTGCTGCGCGGTCGGCACGCCGTGCTCATGGCGGCCCGTCCCGACAAACGCCCGGGTGAGTTCAAGAACCTGCCGAACTTCGCCGGCGGCCATCAGTTCGTCGAACCGGGCTTGGTCGAAGGAACGTTGAGCAAGGGCTTCGAACTCGTCGATCGACTCCGTGATCCGTTGGCGCGGGCGACCTCGATGATGGCGCTGATCACCGAGTGCCACCCGTTCGACGACGGCAACGGGCGCATCGCACGCCTCGCTGCGAACGCCGAGCTGTCCACGGCCGGCGAAGTGCGCCTGGTCATCCCGAATGTCTACCGCAACAACTACCTCGCGGCCCTGAGCGGCTTCTCGAACGGCGCTGGTCACGGCGAACAGTTGGTGGCAGTGCTCGAGTTCTCGCAGCGGTGGACGGCTGCCGTCGAGTGGACTTCATTCGCTGGGGCCAACGCGATTCTCGAGTCGTGCAACGCGTACCTTGACGCTGGAGCTGGAGAGTCCACGGGGCGTCGGTTGAAGCTTCCCAAGTAGGGACTCTCGCTCGAGTGCGTCGTCTGGCGTGGCTGGACAACTCACGAAGAGGCGAGCACACTCCTCAGGTGAGCGCGCGTTCGATTGCCGTGGGAATAGCAGCCATCGCCGCCGTGATCGCGGGCTGCACCAACACCCAGAATGCGGCAACCAGCACCCAGGCACCGGCGCCAGCAACCTCACCAATCCCGGCCGACTCGACCATCGACACATCCTCCAGCACGTCGTCGTCGACCAGCGTTCTTCCGTCGACGCCGACGCCGACGCCGACGCCGGAGGTCATCACGCGCCCGTACGTCGACCCGACGCGGTGCGGGCCGGGGGCCAAAGCCGAGTTCAACTCGCAGAACGTGACCTGGGTGCCCTTCGCTGTTGCGCCACCCCAGACCGTTCCCCTACAGGTTTTCGCGTCCGACACGAACGGCATCGCGAAACCGTTCGCCGTGGTTCTCCGGCTTGCGGGCACCAGCAGCGATCGGAACAACGACCACCCGGTGCTGATCAACGGCGCACAGGTCAGCATCACCATTTGGCCCAACGGCAACCAGCAGGCCGCATGGACGTTGCCGGATGGCATCTGGGCGTACTTACGCGCGCGAGACCTCGACGAAGCCTCGCTCGTTGCGCTGATCACACGGCTGATCCCTCGGGAGCCAAGTGCGCCGATACCCGGCTTCGATCTGGCGCCGTCGACAGCGCCCGACGACCTCATCTTGCTGCACGAACATCTCAACTCGGGCCTGTCGGGCACCGTCACTCGCTTCCAGTGCGCGACCGAACCCAACCAGGGCATCTTCCACGTGGATGTCGTGCAGGGTGATCCGGTGTTCGTCTACTTCGGGGTCCTCGACCGGCCACGCCCCTACGCCGTCGGAGCGAACGGCAACGGCGCCATCACCATCGACGCATCACTCGGCAGCACAGCACTCACTCTCGACGACATCATCAACGCAGACCCAGCAACCTGGGAAGCACTTCCCGCAATCGGGCCATTCGGAACGCAACTACCGGCACGAAACTGAACCGACGACAGCGACTCAGACGTCGTCGATCGTTGCGGGCGTCTCGAAGATTCGGGGTCCTACGCGCAGTTTGGAGCGCACATCACCTCGGGAAGGCGTCGTAAAGTCACGGCTCGCGACGAGCCTGCGCGAATCTCGAGCAGATCGCAACGTTGAAGCACACGATCGAGAACATCATCGAATGATGGAGCTGGCGCAGTACCGAAGTACAAGAGTGGCCAAGCACGGAGTCGAACCGCTGAGTTGCCCGTGAGGGTCAACTGCTCAACACCGTACCCCGGTGGCCGTCGAACAGTCTGGCGGCTTCGAGCCCGGTTCCCACCGCATCGACGATGAACTTGCAGCAGATAACAGGCTTTCAACACGTCGACGCGCCAACAACCTCGACGTGACAGCTTGGTCGGCGGACCAGTTCGTATCTGTCCGACCGTGGCATCGACCGCGTAGGGTTCACCCCGAGATGGCCATCGGGGACACTGTTCAACTGGGCTCGCACGGCCACCCTGACCCCAGGACGCTTCCGCATCGGCCGATGCTCGACGGGCTGCGTGGGGTGGCCGTGGCCCTCGTTGTCATCTACCACTTCCGTCCGAGCCTTCTCGGTGGAGGCTTCATCGGCGTCGACGTCTTCTTCGTGTTGTCCGGGTTCTTGATCGGTTCGCTGTTGCTCAGTGAGGCAGAGCACAACGGGCGGGTCGATCTGCGCCGATTCGTCGTTCGTCGAGTGCGACGCCTTGCCCCGGCGATGTTGCTGCTCGTGTTGGCGATGGCGTTGTACGCGGTCACGTGGGCGAACGCCTTCGAGGTGCACCGGCTGCGGGTGCACGGTCTGTGGGCGCTGCTCAGCTTGGCCAACTGGAAGTTCATCGCCGAGGGCGTGACCTACACCGACGTGATAGCGGGCGTGTCGCCGCTGCGCCATGTGTGGTCGCTGTCGATCGAGGAACAGTTCTACGTCGCCCTCCCGGTGGGCGTGTGGTTGCTTGCCCGGGTCGTCACCGTCGGACTGCGGCGCACGGCCCTGATCATCGCGGCGGTGCTGGCCGCGGTGTCCGTCGCGTCGACGGCATTCCTCAGTTTCCACGGGGCATCGGTCAGCCGGACCTACTTCGGCACTGACACTCGCGCGCAGGCGTTGCTCGTCGGAGTCGCCCTCGGCGCGGCGCTCGTTGGCCGACCCGTTGCTGTCGCACACCGACGAGTTGCGGGGCTGGGTGCGACGGTCGGCGGCGCCGTACTGCTGACCATGGCCTTCGTCGCCGACGAGCGCTCGACGATGATGGCTCGTGGCGGATTCCTGGTTGTGGCGCTGGCTGCAGCGCTACTGATCGCGGGCGCAGAACACGCGCCCGGTGTTCGCCAACTGCTCTCCATGAGGGGGCTGCTCGGCTTGGGTGCGATCTCGTACGGCGTGTACCTGTGGCACTGGCCGATCCTGGTCGTGTTCGATGCCTCCCGCACTGGTCTCGCGAATGGGTCAGTGGCGCTGTTCGCCACTCGTCTGGCGCTGACGTTCGCAGCAGCACTCCTTTCCTACTGGCTGGTGGAACGCCCGATCCGCCGTGGAGCGTTGCGTCGGCGGTTGGGTCGGGTGGGTGCGCTGATGTCGTGGGCTGCGGCAACCGCGACGGTCGTGGCGGTGTTGATCGTGGCAACTGCGCCGCCGTCGGTTTCAGGAGACCGGGGCGCGGAACCCGTGCCACCGGCGAGCACCGTGATCGCCAACACTGGTACCTCGCCGAGCACCGTGATCGCCAACACTGGCACCTCGCTTCCAACAGGTCAGCCGGTGCACCTGGTGATGTTCGGCGACTCGGTCGCTCATTCGCTCGCCGGTGGGGAAGTTCTGACGTTCCCCAACGTGGCGCCGTGGAAGCCAGAACAGGCGACCGTGCCCGACATGGTGTCGGTTGCGCGGCCCGGTTGCTCGTTCCTTCCAGGCTTGGTCACTGTCGACGGTGTCCAAGGTGGAGATCTCAGCAATTTCTGCGGCGATTGGCGCCACGACCTTGCCGACGCGATCGACAGCACGCATGCGACACAGGTCGCGTGCCTACTCGTCAACGACATGTCCGATCGGCTGGTGGATGGGGCGCTCATCCGGTTCGGATCCCCTGAGTCGACGACGATGCTCGACGCGCTGTTCGATGAGATCCGATCGATCGCCACCGAGCATGGAGCCGAGCTCGTGCTGCTGGCCCCAGCTCCACGAGCTGCGGAGTTCGCCCCCGAGGAGGGGGACCGCACAGGGTTGATGTTGGCTGCGATGCAGCAATACGGCACCGCGCATGGTCTACAGGTGGTGTCGCTTGCAGACGCCCCGACCACGAAGCGCTTCGACGGTGAGCACTACGCCTGGAAACAGGCCCACCAGGTCATGGTGTGGTTGGTCGAGCAACTCCGCAGCTGACTCGAAAGAGCCAAGAGGGGGCTTTCGGTGGGAGGACCGAAGGCCCCCCCGATTGACGGAGCAAATGGGTGACTGACCGAGAGACGGGAGATCAACGGTCAATCGACCCACGGTGAAGACGCCGACGGTCGCACGTCATGACGCAGCACCGAACAGATTTCTGCGAGCTAGCGAATACGTTCGATGTGGCGGGCCACCAGGCCCTCGAGCATCTCTTGGCGGCCGCTGACATGTGCGGGCTCCACGTTGTTGGCGACAAGGTCGTCGTGCATCTGCTGCAGCGACACGTCGCCGGCCAGCACGTCGTGGGCATCGTTCCAGCCGGCGTAGCGGGCCGCTCGGTAAGCATCGAGCTCACCGCCATCGATGATTGCTGCGGCAGCCAACAGTGAGCGGGCCATCGTGTCCATCCCACCGATGTGAGCAATGAACAAGTCGTCACGCGACACCGACGGACGACGCAGCTTGCAATCGAACATCAAGCCACCGGTGGTGAAACCGCCACCGCGCAGGATCTCCAACATGCCCAGCGTCATCTGCTCGACCGACACCGGAAAGCGATCGAGATCCCAGCCAAGTCGGTCATCGCCGGCGTTGGCGTCGATGGAGCCGAAGATGCCGTTGTTGACAGCAGTGGCGACCTCGTGGTGGAAGTCGTGCCCGGCCAGCGTGGCGTGGTTGACCTCGATGTTGACCTTGATCTCGTTCTCCAGGCCGTACTTCTCGAGGAAGCCGTACACGGTCGCGACGTCGTAGTCGTACTGGTGCTTGGTGGGTTCCATCGGCTTGGGTTCGATGAGGAGCGAGCCCTCGAAACCGATCGCATGCTTGTGCTCCACCACCAGGTTGAGGAAGCGGCCGAATTGGTCGAGCTCACGCTTCATGTCGGTGTTGAGCAGCGTCTCGTATCCCTCACGACCGCCCCACAGCACATAGTTGGCGCCGTTCAGTCGCTTGGTTGCACTCATGCAGTGGGCTACTTGCGCAGCCGCATAGCGGAACGCGGCAGGATCCGGATTGGTCGCGGCGCCGGCCATGAAGCGACGATGCGAGAAGGCGTTGGTGGTACCCCACAGCAACTTGACGCCGGTGCGTTCCATGTGCGCCGCGGCGACATCGACCATCTCGTCGAGATTGCGGCAGCTCTCAGCAAACGTTTCGCCGGCGGGAGCGATGTCGATGTCGTGGAACGAGAAGAACGGTGCGCCCAGCTTCGAGAAGAACTCGAACGCCGTGTCCATCTTCATTCTCGCTGCCACCATCGCGTCGAGCGTCGGGTCTTGACTGGGGTGCCATGGGCGATCCTGGGTGGGGCCGCCGAAGATGTCGAACCCGTCCCAGGTGAACGAGTGCCAATAGCAGACGCCGAAGCGCAGGTGCTCGGCCATGGTGCGCCCGGCGACCACCCGGTTGGCGTCGTACCAGCGGAAGGCCAACGGGTTGTCGGATTCGGGCCCCTCGTAACGAATGGTTTCCACGGTGTCGAAGAACTCGGACATCAGTGTGCTCCTTCAATGATCGGGTGATGGGATGACTGCATGGTGTGTGACGGTACGGCGGTTGATCCGCGAACCATCAGCGTGGGTTCTCGCGACACGAATCCTCCCCGAACGTCAGAGAAGGTGAAGTCCGGGCAGCGTGACGGTCGGCAGCGTGACGGTCGGCAGCGTGACCAGCGGCAGAGAGATCGGCGGTAGCGGCACCGCGATCGACACAGTCGGCACGGTGACGTCCAGCACCGGCACTGTGAGATCGGTGGACACGTTCACCTGTACGCCTCCGTTGCTCACTTCCAGCTCCACATCGATCGCGATGGTGGTGAGAGGAGTAGTGACGGCAAGCGGCACCGACACTTGAACCGCACCGATGTTGGGGTCGATCGACACCCTCGGTTGCGGGTTCACGGCAACTGGACCCGTCGTCACCTGCGACGCGACGCCAGGCTGCGTGACCGCAACCTCGACGCCCGACGGTGTGTTCTCACGAGCTGGATCGATGAGCGGCACCACCACCGCGCCCTCGGCCGGCGACGAGATGGCAACGAGGGGCGACGAGCCACCGCTCATGATCGGTGAGGTCGCTTCTGGTGCAACACCTGCCGTGTGCGTCGGCTGGTCGATGGCGCTCGAGGGTGCAGCGACATCATCGATCACGGTTGGGGGTTGCGTCGGTGTCGAATCGGACGCGACCATCGGGGCGACGACGACGAGACACGCCACTCCCACCGCTGAGACCGACGCAGCGCCGCCGCCGATGAACAGCGACGCGAGCAACTTCCAGACACCGACCGCAGCAGGTGGCAGCACACCCGGTAGCTGTTCGGGGAGGCGACGGACTGCCTGCACACGTGCTGCGCACGGAGGGCAGTGCTCGAGGTGCGACTCGAGGAGTTCACCATTGGTCTGCGACGCCATACCGAGGCCGTAGTCGCAGAGCACGTGCTGCAGGGACGCGCAGCTGGCTTCCCCGCTCGCAACGGGTATCAGGTGGGCGACGTAGTCGCGCGCGAGGTGCCGGCGAGCACGCTGACACACAGCGTCGACGGCACGACGCGAGACACCGAGCCGGTCTGCAACGACCGGCGACGGCACGCAGTCAACGTCCACCTGCCACAGGACCTGGCGCCACGCCGGACGTAACCGCCCAAAGCATTCGTCGAGCACGCTGAACTCGCGGGCGGACTCTGCTGTCGCGAACTCGGAGCCATCAGTGGCCCAGGTATCAGTGGATTCGCCGGTCTGCAGCCGACGACAGCTGATATGGATCGCGGCCGTCCGTGTGGCAGCGAGGAAGTAGGG
Source organism: Ilumatobacteraceae bacterium (assembly GCA_035432905.1). GTDB lineage: Bacteria > Actinomycetota > Acidimicrobiia > Acidimicrobiales > Ilumatobacteraceae > UBA668. The sequence goes on along the minus strand of DAORTY010000033.1, from coordinate 8,680 downwards.
TCGGAAATCAACGTCTGGCCCGTGGCTGTGACGAATCGCGGTCAGCGTCGCGGCGATTGCATCTTCGACTGCGTCCTCCGCACTCGCCGCGTCTCCCGGGAGCACCCGCCGAGCGACCGACATTGCCGCGGACCGGTGGCGACCGACCAACTCGGCAAACGAGTCGTTGTGATCCTGGCGCAGACGCACGAGCAGTTGACCGTCGGTGAGATCCAAGGTGTTGTTGTCGTCAGTCCGAAGCATCCCGTCCCCGTCACCTAATGCGGCGTCACAACCACTTTGAGCGGTATTGTTACATTCTGTGCGGCTGGCGCCGGAATGTCAACAGCTCGGTCACTCTGCGTATGCACGCCGCCCACGATGCCAGGAGGAGACGAACGGCCCGGAACACCAAAGGGGGTTCGGGAACACCCGAACCCCCTGTACCTGGATGCTGACCGGCTCACCCAAGCCGAGGCCGCATGACGCGACGTGCAACGATGCCACCGGCACTCAGGACGCCACCGATCCCGAGCATTGCAATCACACCGGTGGTCCCCGTCACGGGCAGCGACGAACCGCCAGTGTCGGAGTGCCGCACGCCGGCTGCCACATTCGTGGCGGTTCCCCCACCGACTCCCCTGGTGCTGGGAGGGATGACGTTCGTCAGAGTGGTGACGACCGGAGCAACGACCGGAGCTACGACCGCAGGGACGGTGGAGGTCACTGGCGAGGAATTCGTGGCAGCCAATGGACATGTCGAACCCTGCACGCTCAGCACTTGACTGACCGTGCACAGCACCTTGTCGACCGTGCCACCGTTACCGATGAGGTCATCGACAGCACCACCAACGACACCACCGTCACGAACGACGCCACCGTCACCGACGACACCACCCTCACCTGCGACACCACCGTCACCGACGACATCACCGACGACTTGGCCGACAACTGAGCCGGCGTTGATGGCGCCGCCCTCGGAACCGTTCAACAGTCGGTCGACGACACCGTCGTCGCCGAGAACTTCGTCGACAATGCCGCCCTCGTCGAGCAGATCAGCGACAACACCGTCGTCGGACAGCGATGGCACCACGGGAACCGGCAGCACGACCACCGGTGGCACCACGGGCACCGGCAGCACGGGCACCGGCAGCGCAGGAGTCGGCAAAGTGGGCACGGGAACCGCTGGAACCGGGCAGAGCAACGGCAACTGCAACTGGGTCGTCAGGTCGCACACCACGTTGTCGGCGGGTCGAGCATCGTAGGCGGCGGCAGTACCGCTGAACATTCCTACCGCAAGTGAACCGGCCGTGACACACATCGCTGCTCGGGCGAAAACCACACTGCTTCTCATTTCGCATCTCCTTGTTGGCTGCCGTTGTTGGCACCCTGAGAAAGGCGAATCAGACGAAACTGGGTACACACTTACATTACGAAATGATGACGAAAAGTGAGACTCCGTCAGTCGTGATGGGTCGATGCCCAGTAGATCCGGCTACTCGGCATCGACCGTGCGGTGTGCGCGGATGTCGGCCAATGGGCGGACCACCGGCTTTCGCCAACCCACTCCCTGGGCCAGACCGGGAGGTGGCCAGAGGTCGTCACGGCTGTACGCCCACCACTCGAACGGATTGAGGTAGTACGAACACGATTCCACCATGTGGCCCAGCTGCTCTCGACGGCCGCGGCGCAGCCACAGCAGTACACCACCGAGCGCCCCCATGGCCGTCCACCCGAGGTACAGCACCAGATACGCCGGCCCGAACCAACGGGCCTGCCAGACGTGGACCGCCTCATGGTCCGTGATCAGTTTGCGGCGTCGCACGCGAGAGGTGTCGCCCGCACTCGAGATCACGTTGCCGAGCGTGAGTGCGAACCCGGGCTGCAGGTGCGCACCGCCGCAGTAGACGTGTCGGTCCTGGCGAATGCTCAGCGAGCGCTCGAAACCTCCCCCATCTTTCGAGACACGCGCCGCCACATGCGCGATCAATCCAACGCCAACCGGGAAGGTCGCCCAGGTGCTGTCCAGCACGAACGCCGCGACGCCGTGGCTTGTTCGCCAGGAGTAGATGCCCCGCCACCCACTCAGCACACCGTTCATGCCCGCAACCACGGCCATCGTCATTCCGACAGCCGAATGCACCAGACCACCGACCAACCAACCCAGCCAGGCACCGACGACGCCGACCAGTAGTGCCTCGGCGGAGCGACCGGCGAGAGCGACACGGCGCGAAACAAAGTGTGGCCGTGCAACCTGCGGATCGCTCGCCGTGTCACGCATCTCGACCTGCCCTGTCGCTTCCCTGCGGTGGCTGGCATCGAACGTGCGCAAGTCCGCCCGACAGCACGCTACTCAGACCGCGCAGCACGTCGACGCAGCACGACGACCTCATCGTCGGGCCGATACACGATCAGGTGGTTGGCGGTGCGTACCAGTACGCCGACGGCCTCGAGTGACTCGACGCTGGTGACCCGCCCGTGCTCCCCCAACCAGTCGTTGACTCGGACCCTGCTGGCGGTGACGACCTGCTGCGTCGCGCGCCGGGTCGACGGTGCCGCGGGCTGTCTGGTCGCGACGACGTATGCAATGAGCAAGCCCACCGCTGCCACGCCGCCCGCCAGATACACGATCACGACAACACGACGCTGGGCGCGGGCAGTCATGACGCCAGATTTGAGGGATCGAGCGAATTCGATCTATCGCGCAATCAGCGCCGCAAGTGCAGCGAGCGCCACGACAAGGCCGATGACCGCCATGGTCAAGCTGCGCGCGCGGGGCGCCTGCGTGAGATCGCCATCCTGCTTCGGGGCGGCCGGCGGCCGCACCACGGCCATCAGATTGCCGGCGAACAGCGCTCCGCCCAGAGCGAGCAGCATCCACACGATGAGGTCCTTACCGAGGAACATGGCCACAGTGTGCCTCCGGTACGCCGATGGTCGCGCAACAGCGCGACAATTGCGCGATGGGCTTCCATCACGTTGCACTCGCCACTCACGACGCTGCGGTCACGCATCGCTTCTACACAGAGGTCATGGGCTTCCACCTCGTCAAGGTGGTCGCCGCACCGAACCCGCCCAACGCCGAGGGAGTCGTCACCGGTTTCAGCAAGCACTTCTTCTATGCCACCGACGAGTCACCGAACGGTGAGACCGGGATGATGGCGTTCTGGGAGATCCACGACTCGGCCATCGGCACCGAGTTCCCCGTCGACATCAACAAGTCGCACGGCCTACCGGTGTGGGTCAACCACATCGCGTTCGATGCCTCGTCACTCGACGAACTGGCGCGTCACCGCGACCGCTGGCGCAGTCACGGGCAGACGGTGCTCGAGGTCGACCACGAGTTCTGCGTCAGCATCTACATCACCGATCCCAGCGGCAACATGGTCGAGTTCTGCCACAGTGTGCGGGCATTCACCGACGAAGAGCGGGCCCGTGCAGCGGCCATCGTGGGCAACCCCGCGCCCGACCTCGACGAGGGTGCCCCGAAGATCACGGTCTGGCAGCCGTTGGTCGCCGAACCCGTCGGCTGACCGTCAGGTCCCCGTCTCGATCATCTCCACGACTTCAGCAGTTGGGCGGACGTCACCGAAGCTGCGATAGATGGTGTGCAGCGTGGAGTTCAGGTCACGATCGCGCGTGGCTGCGTTGGCGTCGGCGATCATGATCACTCGGTAGCCCTGGGTGCTCGCGTCGCGGGCGGTCGACTCGCAACACACGTTCGCCACAGTGCCGACCACCAACACCGTGTCGATACCCGCGTGGTGTAGCTGCTCGTGCAGATCACATCTGCCGGGAAAGAAGGCTCCGGCCGACGACTTCTGCACCAGGAGGTCGCCCGGGTGGACGTCGAACTCGTACCACAGTCGCTCGCGCAGCGGCCCCTCACCACCCGAACTGCGGTACAACTCGGCCACCGTGGGGCCGAAGAACTCGATGGACACCGGTGGTGGCTCGGCGGTGCTCGGCAGCACCCAGCAGACGGTGCCCCCTGCTGACCGCAACGCTGTCGCCAGCCGCGCGATGTTGGGAACGATGCCGCGGGCGTACGCGTTGCCAGTCAGGAAGAACGGCACCATGTCGACCACCACGAGCGCGGTGGTCCTTGGGTTCAGCCACTCGAATGCGTGCCGACGACCGCGTCGTGCCTCATGTCTGGCGTACTGCTCGGGTTCGATGTGTCAGTCGTGCAGCATGAGCGGAGTCGGTATCAGACCGACTGGTCCGTGGTCACGATCTTGTTGATCTCCTCCATGGCCTGACCGGCGAAGCCCGACCACAGCCGTGCGAAGATCGGCATTGCGGCGCGACCGAGCACTTTTGTCGGGGTGACCTCCCAGCTCCAGGTGATGCGGGTGCCATCACCGTCGGGTTCGAACGCCCAGGTTCCTGCAGCGGCAGCGACGAGTAGTTTCATCATCCCTTTGACGTTGCTGATCGTGTAGCTGAACTGGTTCGGCCGATCGATCACCGTGAGCGTCTCGAGCATGTTGCCACCGTCGCTCATCTTGATGGTGCGCGTCTGGCCGACGGCCGAGCCCCACTCACCCTCTTGACCAGTCACCCCCACGATCGGTGCGATCACCCAGAACCGTCGGCCGAAAATCTGTGGCAGCGGAACGGTCAACACTGGGTGGTACGCCGCCTCCATGCCCACCGGAACTGTGCGTGACTTCTCCAAATGGCGCGTGCTCATGATCGCGAACCTACATCGCACCGGCAAGCGAAAATTCGTAGCAGCCTCCGGTTCGTGGACTTCTATGATCCCCAACTGTTCGAGGAGGTGAACCACATGGAACTCAAATTCGAAATGCCCGGCATTCGCGCGTCGTTGTCAACGGGCGAACGCACCGAGTCGACCATGTCGTTCGCCCACCTGTCCGATCAGCGCCGTTCTGATACGAGCGCGGGTTGGACAACCCGGTCACAGTCCCTGCAGTTCCGCAGGTCGACTCAGCCGAGTTTCCAGCCCGCCAGCTGACGCCAGTCCACGACCGATTCCCGATCGCGACGACTTCGACGCAGCGCCCACGCTTCGCGTTCGCGTCCATCGCTCTTCATCCGTACACCCAACTCTCGAAGGATGCCCCAAATGGGAACCAACCAGAACGACAACACACACATCAATCGGTTCCAAGGCCACAGCGAGCTCGTAGCGCCGAACCTGCGGAACTGGGCGACCGAGCTCGACAGCAACACGGTCCGTCAGGCCGCCGCGTCGGCGCGCCTGCCGATCCTTGCTGGCCCCATCGCGCTGATGCCCGACGCTCACCTCGGCTATGGCGTCACCGTCGGTTCGGTGATCGCCACCGAAGGAGCGATCGTGCCGTCAGCTGTGGGTGTCGACATCGGCTGCGGTATGGCCGCGGCACTGACCGACCTCACTGCCCGCGACCTGCCCGACAACCTCGGGCCATTGCTCGATCGCGTCGCACGGACGGTGCCGGCAGGAATGGGACAGGCGCACAACGAGTCCACGGTTCAAGCCGGACGTTGGTTCGACGAGCACGGCATGCCGGCGCGGTTCGATCACCGGCAGCGGGTCAAGTCGTTGCGTCAGTTCGGCACCCTCGGGTCCGGCAATCACTTCGCCGAGCTCTCGCTCGACGAGGACCAGCGGGTGTGGGCGGTCCTGCACTCCGGGTCACGTGGTATCGGCAACGAGATCGCCACGACCCATATCAAGTCGGCGGCGAAGGACTTCTCGAAGGTGGTCAACGGCTATCACCTCGACGACCCTGACCTGGCGTGGCTGGTGCAGGGAACCCCGGCGTTCGAGGCTTACACCGCCGACTTGCTGTGGCTGCAGGACTACGCCCTCGGCAACCGGGCGGCAATGTTCGCGACCATGACCGCCGAGCTGTTCAAGTTCGTCGGTCGCGGTCGCATCATGCAGACGATCAACTGCCACCACAACTACGCCGTCCCCGAGAACCACCTCATCGATGGCGTCGACACGACCGTGTGGATCACCCGCAAGGGAGCGATCCGTGCGTTCGAGGGTGACCTCGGCATCATCCCCGGCTCGATGGGCACCGACACGTTCATCGTCGAGGGGCTGGGCAACGAGGCGTCGTGGTGTTCGTGCTCGCACGGCGCCGGGCGACGCATGTCGCGGACCCAGGCGAAGAGGCGGCTCACACCAGAGTCGTTGATCGGGGCCATGGCCGGGCGCACATGGTTGGAGGGTTCGGCGGCGCGTCTGGTCGATGAGCACCCCGACGCCTACAAGGACATCGAGGCGGTGATGGCCGATCAGACCGACCTGATCACCGTCAAGCACCGCCTCACCGCAATCCTCAACTACAAGGGTTGAGCTTCGAGTCACGGAGTAGGTCGGTGGCTCGACCAGCGACCAGGTTCACCAGATCCTCTCGGTGACCCAGGTCTGCCACAGCATCCGCGACTGCGCCTGCCAGCTGCTCGACAGTGTCGCTGGCTTCGGCTCGGGTGAGACCCCACGAGGCGCCCTCCGTGACGAGATCGTCGAAGGATGCTGCGACGGAGAACTTGCCGGCGACAGACATCGCTTGGGTATTGCGCAGCTCCGGCCAGAGTGCTGTCGGGACGGTGTCGTAGGCCGGCGCCAGGGTGATGGTTCCTCTCTCGGTGTCGATGAGGAACGAGATGTTCTTTCCGTGTCCGTCGGCGTTGCCGATGATCGACGTGAACGCGGCAAGCCGCAGGAGCTCAGCAAGCTCGTCCTTGGAGCGAGCCGAGTGAGCGCGCACGAGCTCGGCGATTTCGGCATAGCTGGGGCCGCCTGCGGTCTGGTACTTGCCGCGGCCGCGGCCCGCGTCGAGGTTCGTTCCGAGTGCTTGGCATGCGTCCTCTTGATGAATGCGTCGCAAGGTGCCATCATCATTGACCGTCCGGTCGTAGCGATCGACGACCAGGATCGCCAGCCCGTCGACATCGATCATCTCGGCGTTGACCGTGGTGAGTCCCACAGCCTTCGCGATCAGCAAGCAGGCGTGTTCTGCTGCGGTGAGGCCCGGGCGTTTGGGGTCGTCGAGTTTCATGATGTGAGTTGACGGGTGCCCGTTGATCGGGCGGGCCCATTCGTTCGGGCCCGTGCGGACGACGAGCAATTTGTTCTGCAACCCGGCCAACAACAGTTCGCTGTCGTCGCGGATTGCGAAGCCCGGTTCGGTCGCAGAGTTCCGAAGGTCGGCCGCGAGTTCTCCAGCGGTATATCGCTCGAGCGCCCACCGTCGCGGTTCGGGTGGTTCGCCGGCGGTGATCGTGTACGCGCCGGCGATGTCTCGTCCGTAGCGGCCCAAGAGGTCGGCCGTGTAGTTCGTTGGTGCCTTCGCCCGTGCCGCCAGCGCCTGCAGATGTGATCCCTCGGGAAGTAGCCCCGTCGCCCACGGGCCGGCGTTCTGCTTACTGCGACCTACTGGCAGCGAGCATGAGATGAAGGGGCTGTTGGTCGCAATGCGGTTGAGGATCGTGTCGGTGTAGCGGCAGCGCAGATCCCAGGGCCGTTTCGCGTCGATCGATGCCGCATGTTCGTCGCCGAGCCATACCCTCGAGTCGGCGAACACTCATTGATCGCTCATCTCGGGGATCGTCATGGTGGCGGTCACTTCCACACCCAGAGCCCGCAACGCTTCGACGATCCGCGTGAACGACTGCAGTCCCTCCCCTGCTTCCATTCGCGCCAGCCGCGTACGGTCGTAGGGGGCGCCGATGTGGTCGATCATCTCTGACTGTGTGAGGCCGAGGTTGTTGCGTGCCTCGCGCAACGTGCGGCCGAGGTCTTTGCCTGACCGCACCCGGAATGTCTGTGTGTTCACATCAGCACACTAGCTACTTGGGGTTCAATGTGTCAATTGCAACACAAGATTACGGACGCTGTGTATGTGCTGGCTTCGACACATCCAGGCCGTGACAGGAGGACACGTAGGTCGGGAACCAAACGTAGGCAATGTATAGCCGGTCGCTGCACCTTGTCAGACGCCGCGGGCGGCGTTGCCGAACTTGGTGTACTGACCGCGCCAAACCAGCCTCGCGACGCCGGTGGGGCCGGAACGGTGCTTGGCGATGATGAGCTCGGCGCTGGCTTTGTCGGGCGAGTCTCGGTTGTAGACCTCGTCGCGGTAGAGGAACATGACGACGTCGGCGTCCTGCTCGAGCGAGCCCGACTCACGAAGGTCGGCGAGCATCGGGCGCTTGTCGGCTCGGCTCTCCAGGTTTCGGCTCAGCTGGCTGAGGGCGATGATCGGCACGTCGAGCTCACGAGCCAGAACCTTGAGACCACGACTGATTTCGCTGACCTCGAGCTGGCGGTTCTCGCTGTTCATGCCGCCGCTCATCAGTTGCAGGTAGTCGATCATGATCAACGCCAGCCCACCGTGGCGGGCCTTCAGCCGGCGGGCCTTCGCGCGGATCTCCATGACCGTGACACGAGGGTTGTCGTCGAGGTACAGCGGCACGCTGTCGATGCGGTTGATGGCGCGACCGATCTTGGTCCAGTCGGACTCCACCAGACGGCCGCTGCGCAGCTTCTGCGACTCGACCTCGGCCTCGCTGGACAGGATTCGCTGCGTCAGCTCGGCGTGGCCCATTTCGAGCGAGAAGACCAACACCGGTTTCTGCGTGGCCTTGGCGACGTTGACCGCAATGCCCAGCCCCACGGCGGTTTTTCCCATCGCGGGCCGCGCACCGATGATGTTGAGTGTGCTGGGCTGGAGGCCGG